>NZ_JBHJZH010000006.1:32045-232691 GCF_042270935.1 Pseudarthrobacter sp. NPDC055928
CGGGGTAGGAGCGCAGGACGGCCCCGCACACCTGGCCGTCGGGGAAGGCGGCGACACACCGTGGGGGATGCTGCCGGGCGGGACACTTACGTCAGACGGTATTCGAGGTGCTTACCATATTCTCGCGGCCGACCGATGCGATCCCGGATAGTGCGGTCAGATCGACTGACCGCCTTCACCGTCCGTCATCATGGCCGTGTGTGGGGTTCTGACCGATCATCCCCGGCCCAGTAGTTAGAGCTGAATCTGGATGTGGTTCTGGGGTGCCGCCCCAGCTCCACGGTAGGCGGTGACCTCGACCTCTACCTTGTACTGCGGGCCTCCGAGTGGGCTGCAGGTGACGGTCCTGGCGGGGTCAATGCCTTTGAAAGCCCGCCCGATCTCCGCCATAACGGCTTCTGCCTCGTCGGGATTCGGGATCGTGATGCGGGAAAAGACCACGTCTTCCATGGACGAGTCCGCCGCTTTGAGTGCTTTCTCAATGGTGCGCAGGGCCTGCTGGGTCTGTTCCACTGCAGTGTCCGCGAAGACCTGGGTCGCGTAGTCGACCCCGGCAGTGTTGGAGACCATGACCCAGTCGCCCACAGCGACGATCCGGGAGTAGCTCTCGGTCTCTTCGTAGGGGCTTCCTGACTTGATTTTGGTGATGTTGACCATTAATTTTCAGCTTTCTGTTGATTGTTGTACGTGTTTTGGGTTGCAAAAAGGAATCGTTCGGGCGAGACGAACTGGTGGCGCAGGGAGGGAGGTTCGCCGAGTGCGGATCCGGCGAGGAAGTCCCCGATGGCGGAGGCGTGCTTAAACGCGTGGCCGCTGCAGCCGCCGGCGATAATCACCTTGCTCCCGGGTTCCCGTGGTCCCAGTACGAATTGGAGGTCCGGGCTGAAGGTGATCATGCATGTGTACGATTCCGCCGGTTCGGGGTCGATGCCGTGGAAGTACTGCCGGACGACATCGCGTGCGCCCGCTACATCTCCGTCGGAGAGTTCGCGGTCGATGGTGTCCGGATCGGTCGGCCTGATGTTGAACTCGTTATCGGGTGCTCCCACCTTGATTGGAAGACCGTCGATACCACCGTGTCCCCAGATAGTCCGTTGGTCATCGATGTGGCGGATGAACACGGGCAGCCGGTCCACGTCGAGGGCAGCTTCGGTGGGACGGAACCACGTCATGATGGTGCGCATGGGCGTAAGGTGGGGCAGATCCAGCAACTTGGATATCCAGGGCCCGGCCGCCACAACGACCGAACGGGCGCGGATGACCCGGTCCTCGGTGCGGATTTCAACACCGTCGGTAGTCTCAGTGATGGCAGTGACCTTCGTGCGGTCCAACACTTGCGCTCCGCGCGCTTTGGCGGCGTTGATCGCCGCCGTGATACTGGCTTCCGGTCGCAGGACGCCAGCGTTCGGGTCCCATAGTCCCACGTACGAAGGGTCCGTGTTCGCGAACACCGGGAATCGCTGTGCCAGCTCCTCCCGGCTCAGCTCTTCAACGCTGGCGCCAGCGTTCGCCGCTGCCTGACGTGTTCCGACAATCAGCTCGCTGTCCTGGGGCCCGATCATTACGCCCCCCGTCAGCGTGAGCAGTTCGGTCCCGGATATCTCCTCAAGTTCGCGCCATAGGTCGAGGGCGTGGAAAGCCATCGATCCCAAATCGGGATGTTCGAAGCAGGCGAGCCGGAACAGTCGGGTGCTTCCATGGGACGATCCGAGGTCGTGGGCGATGCCGAATTGCTCGACGCCAATGACGTTGACTCCTCGGGAAGCGAGGCGCCACAGGGTCATCGATCCCAGGGCTCCGAGCCCCACGACCGCGACGTCCGCATCGTACGTTGTCAATTTTCCTCCGTTGAGGTGGTAGGGAAGGGGATCACTGACCGCCTCTGCCGGCGGTTCAGTAAGGTGTAGAGGCCCACGGTGAGGGCGATCATGACCAGGCCGAACCCAAGAACACCCACTGCGGCTGCGGCGACGTCGGGGCTGGTGCTGAAGCGGATGCCGCTCCACAGCTTTCTGGGCAGAGTAGTGACATCCAGGCCGCTAAGGAAGATCGATGCAACCGATTCATCAAAGGACATGAGAACACCCATGAGCATGGCTACGGCCAGTGCCGGCAGCATCAGCGGAACGACTATCGTCGCGATGGCACGGACTTTGGACGCGCCGAGGCTCAGCGCCGCGTCCTCGAGCTGCACTTCAGTGCTGGTGTATCCCGCGGCGATAACCAGATAGCAGATTGGCAGCGCTAGAACGGTTTGCGCCAGGACGAGACCGAGTTCGGTGTCCACCAGGCCGAGCCGGACAAAGGTGACGTAGGCGCCGAGAGCGAAGACCACGGTGGGAACCGTCATCGGCAGGAGCATCCCTTGGTCTGCGGCTCTCGCCATTAGCTTGGTCTTCGCAGTCGCCAGAACGGTCAACGTCGCGACGGCGACAGCAATCACGGCCGCTATGACTGCGATGCGCAGGCTCGTCAAGGCAGCGTTCACCCAGTCGGGAGCGAGCACGGCCTCGAACCACTGTGTTGAGAAGCCAGGGGTTGGGAAGACCAACACGGTTCCGGAGGTGAAAGCGATTGGAACGAGGATAACCATCGGCGCCAGGCTAAACATAACGATGGCGACGAAATAGACGCCATAGGACGCCTTCCAGACTCGGCGCTCAACGTTTGCGCTTGACTGTCCTCTTCGAACCACCGGAGACAAAGCGCCTTCCTGAGGCTTACCGTGCATCTGCGGCGTTCGCTTGTAGCGACGCCTGAGCAGCCACATGACCAGCCAGATCACACCCACGGCCGCGGCGGCAATGAAAGCCAGCACAAGACTGAGCGCAGCGGCGAACGAGCGGTTCGAACCCGTCTCAATAGTTGCCTGGATCAACTGGGCGAGCATCGTCTGGGACGTGCCACCGAGAATAGCGGGTGCGATGAAGCTTGCCATCGCGAACAGCGTCACGACGATGAGACCCGAGGTCACACCCGGTAGCGTCTGCGGCAACACCACCCGAAACATCGTGCGGAGCTTGGACGAGCCGAGCGCCTCGCTTACCCCCATCACTTCCGGGGGAATGCGGCGCATGACAGCGACGAGGGAGAACGTCATCAGAGGCAGGGAAACGTGGACCAGCGCGATCACGACTGCGAAGTCCGTGAAGAGGAATGAAGTTGGTTTATCTGTGATTCCCAGTGCACGAAGCAGGTTGCTGATCAGACCGTTGCTACCGAGCATGGCCATCCAGCTGAAGGTACGAACAAGGCTGCTGGTGAGGAACGGAACGATCACCGCGACTACGAGTAGCATCCTTTGCCATCCCGAACGGGTGGCAATCATCCACGCCGCCGGATATCCGACGAGGAGGGTAATCACGGCAACTGTGAGCGCAATGCGGACTGTCGTCCAGGTTACATTGGTGTACGCCGGCGATCCGAAGAACTGCTCAAACCCTGAGCCCGTGAAGGCCTCGGGAAGGATCCGCAGGATGGGCCAGACGTACAGCCCGGCAAGAAGAAGAAAAGCGGGTGCTAGGAGCGCGACGGTCCAGACCACCGCGCTCCGTCCCGCCGCTATTGAAGCAGCCATGAATCCCATCGCTTCTTGACGTCGCTGACGTTATCCACCCACCACGCCGCATCGAGCGTTACGCCCTTCTTGGCGTTCTCCGGGAATGTCGGCAGCTTCGCATTCAACTCTTCAGAGAGACTTGTGTATGCATTGGTGTTCGTTGGGCCGTAAGGGATCGCCTTCGCAAGCGCTGCCTGCGGTTCAGCCTGGACAGCGTAGGCAATGAAGTCCTGTGCCGCAGCGGCGTTCTTCGCTCCCTTGGCGACTGTCCAGTACTCCGTGTCGCGGACTGCGCCGTCCCACGAGTATCCCCAGTTGGCGCCAGCCTTAATAGCGTCTTCGGCCCGCCCTGCTGACTGGAATGATAGGGCGACATCGCCCTGCTGCATCAACGACTGCGAGTCGCTCGGACCCTTGAACCCGACAACCTGGTCCTTAATGCGGTCCAGTACCTTGAAAGCGCGGTCAACATCGAGGGGATACAGGTCCTCGGGTGACACACCGTCGCCCATAAGCGCGAACTCAAGTGTTCTCTCAGGCACGTCGGGGAGCGATCGGGGCAGCTTGATGCTCGGGTCGAAGAACTGCTTCGGGGTCATGGTGTCAATCCGGCTCTTGTCCCATACAAGGTTGGTACTGAACTGGATGTAGCCGACGCCGTATTCATTGACGACCTCGGGGGCAATCCCGTCCGTTTTGATACGATCGAAGTCAAGCGGCTCAAGCAAGCCATTCTTCACCGCGTTCGCAAACGGTGCGCCCTCCAAAGAGACCACATCCCACTTGATGTCCCCTGCATCAGCTTGTGCCTTGAGGGGATCGAAGCCCGTGCCTTCCGTGCCTTTGACGGTGACGCCCGATGTCTCGCTGAAGGGGTTGAACAGGGCAGTCTGCTGGGCTTGCTGGAACGATCCTCCGTAAGAGGAGACCACCACGTTTCCGCCTCCGGAGCTGTCGGCTCCACTATCAGAGCCGCACCCTGCCATTACGAAGGACAGTGACAAGACACCTGCGACCACTGCAATGTGGCGCTTAGGTGCTCGAAGTTTCGAAATCACGAGTCCGCACCTTCCTTTCTTTCGTTGCGTTAGTTTGAGTGAGCGCGCTGATGCGCGCCCTACGTCTAGCTGGTTTCAATCTCGTGAAAGACATGTGGCTGCCTGCGCGGGCCAGGAAATGGCCATACGGGCGCCTGGTTTTGCCAGCGGATGCTGATCGTCAGCCACACCACGAATCTTTTGGCCGTCGTCCAAGAGACACGTTGCTATGTAGCGTCCCTCGTTGAAGATGACGTCCACACATTCGCCTTCGAGCCCGGTCTCCTCGCCGTGGTTCTTGTCCTTGGCAGGTGAGATCGTGACGAGGTTCTGTTGGACCGCGACAAGGATTGGCCCTTCACCGCCTCCCCATCCTTTCGATGGGACGGCCGCTGAGCAGATACTCGTGCGCCCGGCCTGCCATTCGGCCTCGACAACTGTGGAGTCGCCTACGAACTCCGCGATGAACCGGTTCGCCGGACGGTAGTACAGCTCAGGCGGGGCACCGACCTGGATGAGTCGCCCATCTTTCATGACGGCGACACGGTCGGCCAGGGCCATGGCTTCTCCCTGGTCGTGGGTCACGTAGACGACTGTCACGCCGAGTTCGGCGTGCAATCGCTTCAGCTCGTGCTTCATTTCCTCACGCATCGAGCGGTCCAGCGCTCCTAGCGGTTCGTCCATCAGGAGAACCCTGGGGCCGAAAACGATGGCCCGGGCGAGAGCGACACGCTGCTTCTGTCCTCCGGAAAGCTCGGAAGGGTAGGAGTTGGCCTTCTCGGACAGGCGCACCAGGCGGAGTGCTTCCGTAACGCGGGCTGACTGTTCACTTCTCGGGACGCGGCGGGCGCGCAAAGGGTAGGCGACGTTTTCCCAGACAGTCATGTGCGGGAAAAGGGCATAGTCCTGGAATACGATGCCGATGTCCCTGCGATTGGGCGCGATGCTGGTCACCGAGTCCTGCCCGATGAGGATTTCACCGGTCGTAGGTGAGAGGAATCCTGCGATCAGCATGAGCAGTGTCGTTTTGCCGGACCCACTGGGACCCAACAGTGCGAAGAACTCCCCGTCCTGGATGTGCAGATCGAGCTTTTCGAGTGCGTGACCACCCCGTACGTACTGATGTGAGACGCCTTCAAAGGCGACGGTTGCAGGCCGACTGATAGTCATGGGCCGTGTCCGATCAATAGTTGTCATAGGTCATGACCGACCGTGGTGTCGGTGAGCACCTCGAACCCACCGTCGGTGACCAGAACAGTATCGCCAAACCGTGCAGAAGTGATGCCCTCGGCGTAGATGCCAGGTTCGACAGCGAAGATCATCCCCGGCTGGAGCACGGTGTTGTCCCCGTGCTTCAATTCCGGAAACTCCAGCTCTGAGCTGCCGAGTCCTCTACCCGTGCGGTGCCGAAGGGCGTCAACGAGGCCGTGCTTTTCGACAACGGCGAACGCTGCTGAGTGGACGTCGCCGGCGGTCTTGCCCGGCGCGATCGCGTCCAAAGCAGCCGCTTGGGCTTCCTCAGCTACGTTGATGATTCGGCGGACGTCCGCAGGAATTTCCTTATCGCCGGCAAGCAGCGGACGGTCGAATCCGACGCTGTGGCCGAAGAGGGGCATGCCGCACAGGCACAGCTGAACGATGTCGCCGTTCTCGATGACGCGGGTCGAGGCGAGTCCGTGCGCATGGGAAGACCGATCGCGGCCCGCTTGGATAAGCGGGGTAGCGAATCCGACCGGGGTGTATTCCCACTCGTCCTTCAGCCAATAGGCCGCGCGGTCCATCCCGGAGGTGCGGTGAATTCTAGAGACCTCCCATTCCGTCATGCCCGGCGTCAGCTCAGCCTTGATGGCGTTGTAGGAGTGCAACGCAATGTCCGCAGCGCGGCGGACGACGCTGATGACCCCTTCGTCCTTGATCAAGCGCGCGCCGACCAGCAGATCGGAGACGTCCTTGACTCGTTCAACTCCAAAGCCCCCGCGCAGCGTGTCGATTGATGCTGCGCTCGACTGGTAGAAGTCGGCTCCGATGACGGCGGTCTTGTCCGGGGAGAGCCGTTCCAGGACCCGGTTAAGAGCCTCCAGGTGTGTACGGGACGGGAACGCCGGATCATTCCACTCGATCCATTCCTCGGTGACGGGAATCCACGACTGGAAACGGATCTCCGCGGTTTCGAGGCGAGGTGAAACGAATTCGGGTTCCCCATTGGCTGGGAGGACCAGCCAGAGCGGCCGGATCCCTGCCAGCCCGTCGACGCCGCCGAGGTAACGTCGCGTGTCCTGGCCGGAGGCGACAAGAATGTCGATGCCATTGGCCCGGAGGGAGGCCTGAATCTCGCTCGCACGACGGCGGTACTGCGCCTCGCTGGGGAATGACTTAGCTACCACTTGAATACTCCTTTTGTTACACCCTGTTTTACGTGTGCTACATACAATGCAACCATATGGCGTGCGTCACGTCAATCAAAAGTTGTACTGGGTGTAACCTTTGATACGTGGATGAGACGCTTGGTAATGGCCATGTGGAGTTGGATGCGGGAGACATCAGGATCGGCGCTCGGTTGCGTGCCGCCCGCAAGGGCAGCGCCCTGTCCCTGGAGCAGCTGGCGCAGGCGACGAATCTGAGCAGGGCATTCCTCAGTCGTGTTGAGAACGACACGGCGCTGCCGCGGCTGCCTACGCTGATCGCCATTTGCAAGGCACTCGCACTCCCTGTCGGATCGCTCTTCACAGCAGCAGAAGAGAGCCTTGTCCGCGCTGGTGAGGGACTCCCGATCGTCCCGATCGCCGGCGGAGAGGTCGTCGAGTGGCTCCTCACGCCCAGCTCAGAGGCCAATGTTCAGCTTCTTCAGGCCAGCTACCCTCCCGGAGCCGGCTCTGGCGGGGAACTGCATGAACTCGATGCCGAAGTCGAGGTCGTCCACATCCAGCACGGTCGGCTCATCATCAGCTTCGCGACAGGCGACGTGGAGTTGAAGGAAGGTGACACTCTCACGTTCCGGGCCAAGGAACCGCACGGTTGGCGCAACCCAGACCCACGCACGACGACAGACGTTCTCTGGGTGATCGCTCCCGCTCCGTGGGGACTTCGCCGTCGAGCGGCTGAAGCAGAGGCAACACAAACCATCCAATTGGCCTAATTGGCCCGCCAGCAACCAGCCGCCCAAGACGTCGACCGAGTGGCCGCTCGCGGGAGATGCGATGCCAACACCTAGAACAGTCATCCGTCCTTGCGATTAGTACCTGACGGGCGAAGCCGAGTGAGAGACCAGGCCGCTGCTTCGCACCGGCTGCCCTAAGCGCTCTTGGAGGTCCGGGCCCGCGGAATCACTCGGAAAAAGCTCACTCACGGACGACGCTAAAGTCCAAGCTTCGGCATGGGCTGTCGCATCCCCAGTCACGCCCCAATAGATTGAGTGCGACTGATACCCATGCCGCGCATTCGACAGTCGGCAGGCGCTCCGCCGGGCGACGGCCATTCTATTTTTCACGTTGATTCTCCTGATTACTTTTCCCGCTCGATCCATTCCCCGGTAATGTGAATCCACGACTAAAGCCGGATCTCCGCGGTTTCGAGGCGAGGGAAAACGAATGCGGGTTCCCCGTTGACGCGCAGAGAGGCTGAATCTCGCTCGCACGACGCCGGTACTACGCATCGCTGTGGGATGACTTACCTGCCAATTGAATACTCCACTTGTTACACACAGTTTAACGTGTGATACATACAATGTAACCACACCCGGCGCGTCAGATCAATCAAAAGTTGTACTGGGTGTAACCTTTGGGACATGGATGAAACGATGGGCTATGGCCATCTGGAACCGGATGAGGTGGAGAACCTCAAGATAGGCGCTCGGTTGCGCGCCGCCCGCAAGGGCAGCGGCCTGACCCTGGAGCAGCTGGCGCAGGCGACGAATCTGAGCAGGGCATTCCTCAGTCGTGTTGAGAACGACACGGCGCTGCCGCGGCTGCCTACGCTGATCGCCATTTGCAAGGCACTCGCACTCCCTGTCGGATCGCTCTTCACAGCAGCAGAAGAGAGCCTTGTCCGCGCTGATGATGTACTCCCCCTTGTTCCGGTCGCCGGCGGAGAGGTCGTCGAATGGCTGCTCACGCCGAGCTCAGAGGCCATTGTTCAGCTCATCCGGGCCAGCTACCCTCCAGGCGGCGGTTCAGGCGGGGAACTGCATGAGATCGATGCCGAAGTCGAGGTCGCCCACGTTCAGCGCGGACGACTCGTCGTCAGCTTCGCCACAGGAGAGGTGGAGTTGAAGGAAGGTGACACTCTCACGTTCCGGGCCAGGGAACCGCACGGTTGGCGCAACCCAGACCCACGCACGACGACAGACGTTCTCTGGGTGATCGCTCCCGCTCCGTGGGGACTTCGCCGTCGAGCGGCCGAAGCAGAGGCAACACAAAGTGAACTGGCCGCGATCCAGGGGGCCCACTAGGCCCGAAAGGAAAATCAACTACTGGGCAACACCACTGCCTTGATGCAACTGCGGGAACCCAGGGTCTCGAGCGCGAGCCCGTACTCCCCCAGTCCAAACCGATGGGTGACCAGCCGGCTGATATCCTCCGGTAAATTCTCCAGATACGAAACAGCGCGGCCAATGTTGAGCGCTTGCGCGTAGGAACCCATAATCGTCAGTTCACGCTTGAAAACCTCGTACGGACTTACCACGAGCCGGTCAGCCGCCCCCGCCACTCCATAGACAAGAATCATGCCGCCAAGCGAAGCCAGCTCCACGGCTGACTCCAGCATCGACACCACGCCGGTGGCGTCAATGACCACGTCGAAGCCCCTTGGTGAGATGCGTCCGAGTGCTTCCTGGATAGCTCTAGGCTTTCGGTCTACCGCCACGATGCGATCTGCTCCCAGTCCTTTCGCTATTCCGAGCTTGAACGGGCTTGAGCCGGCAACCGTTACCTCGGAAGCGCCGTTCCGGCGTGCCATGACGGCCAGCAGCTGCCCTGCGGTCCCAGTACCGAGAACAAGCACGCGGGCCCCCGCCGGGATCGCTAACCTATCCATTGCGTGAATGACGCAAGCGAGCGGTTCGGCCAGAACCGCTCGATCCAGGTCAAGATCGCCTATGAAGTAGCACTTGGTGGCGGACACGACGAGTCGCTCAGCTGCCCCGCCAGGCAGTGATACGCCCAGGGCGCGTATGTCGGTGCAATGCAGGAAGCGTCCGGCTTTGCATGCAGCGCAGGTGCCGCAGTACACGCCATCTTCCACCACAACGCGATCTCCCACCGAGAAGCCGGATCCTTCCGTCACCTCGATGACCTCCCCCACAATTTCATGGCCAGGTGTTCGGGGATACCGTGCACCGAAATGCCCTTGAAGCAGATGGAGATCAGTCCCGCAGACCCCGACGCGTAACACTGCCAGCCTTACTTCGCCCGGCTCGAGACCACGGTCAGGGAGTTCAGTCAGGGAGTACGTTAGGGGCTTTGTGTAGAGCACAGCGCGCATGGGGGCCTTTCGTTGTGACCGGCTGGGGAGCGAGTGATGGCGACGGCGATCGGTCAAGCTTCATTCGTTGCAACAGGCGCTTCTGACCCGACCAAGCGCTTCCCATCCGCTCACTTGTATGCAACTCTTGTTAACCTGAGTGTGACAGTAGTGAGTTTGGCTCCCGTAGTCAATCAACGGATGCACTCAGTTCTTGCGTAAATGCCAGCTCTCATCACGGATCTGTTGAAGCCGAACGGAGCCGAGGAAGACGCGTCGTAGTGAACAACAAAAGGAAGAAGGAACAGTGCCAGTTCTTGATGGCAAGGTAGTAATAATCACTGGTGCCAGTTCGGGCATCGGGCGTAGCACCGCACGACTGCTGGCCGAAAACGGCTCACAAACCGTCCTGGTCGCCCGATCGGCCGAACGTCTGGAAAAAGTCCGGGCAGAACTCGGCCAAGACGCCCTCGTTATTCCGGTGGATGTCTCCGAGACGGACGCCGGCGAACGGATCGTCGCCGCCACTCTAGAGCGGTACGGACGGATCGACACGGTCATCGCGAACGCGGGAGTCTTCCTTGAGGGAGAAGTCGCCGTCACCGATGTTGACGAAATTCGACGAACCATCGACGTCAACGTGTTCGCACCATTGGGCCTCGTCCGCGCAGCCCTGCCTCACATGCTCGAACGAGGCAGCGGAGACATCATCATCACGAGTTCGATCTCTGGACACCACGCAATACATTCCGAGCCCGTCTATTCAGCCTCAAAGCATGCCGTTCGCGCCTTTGCGCACGCTCTGCGCCAGCAGATCAAGGGCAGCGGCGTCCGTGTCGGTGAGGTAGCACCGGGAATGGTACTCACCGAGCTCTGGGGCTTTGAGGAGGGCGATCCACGCGCAAAGGAACGACTCGAAGCTTCCAGGGGAATCCTCCCCGAGGACGTAGCGGAATCTGTACTGTTCATGATCACCCGTCCGAAGCACGTAACAATCCGCGACCTCGTCATCCTTCCCTCGGCGCAGGACATCTGACAGACGACACACCACCCCCAATTGGTCTAAGAAGCCTGATTGCAGGCATTTGCCAGCAGAGGTCTAACCCCCACGGGGCCCGGTTCCAACCAAGCGGAACCGGGCCCCAACGGGCTAAAGACACGCAATCGATGTGGATGCAGAGCTCTTACGTCACCACTTAACGGAGCTGGCAGCTTCAAACCGGGAAGACCAGAGAGAAAGCAGATGGCAGATCAGCCGTGAAGGAGCGCCTCCCACGCAGGTTCGTCCTTGGCGAGGTCGTACCCGAGGCCCCACAGCACACACCGGTGAACATTGCCCCGAGATCGCTGCATTGAAGCCTTTCACTTGGGACTCTGCCCACCTGTCTAGAGGTCCCGCACGTTCGCTCACCCATCAAAGAAAGCTCAGCTCGATGAACACCACCGTCTCTACTCTTGCTATTGATGCAGGTCAGTCATCAATTCGCGCCAGGTTTCATCACTTGGCCCGCCCAGCATTCCAGCTGGACTTTCCGCCGCTCCTAACCGATCAACCGCTGATGCCGCAATTGGAAAGCGTCATTAGAGAGATCCTCCTTAAGCGACCTGCCGAGAACGTCCGTGTGGCCGCAGCCTTGTCGGGTCTAACGCCCTTCAATGCCGATCCTGACGGTGTCCTGCACGCTTCGCGCGACCTTGGGGTCACCGCCGTGTATCTGGTGCACGACTCAATTTCGGGTTACCTGGGATGCCTCGGCCACCGGCGAGGTTCGGCGGTGGCGGCCGGAACCGGCGTCGTAACCCTGGCTACAGGAACAAGCAGCTACTCACGCGTGGACGGCTGGGGCAACATCATGGGCGACGCAGGCAGCGGCTACTGGATCGGACGAGCCGGCCTCGAGGCCGCCATGCGGGCACATGACCGCAGGGGAATGCACACCGCCATTCTTGACCTTCTTCACGAAGGTTTCCCCAACCTGGAAACCGCGTACATGGATATCCAATCGCACCCCGAACGCATAGCGCTTGTTGCCTCCTATGCCCGGAAAATCATTGAATTATCGGAACACGACAGAGTCTCCGCCCGCATCATTGAACGCGCCACAGATGAACTCGCTTTGTCCGTCGGGGCCAGTCTTCGAAACACCCGGTGGGACGCAGGCAGCTGTCCCTCAATCAGCTGGGTCGGAAGCATCCTATCCAACCCCTTGATGTCCCGACCGCTGCGCCGAAAGCTCGAACTGGCGTGGCCCAACGCCGAAATCCTCCCCCCTCAAGGCGGACCGCTGGACGGAGCGGCCATAATCCCCGACCTTCCTCTGGATCACCCACTGCATCCGCTGCTTCACGTCGCCACTAAACCTACTTAGACCATGCACACCTCTGAGACTCAATGCCTTGAACCTAGGACCACTATCGGGACCGCTGAAGAAACGTAGCTCCCCTACTGGCCATTCGATGGCCCTCCCATGCCTCATCCCCGAATCAGTCGACCGCCTCGGGCGATCGGTTCCCGGGCGGATTTGAAAGATCAATATTGTGAACATTCAGGGTCTCTTGGACGACCTCGTCTCCGAGAACAAGGCGGCCCCACCGGAGGGTGCCGTCGCAGACTACATCCCGGGGCTGGAAACCGTAGACCCGGACCAGTTTGGCATCGCCGTGGTCATGAATTCAGGTGAGACTTACAACGCCGGCCACTCCTCGACCAGTTTCTCGATCCAAAGCATCTCCAAGGTATTCACACTGGCGCTGACCATGGCCCTGGACGGCGACGAACTATGGACCCGGGTCTCCAGGGAACCCTCCGGAACTCCGTTCAATTCGCTTGTCCAGCTCGAGCAGGAACACGGCATCCCCCGAAACCCTTTCATCAACTCAGGCGCCCTGGTAGTGACCGACCGCCTATTGACCATCACCGGAGATAGCCAGGAGTGCCTTCAAACGTTCCTCCGTCGGCAGAGCTCCAACCCTTTGATCCAGGTAGACGAGGTGATCGCCGCGTCAGAACGGGCCACCGGCCACCGCAACGCATCACTGGCGTACTTCCTGACCAGTTACAAGAACATGGTCAACGCAGTTCCGCGAGTATTGGACGCCTATTTCCGGCAGTGCGCCGTTGCCATGAGCTGTGAGGACCTGGCAAGGGCAGGCAGTTTTCTTTCGCGTGGCGGGCAGGGAACGGACGGATCGGTACTCACTGCCGATCAGGTCCGCCGCCTCAATGCCGTGATGCTGACCTGTGGAACGTATGACGCCGCAGGTGACTTCGCATACCGTGTCGGGCTCCCCTGCAAAAGCGGCGTCGGGGGTGGAATACTCGCCGTTGTACCCGGGACATGCACGATAGCGGTGTGGGGGCCACGGCTGGGAAAATCCGGGAACTCATCAGCCGGGGTAACGGCCTTGGCCAAACTGACTGCGCGTACCGGGTGGTCGATCTTTTGAACCCGGACACCACGCCCTGGAGTCCCGACACAATCTTCCACGACCCACTGGCACAGGAAACAGGCCAGGCACCGCAAGACCATCATCAACGAGAGCCAACCACCCAACAAGAACCCAACTACACACCCCAAAAACCCATCAAACGTCAAAACCGCAACCGACGTCACACGGCACGCCTGAATGCCATAGAAGCAGTCAGCCGCGACCTTGCCATCCTCGAAGCCCAACGGGCACGCAACAGACCCTGATCGGCCAGAACCGGGGCCTAGCGCACGCCCCCAACTGCGACGGATGCGGACTTTCCGTAATCTGGGTGTCCCAGAATCTATTCCAAGATCAAAGGCTCGCTACGCGGCGGCAGTTGCGACGTCTGGGACGTCATTCCGGCTAAGGGCCCGAGTCAGTGATGAAACGCTGACGCTGAGTATCTGGGCCGTCTCTTTCAAAGTTTTTCCCTGGCTGCGCAACTGCCGTGCGGCCTCCGTCTTGGACGGAGTCATCGTTCTAGGACGACCTCCGAGCCGCCCGCGAGCTTTCGCCGCCGCTAAGCCGGCCTTCGTCCGTTCAGACAACCGAGACCGTTCGTACTCCGCAAGGGAAGCGAACATGTCAAAGATCAGCTTGCCGTGTGCGCTCGTGGTATCCAGCCACGGTTCAGCGAGAGAACGGAACCCTATCCCCCGCTGTCCCAGCACCGTCACAATCTCGGCAAGGTCTGCAGTACTGCGGCCCAGCCTGGTCAGATCAGCAACTGTCAGAACATTGCCTGGCTGCAGGTAGTCCAAGCATTCCTTCCAACGCGCCCTCGCCTGGGTGGCACCAGAGGCGTACTCCTGAAACACGCGCACGGCACCTGCAGCGACGAGTGCATCCACCTGGGAATCCAAAGACTGCCCCCGGGTACTTACCCGCGCGTAACCAATTACGTTGCCAGACACGTCAAAAAGCCTCCACCTTAGGTTTTGACCAGCTCTCATTTCGGAAACCAGTTTTGACCAACGATATGAGCGCTTTTCAACATTTTTCGGAGGCGTGCCGGAGACGGGTCAGAAACGGTCGTTCGTGACCATATGAACGTCCCGGCCATCCGACTGCTTGAACGTCCGGACTTTCGGTAACTGAGTAAGCTTCCGGGTCGACGGACGACATCGTCATCGAACACAGGCCACGGCCCGCACTTTCCGAGAAATGGATCAAGGAGAAGAATGGAGCAACGACCATGAGCGAGAGCCTGGATTATCTGACCAGCCGCGAGGTCGAGGCGATAAATCTGGAGGAAATATGAGCGACTTGAGGCACCTGCCGGTTGGCACCCGTGTCCGGGTGGGCTTCGCGCTGATCTACGAAAAGGTGCCTGGCGGCATGTGGCGCAGCCGCAGGCGCAAGGCCTTGCATAACTGGATCACTGACGAGCAGTTGGTTGAAGTGCTCGTCGGGAAGGGCAAGGGGGCCGGGAAGACCTGACCCCCTACGAGCGACTCCGACATGGCCGAAACACAGGTGCAAAGCCAAGCCTTATGGTCCTTAAATTTGCCCCTCCCGCTGAAAGGGTCGTTCTTGGCCATGGCCAGGACGCGTTCGGCGGGCTAGGAGCAACGAGTTTCATAGACCCGGATGCCGTGGCGCAGTAGCCTTTCGTTCATGGCTGGCCAAATGAACAAACGCACTGCGGGAGCCTTACTGATTGCCGCGGGCACAGTCTGGATCATCAAAGCCATGGTCATTATTACGACGGGTCAGCAGCCGGACCTGCTCTTTCAAGCGGGCTTGATAATCTGCGCGCTAGCTCTATGCTTGCTTCTTTCCGGGATCCCAAGATCCCGGAAGCCTGTTGTAATAGTGGGGGCAATTGCTGCCGGCGCTAGCTTCGCCGCCACCGTTGCCGCGGGGGTGATGGAAATTGTCCCTGGCGCCCCGATTTCACGTGGTGATGAATTCGTCTTCCCGTACTCGGCTCTGGTGCTGCTTGGCGGAGTCGGAGTATTCATCGGAATGCTTGCCCTTGGATTGGCCTACTGCAACCCAGGCAGGCCATTTAGAAGGACCATGATCCCGTTGTTCGCGGCCCTAGTGCCTGTACCGGCGGCTGTAACCGGGTTCATCCACGCAGAGCTTCCGATTCTTCTGATCGGACTTTCTTGGGCCACTGCCGGAGCGGCAGTTGCCGTTCGAGGAACCGAGAGCCTAGCCAGCACGGAGAGCGGTTTAGGCTGATCCGCTGGAAGACAAAGAATCACAACTGAACACGCTCATGCCCGGCTGACGCGACGGCAGGACCCGCGGCCGCCCGCCCCGATCCCCCAACATCCGCCGCTGCTGAACGACGGCAAGTCCCTGAGCTGCACCCTCGCGTCCGGTCAGCGAACCTCAAGAGCCGGTCACTGACAACTGGACCCCGCGTAAGTAGCGTGGGGCCATGGGGACTCATCTACGACGACCCCAAGCTGCCGGCGCTGACCCTCACGCGCATCGCCGCCGAGGAATCCGAAGGCCCCACAGAACTGACAGGACGCATGCACGCCTTCCCAGACGACCTGGTCCAGCGTAACGGAGCCTGACTGCTTGGCGTTGTTGGCTGGCGGCGCTGAAAGAGGCCGGTACCGCACTAGTACCACACCCACACTAGACCAGTACTAAATCGGGTCCCTTGTCTCGACGCCGGTTCACATCAGGACCCGGCACCACATTGAAAGCGAGCAACTTCCATGGGGCCCACCAAACCAAACACCACTTCGGTGCGCCACCGTTACTGACACCACACTGATACCGAACAATGCCAGTGCAACACCAACACCACATCGGTACCACACTAATACCAGTGGAATGTCAGTGCTGCATCAGCACCGCACTAGTACGACACCAGCACCACACTAATATCGGTACCACACCAGTACTGACACCACACTGATACCGAACAATGCCAGTGCGACACCACATCAGTACCGCACTGGTACTACTACCACTTGGTCCCCAAAGCCCCCGGTAGGGAGTGGCAGCAAGAACCACCCCGGGGCGCAGAGAGTCGGCAACGGGGGAGTGGACTCTCCTAATCAGACGAACCAGACCCGTATTTCTCTTCGAGAATCGGCCAGACCAACCGTTCGAGGACCTTCTGCTGGCTGATTTCCTCGATGAGGGCAGCGTTCCTCAGTAGATCCAGTTGTGAAGCGCTGGCCCGGAAGTTGATTCCGCCAACTTTGGGTTCGCGGTTGCGGACCTTCCACTCGGCCATGGCCGGAGCTAGGGCAGCCTTGACCTTCGCTGCAGAATTGCGCGCAGGTTCCTTCTGGGCAGCTTTGACTACCGGTGAAGCTGTGGGCGCCGGCTCAGGCGAAAGCTCAGTCTCCATAGCAGCAGGGGACTCGATCGCATCAGAAAGGTCGTTCAGCGGCGGAACCGCCGTGAGGGGCTTCTCAGCCATGGCCGCGAAGGCTTCGATGGCTTTCTCCGTCTGAACGTCCGTCCGGCTTCGTTTCGTTACTGCCATGCCAGGACCTCCGCCGTGAGCAGCTGGATTTCTGCCTTCGCTTTAGAGTCTTTCATTTCGACCACACCTAGGCCCTCGGACAGGCTGGACTGGTAGGCCTTACGTTCGTGAAGTCGCGTCGTGGCGACCCGAAGCTCAGGATAATCGGAGAGGTATGAATGGGCATCGTTCACCGAATCGGAGAAGACGTTCGTTGGTACCCGGTTCAGCACGGCCAATGCCTTCAGTTCCGGGTTGAAGTCCTTCGCCTGGTTGATGGTTACAACCAGCCCCTGAGTGGCATCCAAGTCCGGCTGAGTCGGCTGAATGGGCACCAGGATCATGTCGGCCGCGGTCATAGCGGTGCGCATTTCGGAACTGTCCTTACCGGGCGCATCCACGATGACAACGTCGTACTTCTTGTCCAAGTCCATGACGACCGCGCGCAGGTTGCCTGTCTGCTGGACAGTCGTGATGGGGGAGTGGCCCCCATCCACGCGGTCTTTGGCCCAATTGCTTGAAGTGAAAACAGTCGGGTCGGCCTCGACAATAATGACGTCTTTCCCGAGCGCGGTGAACTCAACTGCAATATTCGTGGCGACGGTGGATTTCCCCACACCGCCTTTCTGATGGGCTACGAGAATGATCATGGCAGGTACCGTCCTAGTATGGTGTCGGTGTGGTACCACTCTGGAGCCGTAAGGCCGCCAAACTGGTATGGACATGTAAGCAGTTGCCGTTGCCCGAACCGGGGGAGTGGCCCTTGCCGAGAGACGAAAAGTGCCATTACCGCGGGGAAACACCGGCAGTGAAGGTACCCAGAAATGAGACCGTCCCTGATAGGCCGGTCCCCGCAATCCAGCGGGCGCCTCCGCTGCTTTAGCTTCGAAGGTCGTGCGATTACGCGAGCCTTCTACTTTCACCATGATTCCGGAAAGGAGCACGGGAAACACGAAGGCGCGCCGGTCACTTGTACAACGTCTGGGCGCCACACCGCAGCGAGGGAGTGAAAATATGGATTATCCGGGCCGTGAAAACGCCATATCGGAGAGCGACCAGTCATCAGGTGGGCCCTCGAACATTTCCCAGGGATAGTCTTCACCGGGGGAGAGTAGCTCCGCGACGGTATTGACGTTCTTGGACAACCACTCCTTCCAGAGTATCCGCTCGATTCGATACCTTTCCAGCTGGGCAGCCACGACTTCGAGCACACCGAAGTGCTCCGCTAGTTCTCTCAACGAAGTACTGTGCACAACGGACCACGCGCGGTCCTTTCTCCTTGTGATCAGCTTCCAGGCGGCCAAAACCTCCAGAGCCTCTGTTACCGCAGTGCGGGAAAGCTTTGTGGCATAGACCAACTCCATTGTCGGCAGGGGAGTGGCCGCCTGTTCCAAGGCCTCGTAAACGAAGGCCGCCGGCAAGCCCAATTCCCTGAATACCGGCCGTAGGGCATGAATCTTCCCTTTCCGCCAAGACAAATCTTCCGCTGCTGCCTTCACATCTTCGGGAATGGTCAGCATGTACAGATCCCCCTTGGTTCCACGACCCTGCTCCACCAGGGTCACCAGCGGGTCATTCTCAGATCTAAGGGCTCTAAGGTGTGACCCGACCGTTGTGTGATCAAGGCCGGTGGCCACAGCCAGGGACCGATCTCCAAACTCAACGAACCGAGACGCTGTCATATGGGCCGCCTCCCCCAGGGCCCTTAGAACCATTCGCCTGGCCAATCCTGTGCGGGACTCTTTGTAGCTGTGCTCTTTCAAGCGAAGGGCGTTGCGCCAAGTTCGGATATAGCGGTGCTCGGTTTCAGGGTTCGAGGAGATCAGATTCCCCTTAGCCCCCAGGGGCTGTGTATTTGGCTGGCTTGTGGGGGATATACGTACGCTGTTATTTCCTTCCTTAGATCCTTGGTTTTTGCGCAAATACGCGATGGCACTGTCCCAGTCGCGTTTTAGAGACGGAAGCCGGTGCCTGGCTGCGTACCTGGCGTAGAACGAGGCCAGCCCTGGCCATACGCCCTGCAGGATTCGCCGTTCGACGTCGGCCAATTTCATGCCGGCGGCTGCCGCCCCGGTGATGATCGCTTGCCGCGCGTCAGAATCTGTGGCGTAGCGGCTGGCGTCGTAGAGACCCGTCAGGGCCATCTGCTGCATCGCACGGGACATGCGGCGTGAAAGGTGGGGTGACGGGGGTGCCTCTGCGGTATCCGGGGCGAAGGACTCTTCGAGGCGGACGGCCCGGACTGCGGCAATCTCACGAGCCAGGTCGGCATTCATGGCGGCCCAGATCGTCGGACTATTTGGCCGGCGGGCTACGTCGTATGCCGTGGACAGGCTCATGGCGAGCTCCTGGTGGCCGCCTCGTTTGTGCGGGGAACCGGGGGTGCGCATGCAGCCGTGAAGAAGGTTCTGGTGCGGGGTTTTGTCCAAGCTGCGGTGTCGGTTGCCCAGGGCTTCGACCAGATCACGCGCTTCGGAGAAGGTGACGCGCTGTTCGAGAGGGACGTAAACGTGACGGCCACCGTTGGGGGAATAGTCCTCAATCCAGCGGGCCCCGCAGGAGTGCAACCAGGTCTGGAGCGCCCGGACATCTGCCTCAACCCAGTCGACACCGGCGACTGAAGAGTCGAAGTCAAGGAAGATCGCGGTGCATGTGCCATCTTTGCCGAAGATTCGAACGGCAGCAGGAAGCGTCGGAAGAGCCTCCGTCAGAGACCGCTCGTGCTTGAGCGGGTAAGTCTTACCGGCGTCGCGGGAGAGCCGGACACGGGGCTGTCCAGCAAGGAGTGGGGTCAGTGCAGCCCACACTTGTGCGGGTTCGTTTTCCGGTTGCGACACGCCAGAACTCAACGATTCTGGCAGCGCATAGGCGCGCTGATGTACGATGGCTTTGTTCCTGTCAGAGGGAATGACAAAGGGCCAGTCCTGGCAGACTGGTTTCATAGCAATAAGAAGGAAGGCCTGTGAGGGTCAACCGTTCGACTTACGATCTGAGCGCCGGGAAGCAATCCAGAATGTAAGTCTCAATCTTCGTTGAAGGCCCGCCTAGTGCGGGCCTTCTTCTATTTATGAGGCCATACGGATAGGTAATTCCTCCTGGTGATGGAAGTGGTCCCGCATCGCTAAGTCTTCTTGGAGTGACCTCGCCAGAGCGGACGAGACGTAGTCGGAAACGCTCATGCCCTTTGCAGCGGCAACTTGCGCCACGTCTTCCGCCGTCTTTTCCTGCACGCGGAAGCCAATGTATTTGCGAAGTCCCTTGCTGGGTCGCCCGCGTCCACGATTGATTACTGCACTCATTGTTTCGTCCTTTGAATCTCGTCCAGCCGATCTGGGAAGCTGGCCTGGTTCATCGTTAGTGCTTCCACCGGTAAGCCCGTAATTTTGTTTACTGGATTTCCGGTTGATTCGAAGTTAGCACCAGAGCCGGAGGCATCCGGGTATTTGTTTACAGCTAACACTGGCGTGTCGCATTCGCCAGACTTACCGGGACATGCCGATCGACGCAGTACCCACTGCATCAAGGTCCTCCTCACTTGGCTTTGCCGAATCTAGCCAGCACTGGCGGGGACCAAGTTCAGTCGGCGGGCTGTCACCCCGACCTTGACCCCTGGACACGGTAACGACTTGGCATGGTCAGCGGGCAGGGCCCATGATTTCGGCGAACACTAGTCCAGAGGCACCAGACCCTGCCCGAGATATTGGGAGGCTTTTCAGCTAACGCTAACGCGCGCGTGCATTTGGTTGGCCAGCGCGTTCTTTGTCGTTCGTTGAGCGTGCCTGGAACATTGCGGAACTTGTCACATTCCCATGACGTGATAGCCACCATCGACGTGGATAATCTCGCCGGTTGTTGCGGGAAACCAGTCAGACAGCAGCGCAACCACAGCCTTGGCCACAGGCTTCAGATCAGTTCTATCCCAGCCCAGGGGTGCGCGGTTCTCCCAAACTCCTTCTGTACTCTCTATGCCGTCGATGGCTGCCACCGTGAAGTTGTCCAAGGGGCCGCACGCCACGAGGTTGGTTCGGATCTGCCGTGAGCCGAGGTGGTAGGCGAGATACCTGTTGGTGGATTCGTAGGTAGCCTTGGCAACGCCCGCCCAGCCGTAAATGGGCCATACCGGCGTGCCATCTAGGGTGACGCCCACAATGCTTGCCCCATCGCTAAGGACGGGGAGACAAGCCTTAGTGACCGCTTGGAGGGACACACCGGATACTTGAAGACTTGTCGCTAGGTCGTCCCATTCTGCGGTCATGAACCCAGAGCCAACAGCCTCGGGCTTACTGGCCGATATGCAGTGAATGACGCCGTCCAGTTTGTCTGCATGTTCCAGAATCTTGCTTTGGAGCGAGTCAAGATCGTCTTGGCTCGTAGCGTCCAGTTCGAGGACGGGACCGGGCGAGGGGAGCCGCTGAACGATTTTTTCAGTGATTTTCAAGCGGCGTCCGAATCCTGTGAAGATCAGGGATGCGCCCTCGCGTTGAGCAAGTTCCGCAACGGCGTATGCGATGCTGCGCTCCGTGAAGATGCCGGTAACGAGGATCGTCTTTCCATCCAGGATTCGCATTTATTCTCCTTTGCCGGCTGGTACGAGGCTCATCATGAGGTAGCGGCTATGGCCCGCTGTGGAACCGATCGGCGCTACCGCAACGGCAAACTCCTGCCATAGTTCGGCCGTGGTTCGGAGCCTCACACTTGTGGAGGATTCCGGTCCGACACGTCCGGCAGCAGCCTCTGCGAGATGATGCTCGATGCCGAACTTGTCGTCAGGGTGCGCAAGTGCCGCCAGGTTCCCCTCAAAATCCGGCTGAAGTCCAAAGTCAGCCCATCTGTTGGATGTTCGGAACGTCGCTTCCTGTTGCATGTCGATGGCAGCAAAGGCCCGATCGGCCGCCAGCGCGAACAGGGCTTCAGTTACCAGACCAGCCGAGACGGGAGAGAGCCCCGGTGTGATTACTTTCGTGGGCGAGTCCACTTCACGGCTGAAACCGCGCAGCATGATCGCCTCGGGATAATCGGGATCGTCGTAGGCTCTGGCCGACATGGCAATCTGCTTCTTACCCGGGTTAGGGCTTCCGTAGCCGTAGACGATCTCGTAGGAGAGCAGGTGCCTGCTGCGGTTGTTGACGGAGATGCCGCTGTCAATGACCAACTTGATCGTGTCCCTGTCCTTTGTGGAGATGAGTTTGGCCAACCATTCACCAGCTGGGCCGCGCTTGCTTTCGACAGTGGCAGGGTCTATCCCGTAGATATCAAAAAGGTTGGCGTCCCAAAGCGAGGAATCTTCGCCCACGTTTTTTCCGGTCTGCTTGTGGACCCGCCACTGCCATGTCCCCAGGAGAGGCGCCTGGGGGACGGGATGGCCGGGGTGGTCGAAGATTCCGTAGGCACCCACAATTTGCTTACCGTCCGGGGATACGACGGGTTTGGCGACCACAGAAAATTCAGAAGCACCATAGCGGACGATGCCATCGAATGCCTGCCCGGACGAGAGTGCCGTCCGCAGTTTGTCGAGCAGAACGGTTCTGGTCCGTTCGTCCAGCCAATTCCTGGGGCTGATGCCCGGATGATTGTCGGCGCCGACAGCCAGGAGAGACACTCCGTCCTGTGTTGTATCCAGGACGACCCAGCGCCCCTTTGCATCGATCTCTTGCTTAGACACTGAAGGCCTTTCGTTCGTGCTGGCATGGGGTTTCTTTTGCTGACGGCGTTAACGGCTCACCAAAGAGCGAGCTGAGAGGAACGCCCAAGTGGATCCGCCCGTCAATGGATCTCAAAATTCCAGCCGCTTCGAGCTTGGAAATTTCATGAGTAACGACGGAGAGACAGATTTCTAGCCCCTCAGCGATTTCCTCTGGACGCTGCGGAACTCGAAGGAGGTTCAACGCGCGGAGAATCCGGAGAGCAGGAGTAGAAGCGGCGGCGCAGACGGCACTAAGTGCATCAGGGTGCATGACTTTAAGCCCTAACAAATCGAGGGTTGGAAGCCAGCACACCACTGTCCAGCAGCACACTTGAGGTATGGGAAATAAAGGCCCAAGATCTCTTCGGGCCACTTTGGACCCTACCTGTAGAGTGCAAAGGTGGGCAAGTTTATCGTTGAGTCGCCAGTCGCATTTGTAGTCGGAGCATCCCGGGGGATTGGCAAGGCAACTGCCAGTCGATTTCTGGAAGAAGGCTACGTTGTAGCCGGCACACACCGGGGAAGCGGTGTCGGAGACGGTGTCCACGGAATCGAATGCGACGTTACCGATGCCGCATCTATGAAGGCAGCGTTCAAGGAAATAGCGGCCACCTTCGGCAGACTCGACACAGTCGTCTATAACGCCGGGGTGGCTCGTCAAGATCTTCTCATCCGAATGAGGAATGAAGACCTGCGGTCAGTTATGGAAACGAATCTGTTCGGCGCCTTCACCAGTGTCCAAGAATCCTTGAAATACATGGGCCGAGCTCGAAGTGGATCCATAGTGCTTATCTCCTCTGAGTCATCTCGGACCGGAATCCCTGGCTCCGCCCACTACACAGCGTCTAAGGCTGCCCTCGACGGCCTGGTGCGTTCTGCGATGTGGGAGGCTGGCCCTCGTGGCATCCGAATCAATGTGGTTGCCCCTGGCCCCACCCAGACCGACATGCTGGCCAAGATCGAAGACGCTGATTTAGAGCGGCTGATAGACAGTTCGCCGCTACGGCGGATAGCCGAGCCTGACGAGATTGCAGACGCGATCTTCAAGATCAGCACTCTGACGTACCTGACGGGCGCTCTCATCCCGGTCACAGGCGGCGAAGGCTTGGGCTACTAGCCTTCCAGAGGACGTTGCCCAGGCGCCGACTTCAAAAGGTCAATCCCAAGGAAGTCGTAGAGCGCCTTTGCCATCAGGTTGTACTTGTCCTTGTTGACTTGCCACCGGGTTGACCTGCCTACGCGCTCACCGCGCGGCGGATCCCCGATCAGGATGCCGAGGTCTTCAAGCTGATCGAGGTTTCTGCCCACAAGGCTGGTGTCCAGGGACAACTCCTTGATAAGGGTCGCCCGCAAAGTCGGCCCCTGGGTGTAGAGATATCCAACGATGGCCAATCGCGCCGGCGTGCTGATAACCCTCTGAGCCAGAAGGAGATCCTCTGACCAGTTCTCCTCTGGAAGGGCATATTTAGGCACGTTCCCCATTTTGCCCCCAAACAGCGTCATTTTCATATTTGGTCCGCATTCATCAGCTCTGACATTCCTCTTATAAGCGTGTTTAATAAGCTCGTTAGTTCATTTAATGCACTCATCGTGTTACATTTTAGGCAATGATGAAGGCATTAAGCGAGTTCTCCCGCCCTGCTGAGCGTGGTTATCGCCGAGGGCGGGCTGACTCCTGGGACAGGAAACCTCTGAGGAGTGAGAACTTGTGACCGTCCGTCGTGTGCTGGCTGGGACATCGGTCTCGGTGCTTCTGACCTTTGGTCTTGTCACTGTCGTCCTTGACGACAGTGACACGGCCCATGCAGCTTCGGCGTGTAGCGCTCCTGCCGGTGTCGGCGCTGGACCCGCCCTTGTCGGGGGAGTGTCCGGCTTTGATGCTGAACAGTTGAAGAACGCACAGGCGATCATGAACGCGGCCAAGGACTTCGGTTTGCCTGTCGCTGCCCAACTGATTGGGATTCAGGCTGCGGTTAGTGAGTCCAATTTGCGTGCCATCGACTACGGTGACGGCGCTGGACCTGATTCACGCGGCCTGTTCCAGCAGCGTGCCAACGGTGCCTGGGGCTCCTACGAGGACCGGATGGACGCCACCATCTCGGCGACCAACTTCTTCAAGGCGCTCCAGCGCGTGGAGGGCTGGGAAGCCCTGGAACCAACTATTGCGATCCATCGCGTGCAGCGGAATGCTGATCCGAACCATTACACCCGGTTCCGCGCCCAAGCCACGGAGGTCTTCAAAGCCTTGGGTGGGGAGGCTGGCACAGCTATTGATCCTTCGGGCATTTGCCCGGCAGGGGGCAATGAAATTATCGGGGACCTCGCTGGCGAATGGGTAAAACCGATGACCGATGCCATCAATACCAGCGGTTACGGGCCCCGCCCGGCGCCGTCGGGCACGGCCGGGGGAGTGCTGGCTAACTTCCACTACGGCATCGACTTTGCACACCCCGGAGGCCCCGGGACGATCGTGGCTATCACGGACATGAAAATCATCAAGGTCCGCAACCTGGATGGTCTCTTCGGCACCGGCGTTACCGGCCAGACAACCGATGGGAAGCTCACCATCGGCATGTACCACATGGAGGCCGGCTCGGTCCGGGTCAAGGAGGGCGACACTGTCGCCGCCGGAACTCCGCTCGGAACCGAGGGCGCGACAGGCAACGTCACGGGCAGGCACCTGCATATGGAGTTCTTCGCCGGGACGCTACCCAATCCCATGGTTCCGGTCAATCCCACCATCGACCCGACACCGATCCTGAAAGAGAAAGGCATTCTCTGATGCGCAGGAAACCCGCCATCACGGCAGCGCTGGCAGCAGCACTCTGCCTGAGTGCCTGCGCTACAGGCCCCGGCAACGAACCGGCAGACCAGTCCACACCCACCGCCAGCATCGCGCAGGACAGCCCCGGCAGCGACGAGGGCCACGACCACGGCGTGGAAGAACACTACGGTGTCCCGGACGTGACCTGGGATCCCGCAGCCGAGACTGCAGTCAAAGACACAGCCAGCACGGTGATGGGCCTGTTCGCCCGCCCCGACGTCCCCGAAGCGGCCTGGTACTCCCAGCTCGCCCCCTACCTGGCACCGGAGTACGCAGAAGATGCGAAGTACATCGACCCGGCCCGGGTGCCGATCCTGAGCGTCACTGACGGCCCGGCAATCACCAGGGAGGCCGGTAACCCGATGACCGCCACCGCGACGTTCTCAACCGATGCAGGTAATTGGCAAATCCTCCTGCACCGTGCCGGGCAGCAGCAGCCCTGGCTGGTGACAGCTATTACCCCTCACGACCCGGCCTGAGGCCGCACCTCCCAAACACGATCGATCCCGAAACGAGCGAGAGGAACAAATCTGATGAGCACGAACTGGCAGGGGAGCGAACGGAAAACCCGCGCACCCATCAGCCTTACTGAGCCGCCGCCCGCCGAACCAGCAACAGCAACCTCGGCGGTCATGCACGCCGTACCGGGCATCCAGACGCCAGCTGAGCCACAGCCCCGGCAGCCAGGGACGGACCAGAGTGATGCTCCGCTGGTCAGTGGCCGCCGGAGCGCAGCAGTCCTGCGCAAGGAGAACGTAAACGACCAGCTGCCGCCTGTTACCGGCTGGCAGGCGTTCCTCCGCGCGGTGAGCTTTGGCCTGATCAGTCCGAAGGTCGGCCCAACCGAGCTCGCCCGCCGGGCGGACCTGTCCGCGATCCAGCGCGTGTACTCACGACCGATGCAGATCATGGTCGCCCAACCTCTTGGGGGCGTTGGAAAAACGATGTGCAGCGTTGGTTTGGGCTCGACGTTCGGGATTCATTCCGGCCAGCAGACGCTGGTGTGGGATAACAACGAGATGATGGGCACCGCCGGGGTCCGGACCAACGCGAACGATTCCACCCGGACTGTCTGGGACCTGCTCAACGTCCTGGAATCCTTCGAGACGGTCACAGCCCGCAAGGGCGAGCTCTCCTATTACACGCGCCACCAGGGGAACAACCAGTTCTCCGTCCTGGTCGCGGACGAGGACGCAGACCGGATGAAGTCCATCGGCGCCGACGAGTTCAACCGCATCCACACAGTCGTCAGCCGCTTCTACGACACCATCATTGTGGACACCGGTAACAACACCCGCTCCGCGAACTGGCTGGCCTCCATCGAAGTCACTGACCAGCTCGTGATCCCCACGACGCTAAAGCGCAACGCCGTTGTATCGGCGCTGCGGATGATCGAACAGCTTGAATCCATGTCCGAGCGGACCGGCAACCCGCACTACAAAGACCTGGTGACCAACGCGGTCGTCCTGGTTACACACGGTGGGGGAGCGCGGGTCTCCTCCGCCGAGCAGGCAGAGCTTCGGGAGAACCTCGCTTCCGCGGTACGGGTCCTGATCGATATCCCCTACGACGGGGCACTGGATACCGGCTCGATCATCGACTGGCAGCTCGTTGGAGACCCTGCCCGCCGCGCTTTCGAGCGTGCATCGGCCGAAATCGCCGCGGGGCTCCTGTCCACCGACCATAAGCGCACCTCGATGACCAAGACCACCAACTGATAGGACCAACAGCCATGTTCAACACCCTCCGCAACGAAATCATCATCCGCACCGCGATCGAGAACCCATTGGACGGAGTGACGCCCAAGCTCGACGTCTTCGGCGTGAAGTTTGAAGGAGCCACCCAACTGATCCTTGCGGGCATCTGGGCCCTCGCCCTTGTGCTCGTCGCTGCCAAGTTCCTCTGGAACATCGCCAAATGGGGCCTTGCCAAGGACCGTGGTCACTCGGACGACATCTCGGAAGGCGCCGCGGGAGCCAAGAAGAGCGGCATCGCCTTCGGCGCCCTGGCTGGTGCCAGTGTCATCCTCGGCGGCATCCTCTTCTTGGCAAGCACTGCGGGGGCCTGACCCATGCGGAAGCACTGGAAAGCATTCACAGCGGTCGGGGTAGTAGTCCTGGTGATCGCCGTTGCCGCTGTCCTCATCAACCGCCCGGCACCCGCCGCCCCTTCACAGGATCCCAGTCCACTCCAAGCCACTGGAAAGTTTGGGTTCCCAGTATCCGACGTCAAGATCGGTGACGGCGGCACGAAGAAGGCAAGCGACGACAAGACCCCCACCGGCTACAGCGGCACCTGCGAATCCGCCGCCCAGGCCGCCGCCAACTACACCCGCCTGATCAAGGATGTGCACCTCACGACCTGGGCGCAGCAAAAGAAAACCCTCACGGAGGTATCCCAGCCCGGCCGATGGGTCGAAAAGGTCACCTTCGAGGGGAATCTCTTAACTGATGCTAAGGATCTTCCCGCGAGTGCGTTCGATGGTGGCTGGTATACCCGCACTGATGTGGCTGCTGGTGGCATGTACAGGGTCGCGAGCTGTGAGGAAAAGAAGCGGGCCGTCGTTCAGGTCTTCACTGGCGGAATAGGCGCCAGTGCAAGCGAGGAGCCCAGTAGCTTTTTTCAGACGGTCACGTTCGAGCTGGTCTGGGGCGGTGACTGGAAGATCTCCGACGCCGGCACCGTCCCGGTCGGTCAGGATTTCGGTGGCCGCGTAAAGGATGGTGGCCCGATGAGCGTAGGGACGAACATGGATGCGGAGTCGGCTCCGGTCCTTCGGGATGACCTCGTCAACGCCTTCTTCAAGAACAAGAGCAGAGAGGGATGGGTCGAGTATGCAAACGCTAAGCGCTAGCAGGACGATCCGCCTTATCGCAGTTCTGCTTGCTATGTTCATTGCCGCGGGCGTGGGGTTCGCCGGCCCTGCCCAGGCGGCAGATGATGTGAGCACGGCGGAGAAGCTGAACGCGGATCAGCTCAAGCGTCTCGCCGGGTTACCGGAGGCCCAACGCAGCCAGATCCGCGATCGGCTCAATCAGGAACTGGCCAAGACAGCCTGTGGTGACCTCGCCTTTTTCACAGCTATGGGCGGCAATGGCTGTGAAGCGGCCGCAGCCAAGGCGTTCGGGTCGTTCCTGACCACCCCGGAGAAGGCATTGGACTACGACGGCAGCGACACCGCTGCGTTCTGCTCAAGCCTGTCCACTGTGGGCGCACCGACGACGGCGACCGCTTGGTGCGTGCAAGGTGCGGTGTGGAAGAAGTTTGCTCCGGTGGCTGGTGCTGTGCTTCGTGCTGCATTGTCCGTGACTCCCGGCGGTCAGGCTGTGTTGGGCACGGTGGATACGGTGGCGTTCATCGCGAACGCGAAGGATGGGTTTGATAGGTTCGCGAACACCGTCAAGGACGAAGGCGTAAAAGCGACCAACGAGGTCCTGAAGAACCTGTTGAAGGTCTCGTCGTTTGAGATTGATGATGCGTTCCGCAGCATCTGGGCGGCTTTTTCCGCGATCGGGATCATGATCATGGGTCTGATGTATTTCAAGCTGTGGAAGGACGTCTCGAACGAGGAAATCGACCTGGACTCCGCGCGGCAGTCCTTGCTCTGGTTCGGGCCGCTGTCGATAATCCTGGTGCTTTTCGGCCCCGCCGTGGGGTACGTGGTGAACGGGTGGATGAGCCAGCTGACCGAGTCCGTGACCTTCTGGACCTCCAGCCGTGTGACCGATTTCGGAGTGGCCATCTCCCGGTTCGCCTCGTACGAGTCCAGCGGCGCCTTCGGCCCGTTGGCTGCTGTCCTGTTGTTCGGTCTGTTGTTCATTGCGGCCTGGGCGATGCTTGGCTTGTTGGCGCTGCAGCCACTGGCCCTGTACCTGCTGGGTCTCGGCATCGCCCTGATGATCGGCTATATGATCCACCCGAAGTACCGGGAGCGTGTGGGCAAAGTGGGATCCCTATGGATCGGTATTGCCCTGTCCAAGCCGCTGCTCTTGCTGATCATGGGCGCCGTTTTCAGCTACATCGCCTCCCGCCCGGCTTTTACCGGTGAGGGCGTTGACGATGGCATGGTGAACGCCACCTCGGTGTTCCTGGCCGCTGCCGCTATGACGGTCATGGCTTTCGCGTTGCCCTTGCTGTTCAAGTACGTCCCGATCCTGCCCGCATCTTCCACCAGCCTGGGTGAGGGCCGGCGGTCCGTGGCGGGGGCCGCCATGGTCGCCGGCGCCGGGGCAGCGATCTCCTCTGCCATCAGACGACGCCGGGCCGCTCAGGTTCAGTCCGACAGTCCTGGCAGCCCCGGCAAGGGTTACAGCGGCGCTGATTCCGGTGAGGGTCCGTCGGGGATGGGCACATCCGGCCCCGGACAAGGAACGCCGGGGTCTGGGACTCCGGGGCGGCGAAGCACGCCCTCGAGAGTTCCAAATGATCGGGGGTCCCGCAGCGGACAGGCGCCGGTGCCGCAGGAGTCTCGGACTATCGGGGAGTTGCAGAAAGCCGAGCATGCCGGGAGTGGGGGAGCCCGGGCCGCCCAGGCCGTACGGACCGGTGCCGTGTCGATGGGCCGCGGGTCTAAGAAGGTCGCCGCCGGCGGCGCGACGGCCTTCCTGTTGGCGGGCCGGGAAGCGGCACGTCAGGCCGCGTTGCGGGGGCAGCGGTCGGCGAGGTCGATGGCGCCGGACACCGACCACATCAGTGGCCGGTAAGAGACGTAGAGGCAGGGGAGTAGGTAGTCATGGGGAGAATGGTTGTCGTCGGCGGCGAGGTTCAGAGCCGTGGTCTGTTCGGGGGAAACCGGACGGTTCCGGAGTGGATCGGCCTGTCCGCGGCCGTCGGTCTGGCCCTGCTGGTCGTTCTGGCGGGCGGCAGCAACATCGTCAGCCTAATCGTTGCCGCAACGGTGGTCCTGGTTGGTTTCATCCTGACTACTCCCAACAAGTTTTCCGGGCACCGTTCCCTGGGCGCCCTCCTCGTGGAGGCCCGGCACAAAAAGCTCCGGCACCGGAACGGGTCTCTGGTCTATGTGCCGGTTAAGAACCGTCCGCACACCCGGGTGGTCAAGGCCGGGAAGAAGGACGCGGCACGCGCCGACGCGCACGGCATGATCGAGGTTCCCCTCCGGCACAAGCACAATGCGCCGTTGATGGTGGGCACGGTCCGCCACTTCACCGTGGACACCCCGGAAGGGCCGCTGGTCATCTTCCGCCACCAGGGCAAGGTCACGAAGCCCTACTACACGGCCACCATGGAAATCATGGGCTCGTCCTCCGCGATCCGTGAGGAATACCGGAAGGAATCCGGGCACGTGGCCCGCGGCCAGTACCTCGCCCGGCTGGCCCGTCGACAATCGCTCGTGACCCACGTGCAGTCCCTGGCACGTGCCGTGCCGATGGACTCGGCCGACCACCTGCTCTGGGTGAAAAGGCGGGTGGCCAAAGATGTCCCCGGGATCCTGCTGGAGTCCTACGGGGCGCTTTGTGAAACGGTGCGCTCACGCTCCGAACAGCACCGGACCTACGAAACGTTCCGGATCCCGAACTCCGCGGCCCTGTTCCGCCGCGCCGATGCCCTCGGCGGAGGCGACGAAGGCATCGGTCAGGCGATCTACCAGGAAATCCGCTCAGCGATGTCCCAGGCGACGATGATGGGATCAATCCTCGACTTCCGGCCCCTGGGCCCCCAAGCAATGGCTGCGCTGCTCCGGCACCTTCAGGACCCGGACTTCGACATCGACGACTATGACGGCGCTGACCTGATGGACTGCTGGCAGCACCTGGACGGCGCATCCTCGCCGCTGTCGCTGGTCGTGAACGGGCACTGGCATATCCGCACCGGCTACGTGCCGGCCTCAGCCTTCAGTCCCCAGGCCATCCCGGTTGAGGCCCTCGAAGCGGTGATCAGCGGGATCCAGCCGGCCGTGGTGCATTCGGTGTCCATGGTCATGGAGCTCCAGGACGCCCGCAGCGCCCGGGCCAAAGCCCGCAGCCACGCGGCGATGGACCGGGCCAAAGAGAAGCAAGTCGCCAAGTCAGGCGTCGTCACCGACGGGTCCGAAGAAGTGCTGCTCGGCGCTTCCCACCAACGCCTCATGGACCTGAAGCCCGGGTCCGGGCACCACGGTGCAGCCTACGCCCTGTACATCTCGTTCGCCGTCGAGAACGAAGACGAGATCCTCTCCACCACCGACATCCTCGAAGCCGCGGCATCCGATGCCGGCATCGAGTTCATTGACTGGATGGACCACCGCAACGACCTCGCCCTGATCACCACCATGCCGTTCACCAGGGGAATCCGATGACCACCACCAACAACCTCAAAAGGCTCCGCCTGCCCAAGGCCTGGGGCGGCAAACCCGGGCGGACAACCAGCACAGAAGCCGGGCCTGGACGACTGACCCTGGACGCCACCGCCACCACCATAGCCGAGGCCCAAAGCCGCACGGTCCGCCTTTCAAAGTCCGCTGCGAAAAAGGCGGAAAAGGAGGAGGCACGACGGCGGGACCTGGCCGAGGCGAAGGCGAACACTGCCAACCGCTGGCACCACGAACGGAAGTGGAAGTTCGCGTCCCGGCTCGGGTTCTACGACCCGGCCGCCCCGGGCGTCGAGTCCTCCACACGGCAGATGGAATTCTCACACATGGCCATCGCCTCCCCGCCCACCTCACACCGCGGCCTGGTGTTCGGAGTCGATGCAGGCTCGGGGTGGATGATCGTCCACGACCCCTTCACCGCCTACGGCGACACCATCGAATCCCCGAACGTCTGCTACATCGGCGACCTCGGACAGGGCAAGTCCTCGGCCATGAAAACCTGGGGCGTACTGCGCCAGCTGATCTTGGGACGCCGCGTGGTCGTGATCGACAAGAAGTTCCAGAAAGACATCGGCGCCGGCGAATACGCCCCGCTGGCTAAGCGTTTGGACGTCGCACCCGTGCAGTTCCGCATCGGCGGGGGAGGATCCCGGATCAACATCCTGGACCCGCGCATCGCCGCCCGAGTCAACGAAAAGCCCGGCGAGGGTGACCTGTCGACACCCGCCGGGCAGTCCATGCTGCTGCGCGCCGTGATGGAAGAAGCCCTTCGCCGGCCCATGAGCCCCAAGGAAGGCAAAGCCGTCCGCATGGCCCACCGCCAAGCACTCACACAAGCGGCAGCGGCAGGGGAAGTCGCGCACATCGGGCACGTCCTTCACGCCCTCTACACACCGGACACCGCGGCGGCCCAAGCCGCCGGCCTTACCGCGGAGGAACTGCGAAGCTGGGGCCAGGACCCTGCCTTTGAACTCGAACGCATGATCGAGGACGACCTCGCCGGCCTGATCGACGGGCCCACCAGCGACGACATCCAGCTCAACGCCGGACTGACCGTCTTCGACGTCTCCCTGCTACCGGAGGACGGCCCGGCGCTGCCGATCGTCATGACGATCATCAACACCTGGCTGGCCAACACCCTCTACCGCCAACACACCCCCGTCCCCACCGTCCTGCTGATCGAGGAAGCCTGGCACACCGTCCAGGGATCGGTGGCCACCGTGACCCGGCGCAACACCAAGCTCTCCCGCGCCCTGTCCCTCTCGTGCCAGTTCGCGTTCCACCACATCTCCGACATCCCCGAGGACAGCCCTGCGATCTCCATGCTCAAGGAATGCGGCACGGTCCTGCTGTACAAACAGCAAAAAAGCGCCGACGCACTCGCCTGCGAAGAGATGTTCAACCTCCCCCCGGGATCCGCCGACGTGCTCGCACAACTGATGAAAGGAACCTGCCTGCTCAAAATCGGCAGCCACGACCCCTTCGAAGCCATCCACGTCCGCAGCCCCCTCGAGGTCGAACTGACCAACACCGACGGCGCCATGAAATCAACCTCGACCATCGCCTTCACCGAAGACACACCAGCCACGGAGGTCCCGGCATGAGCAAACCCACATCCACGGACACACTACTGAAACTCACCCTCGCCGGGGCCGTCGCCGGCCTGCTGGCCCTGGCCTGGGTCTCAGCAGTCCTGGGTGAACTCCTCACCCCCACCGGCATGCCCTGGACCAGCCCCGCACAGCTGCTCGCCCGACTCAACGAAGGCAGCTTCGTCTGGCCGGCGGCCGCGACCTGGATCCTCATCACCCTCGCGGTTGCCGCGTTCCTGGGGGCCGCCTTCCTGTCCGCCCGGAGCGGCGGCCGCGGCAGCGCCTCCCAGCGCACCCTCGCCGGCCGGCTGGCCAACGGACACCAGCTCGCGTCCCTCACCGAAAAGCACCGCGCACGCGAAACCAGCCAGCTGCATCCGGCCGCCGACAACCTCCCGCCCGGGCAGAAGCTCGGGCACGCGCTGGCCGGGAAATGGCAGATGCTCTACAGCGGCTACCGGCAAACCGGGCTAAGCATCATCCCTCCCGGCGGGGGCAAAACCTCCGCCTGCGTCATCCCTCGAATGGCGGATGCCCCCGGCGCGGCCCTGATGACCTCCAACAAAATCGACGGCGTACCCGAAGTCATCGCAGCCCGACACAACCTGGGCCGGATCTGGATCTTCGACCCCAACGGCATCTACCTGGCCCAGAGCCGCCCCGACTTCATTTTCAACCCGCTCTCCCTGGTCCACGACACCGTCACGGCCATGGAATTGGCCGCGGTCATCATCACCGCAGCGAAAAAGAACAATCCCCGGGACGGGGACGGCAAGGACGATGCCCACTTCGGCCCCGCCGGCGAAACCTGCCTCGCCTGGGCGTTACTGGCTGCAGCCATCGAGAAAAAGCCGATCTCAGCAGTGCACGAATGGATGGCCAGGGGCGAACTCGTCCAGATCAAGGAAATCCTGGAAGACGCAGGCTTCGACGCAGCTGCCGCGGACATGTTCGGATTCAGTAAATGGCCTGACCGCACCAAGGGCTCCCTGATCGCCACCACACAACGGATGTGCCGGGACCTCTCCCACAACACCTTCCGGGACTGGACCACGCCCACCGCCGGCATCGACGAGTTCGACCCCACGAAATTCCTGGACAGCAAGGACACCCTGATCCTGCTCTCCGAACGCCGCCCCGGCGGAACCGGGGCAGTGATCACCGCCATCGTAAAATCCATCACCACAGCCGCCCGGAACCAGGCCCCCGGCACTGCCCGGCTGCGGGTCCCGCTCATCGCCGAACTGGACGAAGTGGCAAACATCGTCCCCTGGCCCTCACTGCCCGAGGACTTCAGCTACTTCGGATCCCTCGGCCTCTGCTTCACCGTCTACCTACAGGCTTACGCCCAAGGCGTGGGGGAGTGGGGCGAAAACGGGATGCGGACGCTCTGGCAAACCGCCGGCTTCCGGCTCGTCGGGGCAAACGAGGAAACAACCTTCACCCGCGGACTCTCCGAAACCATCGGAACCTGGGAAAAACCGATGGGGAAGGATCGCCCCACCAAAACCCTTCCCAAGGCCGGACCGGAGGACTTCGCGAACCTCCCGGCCTTCACGGCATTCCTTTTCAGCGCCAACGCCCCCGCCACGCTCATCAGCCTGTCCCCATGGTTCAAAGACAAAACCCTTTCCACCACCATCAACAACGGCCTCCCAGCCACCGAGGAACTCGCTCAGAGAACGCCAAAACCCCTCGTCACTGCCCAGGCCCTTGAAGCGGAAGAAGTCACGTCGTGACCGTCGAATCAGCGACCACCGACGAAGAACCGACAGAGGAAGAACTCACTCAGCAGTTCATCATGTGGGTAGAGCTCACGATCCACGACACGGAATCTGTCTCCGACACCAAGAATGAGCGGTACTGGTGCCCCCACTGGTGGGACCACCCCGAAGCCGTCAACCGCCTCAGCGCACTGCACGCCGCTTACATCCAGGCAGTCGCCGACAACACGATGTCCGCTTGGTGGGTCCAGCACTGGGACAGCCACACCCGCGTCCTCTTCTCCCAGCACGGACCATTCGAAAACTGCCAAAGCCGACACACGTTCTACGAACGCTCAGACCAATACAACCCCCGCCTACAAACCATCTCCCCGCCCGCCGACTGGACACTCTCGTAGAGAATCCGTCGAAACAGCGTCAGAGTGAGCCCTTAGACCCTCAACTCAAGGCCGTCAGGAAAATAAGAAACGGTCCTAATCTGACATGAATCCTCACTCCAGCTGACGTCAGGTTGGGGTGTGCCTCACCTGTTCACGCGCGAGACTCCCCTCGCAGGCCACGGCCGCAGGACTCGGACTCGTTCATCCGGGTTAACTCCACAGCCTAAGGCATCTCTTGGGGTGCCGTTGTTTAGTCCTCTGCGGTGAAGAACTTCCAGGCCATCCTGCCGTGTGCCATTGCGGCAGAGGCGCGCATGGTTGCTGTCAACGTGATGGTTTCGGCGATTTCCTCGTGGGTAGCGCCCTGTGTCTTGGCACCTTTGCTATGGGCTTCGATGCACCAGGCGCATTGTGTGGTCAGCGCAATGGCCAAAGCCATCAGCTCCTTGAACTTCAGCGGGACTTCGCCCTCGGGATTGAAGGCGGCCTGATGCATTTCAATGAAGGCCTTATGACCAGCCGGCGCCCCCTGGCGCGTTAGGCGGTCGAATTTTCGGTCCGAGGGGTGGTGGTAATGCTCAACCAATTCCTGTGTCATTTCAACCAGCTTTCTTCCGTTTAAACGTGTGACGGTGTTAGGGTCGGTCACTTGCCTCGCGGTCACGTGGTGGAGTCATCTATTGGGTTATGGGATAAGGAGTCCTTTACCTGCGATGCGACGCCCCTCCAGATCTCGGTGGGCTTCGGCGGCTTCAGATAGCCGATACGTGGCGCCAATAGAGACTTTGAGGTTGTGGTTGGCGGCGGCAGCGAAGATCTCAGCGGACCGCCAACGTCGTTCCTCTGCATTCTGCAGGTAGGAAGCCAGGCTGGGGACGGTCAGGAATGTCGAACCTTCCGCGATCTGACGCTGGAAATCTACGGGTGGCACAGGCCCGGAGGCTGTGCCGAACAATACCAGGGTCCCGCGCACGGCAAGAGCCTTCAGCGAACCGTCAAAAGTGTCCTTGCCGACGCCATCGTAAACGACCTCGACGCCCTTGCCGTCAGTAAAGTCACGCACGCCTGTGGCGAATTCGGCATATCGGACAACCCGGTCGGCACCGAACTGAAATGCGAGGGTTTCCTTTTCGTTGGAGGACACAGTGGTGATTACTCGTGCGCCCTTGGCCTTGAGGAGTTGGATAAGCAGTAGACCTACCCCGCCCCCGCCAGCGTGGAGTAGAACGTTTTGACCTGCCTCGATTTGGAAGGCGGAGTTCGCTAGGTAGTGGGCCGTTAGACCCTGCATTGGAAGGGCGGCTGCTGTTGTATCGTCAATTTCGTCCGGAACGGGGAAAGCTTTGTCCGCGTCTACCAAGGCGTAGTCGGCGTAGCAATGGTGACCTTCAGCGGTGGCTACGCGGTCTCCTTCAGCGAATTCGACAACTCCTCCGCCAACCGCCGCGACCGTCCCTGCGGCTTCCGAGCCTGGAATGTAGGGATACGTAGCCTTGTGCGTGCCCCTACGTTTATAGGTATCCGAGAAGTTCACTCCCGCCGCTGCCACCCGGAGCAGTATTTGCCCGGGACCTGGCGCCGGAGGGTCAGCCGATATGTAGGAGAGGACTTCGGGTCCACCGGCTTGAGTCGCCACAACTGCGTGGGGCATGAATTCCTTCCTTTCCCGTCATTCTTACTCGGTAGACGGAGTTGAAAGTTATGTCCTCGGTGGGGCGGTCCCCGATAGGGTTCCAGGGATGGCAACCTAGCGCTACGGGCGGCGTCTGGAGGGTCTCGGCCGTGCGGTGTCCTTGGAACCTGCTGTCACCATCTCGGCACGGAAGGGCATCAGAGGGCCTTGTCCCCTCTTGTCTCACCTGCTTTCGGCCATCAGGTTTACGGCGACATCCACGATCATGTCCTCCTGGCCCCCGACGTACCCCGCGTTTCCAACTTCCTGCAGTATTTTCCAGGCCGGGACGCCGTAGCGTTCGGCGGCGCGTTCGGCGTGGATGAGGAAGGAGGAGTAGACGCCGGCGTAGCCCTGCATGATGGAGGCACGGTCCATGATGGGCATGCGCGTGATAATGGGTTTGACGATGTCTTCGGCTGCTGCCATGACCCCCTGGACGTCAACGCCCGTCTTGATGCCCAGCCGGTCGAACGCGGCGGCGAGCACTTCGGTGGGTGAGTTTCCGGCTCCCGCCCCGAGGGCCAGCAGGGTTCCGTCGATTTGTTTGGCGCCTGCGCGGGCGGCGTAGACGGAGTTGGCGACGCCGAAGCTTAGGTTCTGGTGGCCGTGGAAGCCTACCTGGGCGTCATCCCCGAGTTCGGTGACGAGGGCGGAGACGCGGTCGGAGACGTCTTCGAGGATCAGGGCTCCGGCTGAATCGACGACGTAGACGCACTGGCAGCCGGCGTCGGCCATGATTCGGGCCTGCTTGGCCAGGTTCTCGGGGGTGGTGCGATGGGAGAGCATCAAGAAGCCGACGGTTTCCATGCCGAGTTGGCGGGCGTGCTGGAAGTGCTGGATGGAGACGTCGGCTTCGGTGCTGTGAGTGGCGATACGGGCGACTGAGGCGCCGGCGTCGTGGGCCTGGTTCAGGTCGTGGATGGTGCCCAGGCCCGGGAGCAAGAGCACGGCGATCCGGGCGTTTTTCGCTTCGTCGACGGCGGCGCGTACGAGGTCCAGTTCCGGGGTGAGGGAGAAACCGTAGTTGAAGGAGGACCCGCCGAGTCCGTCGCCGTGGGTGACCTCGATGACTTCGACTTTGGCGTTGTCGAGGGCACGGACCACGGAGCGAACTTGTTCTTCAGTGAATTTGTGGCTCATGGCGTGGGAGCCGTCCCGCAGGGTGGTGTCCGTCAGCCGGACACTGAGGTCGTTGGTTGCTGTCATGGTTATGCTCCTACGGGTGTTGAAGGGACGGCGGCGTCCATGCGTTCGGCCAGCAGGTCCGCTGTCCGGGTGGCGGCGGCGGTGATGATGTCCAGGTTGCCGGCGTACTCGGGCAGGTAGTCCGCGGCACCCTTGACCTGGACCCAGACTCCCACTCGGCCGTTGCCGTTCCAGTCGTCGCGGGCGGCGTCGAACTGGGGCTCCACCCGCAGCGAGTATCCGGGAACATAGTCCTGGATCCTGGCCACCGCTTCGTTGATCGCGGCACGGATCTTGTCCTGCAGGTCCCCGGGTTCGGCCGCCTGGGCGGGGATCGCGGCGTAGATGGTGTTGCGCATGATCATGGGCGGTTCCACCGGGTTGATGATGATGATGGCCTTGCCCCGCTTTGCCCCGCCCACTTCTTCCAGTGCTTTGGCGGTGGTTTCGGTGAACTCGTCAACGTTGGCACGGGTTCCCGGACCGGCCGACTTTGAGGCGATGGAGGCGACGATCTCGGCGTAGTCCACGGGCACCACCGAGGAAATCGCGGCGACAATCGGCGTAGTGGCCTGCCCGGCGCAGGTGATCATGTTGACGTTCAGGACATCCTCGAGGGCGTCCAGGTTCACCACCGGGCACAGGTAAGGACCGACGGCGGCAGGAGTCAGGTCGATTGCATGTATCCCCGCGGCCTTGTACTTTGGGGCGTTAGCTTCATGGGCCTTGGCCGAGGTGCATTCAAAGACGAAGTCGGGCAGTTCATCCTGGGCCAGGAGCCAGTCAATGCCTTCCGCCGAGGTGGTGACGCCGAGACGGGCCGCGCGGGCGAGCCCGTCTGAGGCCGGATCCACGCCGATCATGTACTTGACTTCGAGGTTGCTGCTGCGGCGCATGATCTTGAACATCAAGTCGGTGCCGATGTTGCCGGAGCCGACGATCGCGGCAGTCTTTTTAGCCATCTGGGTTCCTTTGATTGTTTTCGGCTGCACGTGCCGCCGGACTAGATAAAGTGGATGGTCAGGGACCCGAGGTCCCCGAAATCAGCTGTTGCACTGCTGTCCGCCACGACCGGAAGAGCCTTCGTGAAGGATCCCGGAAGGACGAGCTGGCCGGCTGCCAAGGCGACTCCTTGTTCTCCGAGGACGTTGGCCAGCCAAACCAAAGCTTCGATGGGATCGCCCATTACGGCTTTACCGGTGCCGGTCTCGGCCGGGTGGTTATCGATGCGCAGTACGCATTCGACCTCGCTCAGCCGGTCTAGAGGGACGTCCAGCGGGCTTTGCCCCACGGCGATGGCTCCGCAGGAGGCGTTGTCCGCCACTGTGTCCACTAAACGGATGTCCCAGTCCGCAATCCGGGAGTCGATGATCTCGATCGCGGGGTAGACCGCTCCGATCGCGGCTGCAGCTTGCTGATAGGTTACGCCCGGGCCCTGCAGCGAATTCTTGAGCATGAATCCGAACTCGGGTTCGACCTTCGGGGCGATAAAGCCATCCGTGGGGATCTGTGCACCTTCGTGGTGGACCATGTCTTCGAAGAAAAATCCAAAGTCCGGGGCATCGACGCCGAGCTGGGCCTGCATGGCCAGAGAGGTCAATCCAACCTTCCTGCCGGCAAGTACACGGCCGGTACTGAGGTGCCGGCGCAGCTGGGCTTCCTGGACCTCATAGGCGTCCTGGACGGTCATGGCCGTCACCCGGTCCCGCAGTGGCGCCACGGGTACGCGTGTTGAGCCGGCAGTCATGAGTTCCTCGGCAAAGCCATTCAGGATGGCTTCACGGGAAGGGGTATGAGTGGTCTGCATTTCTTGCTCCCATCTGTGTTCAGATCCTGCCGTCACCTCCCGTACTTGGGCGAAGGTGGGTAACCCGGCAGTTTGTGTGCGGTTGCGTAGGACTGATTGTGGAAAGACGAGCGATGGCATTTTTGGATGAAGAAGGCTTGTGCTTGGTTTAGGAGCAGCGGCCGGTGAAGAAACGCTGAAGAACGAGTAGTCCTGTGAGGTTGTTTCTTTGCCAGTGCTTCCAGGTCGGTACGTTGTCTGGCTTGAATCGCGCCTGACGGTGCCCAGCTCTTGCGTTCTTATGTGAGTACCGGTGTGCTGGGTACGGGTGTTTGTTCGCGGGTTTTGTCCAGTTCCCTGTCCCACTGAGCGGCTTCTTTACCCTCGTCCCTCAGGACTGACTTGCGCACTTTCCCGTTCTCGGTGCGCGGCAGAGTATCGCGGACCAGCATGAAGCGGGGGATGGCGTACTTCGCGAGCCGCGGTTCACAGAATTCTGTGATTTCGCTGAAATCTACCGGGCCTTTGGGAACAATTGCCGCCATAACCTCGTCTTCTCCGAGTTCGGAGTCCACGGCGTACACCGCTACTTCGCTGATGGAGGGGTGCTCAAGCAGGACCTGTTCGACCTCGGCGGAGGAGATGTTCTCGCCCCTGCGCCGGATGACGTCTTTGATCCTGTCGACGAAGCGCAGCCATCCGTCGGGCTCTATCACGACGCGGTCGCCGGTGTGGAACCAGAGGTCCTTCCAGGCCTGGACGGTAGCTTCGGGCATCTGGTAGTAACCGGTTGCGAATGCATGGGGCTGGTCGCTGCGGAGCAATAGTTCGCCGGGTTCGCCCGCCGGGACTTCCAGGCCGCATTCATCTACTACGCGGGCGGTGAAACCGGGCTGGATCTTTCCCATGTAGCCAGGGCGCTGCTCGGACCTGCTTGCAGCCACGATCGAGTTGGTTTCGGTGGAGCCGTAGCCGTCTATCAGCGTCACTCCGAAACGGTCCCGGAAGTCTTCCAGCAATCCAGCGGGGGTTGCAGGGGCCAAAGCAGCGGTAATGCCGTGAGTTCGGTCCCCGGGAGCAGGCGGCTTACTGGCAAGGATGCTGACCATGGCGCCGAGCAGGTAGGTGAACGTTGCTCCCGCTTCCTGGGCGTTTGACCAGAAACGTGAGGCGGAGAAGCGCGGTCCAAGCACATATTCGGCTCCGCTGACGAGGGCCTGGGTGAATGCGTTGAGGGCGTTCGTGTGGAAGAGCGGCAGGCAGGTGTAAAGGACGTCTTCAGCTGTGATTTCAAGCTGCTGGCTTACATTTGTGCCCCACCAGTAGAACTGTCCGTGAGGACATTGGACGCCCTTTGATACGCCGGTCGTGCCGGAGGTGTAGAGGATTGCTGCTGTGTCGCCGGGAGCAACGTGGGCGGGTTCACCTTCCGTAGTTGAGGTGGGAAGCGCAGAAACCGGATAGCCGGTTTCGACAGGTAAGTCAGACTCCTCGACGACCCATATTTGGCGCAGCTCCGGAAGCTGTGGAAGGCGATTTACATGCTCCAACAAGGGGATCTCGGTGATGAGAAGGGAAGACTTGGAGTTGGAGAGAATGTGATGGAGTTGCTCTCCGCGGGCCGCGGTATTGATTGGAACGGCAACAGCCCCAATCCAGGCACAGCCGAGGATGAAGTCAAGCAGTTCGATCCGGTTGGCCGACATCAAAGCAACGTGATCGCCTGCGCGAATTCCGTGCTTGAGCAGGACGTCGCCAGCGCGAGCAACGGCTTGAACCATCTGTTGCCCGTCGCGGCGGACGGACCCGCAGCGCAGGAGGGGTGTGGTGGGCGCTTCCTCAGCCCTTCTGAGCAACATACCGGGCACTGTCATTGCGCCGGGTCCTGGATTGGTACTGGCGATCTCTCTCATGGTTTTCCTAAAGTTCCGTTCCGTGTAGAGGCACAAAGGCAGCCACTGCGGCATCGTCGCCCGGATCGTTGGTCAGCCTGATCCGGTCGCCGGCTTCGGCAGTTCCACCAATGATGCGGGCTATAAGGTAGACGTCACCTGGGCATGTGACTGTGGCTATTTGTAAGCCATTGGAGAGCCGGGTGGTTCTCTCAACTACTCCTGTGTCGGCCTTGTCGTCCGCGAACTCTGTCCCATGGCAGTGGCGGCAGATGAGCCGGGCCGGGAAGTAAGATGCCGAGCAGTTCGTGCAGGTCTGGATGAGCGCGCTCACTGGCCGGCCTCCAGCACTGTCAGGTTTGCGCAGGAGCCGTGACGATACAGCACCATGCCGTAGCCGCTGACGGCGGCAGTCTTTGCCTGCACTTGCCTTTCTCCTGCCTGCCCGCACAATTGCTGCACCGCTTCGACGAGACCGTGCAGGCCACCGGCCGATCCTGCCTGACCAGCGGAGAGCTGGCCCCCCGAGGTGTTGAGCGCCAGGTCCCGGGAATGGATTCGGGTATCAATAAATTCTGCGATGTCTGCACCGTCAGTGACGACACCGATGTCCATCAACTGCGCCACCACCATCGCCGGGTAGTCGTCGTACACACTGATGACGTCGATATCCTCCGGTGAGACGCCTGCCCGCTCCCATGCCAACGGTGCACACTTCCGCAGTCCTGTCTGGAGCCCGTCCCCGACCTGATTGTCGGCGTTGTAGGACGCGGTAACCGCGAGAATCTTGGCCTTCCGCTGCCCATGTGTTCTCTCGTCAGCGACTATGACGACCGCGTCGGCACCCGTGACCGGTGGAACGCAGTCGAATCGGCCCAATGGGTCGGCGACCAGGGGTGCACCAAGATAGTCGTCCAGCGTCAGCGGGGAGCGGTAGACAGCGCCCGGGTTTCCTGCTGCCCACTGGCGCTGGGCCACGGCGATCCGGCCGTAATCCTCACGCACCAGGCCAAACTTTTCCATCTGCCGGCTTGTCAACATGGCAAACAGAGCGTTGGGACCGGCCAGGGGCAACGGCGTGAGGTGGTTCTCTGTCGCGCTGTTGTACCTGGCCACCAGCTTGGCGAAGGCTGTGTGGTCCATCAGGTCTCCCGCTGCGATCACGATCACGGAGGCGTCGCCGGCCGTAATTGCATTGACTGCGTGCTGGAGCATGTTGCCGGCACTGGCACCCCCGTTGGTGTCCTGCATAAGCCAGGACAGCTCAAATCCCATCTTCCAGGCCAGATCGATTGCGTGGTCTGGCTCCAGGGTGAAGCTTGAGACCGCGAAGCCGTCGACGTGGCCCGGAGTGAGCCCTGCATCCTTGAGGGCACGGCCGATTGCGTCAGCGATGGTGCGTGATGGGGTGGTTCCCGCTTGAGGATGTCGCGTATAAGGCGATTCGCCGGCGCCGATGATGGAAACTGCCATGACTAATTTCTTTCCTCTTCTAGTGTCGCTGCCCGCCGTCAGTGGCAGGAACTGCCAGTGCGTTCCTGCCACTACCGGATGTGAACACGAAGCTTTCTAGTGCTGTGCCGCTTTGAGCGCAGAGACGCCAGTCTGCTCGTCCGTTAAGGAGGTACCGTGCCGGCCCATGTTCTTGGAGAAGGCCAGCGCAGTCAAGGTAATCGCGGCCAGTCCGATTGCGTAGAGCGATACGGGCACCGAGCTGTCGTATGTGAGCAGGAGCGCTGTGGCAATGAATGGCGCCAGTCCTCCGGCAAATACTGCGGCAAGCTCATGGCCCAAGGCCATACCGGAGTAGCGGACCTCGGGGCTAAACAGCTCGTGGAAAAATGCCGGCTGCGCCCCAATCATGGCAGCGTGACAGATTCCGTTACCGATGAAGTAGGCCAGGATGATCAGGCCTGATGAGTTTGAATCGATGAGCCAGAAGAATGGGAATGCCATGAGCGCCAATGCTGAAGCCCCGAAAGCGTAAACCTTCCGCCGCCCGATTTTGTCGGACAGGTGTCCAAAAAAGACGATAGTGCAAAAGGCGAACAGCATGGAAAGCATCACACCCAGGAGTAGTGTTCCTCTTTCAACTCCAACGTGCACGCCATATACCAGGGAAAATGACAGCAACAGGTAGGAGCCGCCGTTTTCCGCCACCCTCAGGCCCATTGCGACCAAGATTTCCTTGGGATGAGTCCGAAGTGCCGCCAAAACCGGCACCGATGCCCGTTCGCCGGTCTTTTTCACCTGCTCGAACTCTTTCGTCTCCGGTAAACGGAACCTGATGTACATGCCGACGCCAAAGAGCAGCACGCTCAGGAGGAAGGGCAAACGCCAACCCCATGCCAGGAACTGATCCTCAGGGAGGAGTTGGACCAGATAGAACGCCGCCGAAGCGAGGACAAACCCGAGGGTGACTCCTCCCTGACTGAACGCAGAGAATAGTCCCCGGCGCTGATCGGAGGAGTTCTCACTGATGATCAGAACTCCGCCGCCCCATTCACCACCGGCAGCAATGCCTTGAAAAATCCGCAGGATGACCAGCAGGATAGGAGCCCAGATTCCTACCTGCTGATAGGTGGGGAGCAGCCCCATGAGGAAGGTGGCGATACCCATGATGCTCAGGGTCAGAACCAAGGCTGATTTCCGGCTAACCCGGTCACCGATGTGACCGAAGAGAATACCACCCAAGGGGCGGGCCGCGAATCCGACTGCAAACCCTACAAAGGCACCCAGCGTTCCCACAAGGGGATCAGTGCCGGCCGGGAAGAAAAGTTTCCCGAATACGATGGCCGCGGCCGTTGCATATAGGAAGAAGTCGTACCATTCCAAAGAATTCCCGACGAGGGAAGCTATAACGTAACGCCTGATTCCTGGACTTTTGGCGCTAATAGCGCCAGGTGCTTTCTGTGACATGAGCGTCTCCTGTTGGAAAAGGGTTTTCGGTGAGGATCCACGACAGTGGGGATCGTGCCGATGAGGTATCAGCTGGCAGCCTGTTCTTCCGCCAGCATGGTGACTCCGGAATCAGTTCCGAGAAATTGTTGGGCGTTGCCGCCCAGCATCTGCTGTTGTTGTTCCTTTGTGAGGAATTCCGCTTGCCTGATGAGGTGTCCGGCTGGGCGTTCGCCCAAGGGGTACGGGAAGTCTGAACCAAGCATGATGTGGTCGCTGCCCATTACGTCCACAAGGAGCCGCAATGAGGCGTGGTTGAAAACCGCGGAGTCAACGCTGAACCGGTTCAGATAGTGTGACGGGGGAAACTCGGATGTTGCGATGAGGTCGGGCCGCTGGTGCCAGGCGTTGTCCATGCGGCCGACCCAGTAGGGAAAGGACCCGCCGCCGTGGGCGAAGCACAGGCGCAAATGTGGGGGGAGCCTGTCGAAGCCGCCGCCCAGGATGAGCGAGAGAATCGAAAGGTGTGTTTCCCCGGGCATGCCCACTAGCCAGCGGGCCATCCAGCGCTCCAGTCGTGGCGAGCTGGGCATGTCCCAGGGATGCACAAAGACGGCTGCATTGCGATCCGCGCAGTGCTGAAGGAATGTGATGATGCCTTCGTCATCGAGGTCGCGGTCCCCCACATGGTTCCCGATCTCGACGCCGACGTGTCCGTTTTCCAGGCAGCGGTCGAGTTCCCTGCAGGCTGCGTCTGTGTCCTGTAACGGGACCTGGCAGAACGGGATCAGTCGTTGAGGCGCTGGATCACAGACTTCCAGGGCGAGGTCGTTGAAGATGCGGCTGACCTTTATGGCCTCCGTGGTTTCACGGGCGTAGGAGAAGAACAGTGGAGTGGGTGAGACTACCTGCACGTCAACTCCGTCAGCATCCATTGCAGCCAGCCGCTCTTCGGCGGCCCATGCCGCGGCCCGGAGGGGACGGTACTCGGTGGAGCCAAGCATAAGCATCGCCTCCCGCTCCGAATCGCTGCGCAGCCAGGGCCAGGGGCCGCTGCCACCGGTTTCCCTCTCGAGATCCGGCCAGCCCTTGGGCACGTAGTGGGTATGGATGTCTATAGTTGCTTGAACGGTGTCCACGTGTTCTTTTCCTCGTGTCTTGTCGAGCCCGGAGGGTGAGGGTCAGCCCCGGCCGGGGTGAACGGAGCCGCAGTTGCTGCAGGTGCGGGCGGCCGCGTCGCTGGCGTAGAACTGCTCGAATACCGGCGGCAGGTCAGCGACGATGTCCCGGACCTGCAGTTCGACCTCGTGAACGAGGTGTGAGCATTCGAGGCAGTACCACTGGAATTTCTCGGTGGTGCCTTCCTCGCGGATCCGTTCGATGACGATGCCGATTGAGCCGGCTTCCGGTCGCTGGGGCGAGTGGGGGATGTTCCCGGAGAGCAGCCACATTTCGCCCTCGCGGATATCGACGCGCTTTACGCCTTCATCGGTAACGATGTTGACGTGCATGTTGCCTTTGACCTGGTAGAACCATTCTTCATAGGGGTCAACGTGGAAGTCGGTGCGCTGGTTCGGGCCGCCCACGACCTGCACGATGAAGTCGTCTACCTGGGTCCACATGGCCTTGTTGTTTACCGGGGGCTTCAGTGAGGCCTCGTTCTCGGCCAGCCATTGCTGGAAGTTGAAGACGGGCAGGACATTTGTCTTGTTCTTGCTTTCGGTCATTGCCTTGCTCCTTGTTATTCCGGTGGTGGTGATGGTGGTGGTCAGTGTTGCCGCTTGTGTGCCACGGCTTGAATCTCAATTAGGAGGTGCGGGTGGGGCAGCTGGTGGACTGCGACGGTAGTACGCGCGGGACCGTTTTCGTCGAAGTACCGTCCGTACACTTCGTTGTAGCCGCCGAAGTCGTTCATGCTCACCAGGAATGTGTTGACCTGGATGAGATCGTCCAGGGAGGCGCCGACGTTGCGCAGGATTTCGCCGATGTTCTCGATGACCGCCTCAGTCTGAGCGCGGATATCGAGGCTTGTTGTGCCCAGTTCGTCCGCTTCTACGCCGGCGAAGGTGTTGTCCGGGCGCCTGCTGCTGGTTCCGGACACGTAGATGAAGTCACCCGCGACCTTGACGTGAGGAAAGCGGCCCCGGGGCTTTGCCAAGTGCTCAATGAGCCTGGCGCCGGTCATGCTGCAGCTCCGGCGGTCTCCAGTTCGACAGTGCCGACGCCGGCGACAATAGCCGTGATTGTCCGTCCCGGAGCCAGAGCGACCGCGGCGGTCGCCGCGCCCGCCAGAAGCACAGCGCCGGCAGGCAGCCCGGACCCGTAGCGCGAGTTCATGCGTGCGAACGCTTTGAGTGCATTCATGGGATCGCCGAGGATCGCTGAAGTGTTTCCCGTTTCAGTGATTGTTCCGTCGACAAGCAGGGTTACGGCGCGGCCGGCAAGGTCGTCTGTGAATTCGGTCCATTCCCCCAGGACATAGCGGCTTGCCGACGTATTGTCCGCGACGACGTCGGCAAGGCTGAAGGAGAAGTCCCGATAGCGCGAATCAATGATCTCAAGTGCGGGAGCGACAGCGTCAACGCTGGCAATGATCTGCTCCTCCGATGCCCCGGGCGGTATAGCCTGCCCGAAGCGGAAGGCGACCTCGGGTTCAATGCGCGGGTGAACTAGCCCGTCAAGCGTGAGGGCGGAGCCTCCGTCCACGTGCATGTCCGCGGTCAGGAATCCGACGATTACTTCATGCACGCCCATTTGCACCATTTTTGCCTCGCTCGTGAAGCCGAGTTTGGCACCGGCAATGCTCTCTCCCCGGGCTAAGCGAAGCGCGAGCAGTTCGGACTGTACCTGGTAGGCCTGCTCAAGAGAGAGCATGTCACCGAATTGGGCGATGGCGTTGCCCTCACGCTCAGCTTGGTCGAGCTGGCGGGCAATTGCCGTGGCGTCGTGGGTGGCTGACTGTGTAGTGGTCATTAGGATCAGGCCTCGCTGAGGTTCACGCACACGTTTGTGGGCTCGGTGTAGAAATGCAGGGAGTGGGTGCCGCCTTCGCGGCCGATGCCGGACAGCCCGGCGCCGCCGAACGGGGAGCGAAGGTCACGCAGGAACCATGTGTTGACCCACGTAATGCCCGTATTGATGAGTCCGGCCACGCGGTGACCGCGGTCCAGATCGCTGGTCCAAACGGAGGCGGCGAGTCCGTACTTTGTATCGTTGGCCAGGCGTATTGCTTCTTCCTCGTCGTCAAAGGGGATAAGGCCGGCGACGGGACCGAAAATCTCTTCGCGCATGACGGGCGCGTCGTGGCTTAGTCCGGTCCACAACGTCGGTTCGATCCAGGCACCGCCGCTGAGCTCCTGACCAAGGTTCGGGATGCCGCCGCCTACGATTGCGTCCCCGCCCTGCTGCTGTGCCCTTTCGAGGTATGAAAGCACTTTTTGCCGATGGTTCAGTGAAATAAGCGGACCCGTCGTGGTGCGGGCGTCCCGGGGCCTGCCCAAGGTCAAGCCCTTGGCTCGTTCGGCGAGCCCCTGGACCACTTCGTCGAAAATGGGGCGCTGGATGTACACACGTTCGGTGCAAAGACACACCTGGCCGGTGTTGGTGAAGATAGACCGGGTGAGTCCGTCTATGGCGCGTTCGATATCGGTGTCGGCGAAGACGAGTGCCGCGTTCTTGCCGCCGAGTTCAAAGGAAACGGGGCGCACGTTGGCTGCAGCGGCATGCATGATGGCCGAACCGGTCGATGATTCGCCTGTGAAAGTGATCCCATCGATGCCCTCATGCGTAGTGAGAAATTCTCCGGCCGAGTTCGGCCCAAAGCCGTGAACCAGGTTGAACACGCCATCGGGCACGCCCGCCTCGGCCATGATCTCCGCAAGCACCGTGGCCGAAGACGGTGTTTCCTCCGATGGCTTCACAATGACGACGTTCCCGCACGCGATCGCCGGGGCAACCTTCCATGTCAGCAACAGCAGCGGCAGATTCCAGGGAACCACTACCGCAACGACACCCAGCGGCCGGCGAAGCGCGTAATTAAGAGCACGCCGTCCATCGGGCAGTTCGGTCAGGAAGGAGTCGAGGCCCTCGGCAGAAATAATGTCGGCAAACGCCCGAAAATTGGCGGCCGCACGGGCGACGTCAAGGTCCCGGGCCAGCGCCTCCGGCTTGCCGGTGTCCGCGATTTCCGCCGCCAGCAAGTCATCAAAACGTGCCTCGATACGGTCGGCGATGCGGCGCAGCAGCGCGGCCCGCTCATTGACAGTTGAGCGGCCCCAGCGGCCCTGCAGGGCATCGCGGCCCGCCTTCACTGCCATGTCGATAGTGCCGCGGTCGGCTTCGGCGACGTAGGAGACCACGCTGCCGTCCACCGGGCTGATTTTTTCAAACGTGGCAGCGGTCGCGTCAATGAAGGCTCCGCCGACGAAGTTACGCAGGGTAGGAATCGCCATATTGGACACTTCTCCCGGGTTGTCGATGTGGGTTACATCACCCAGTCTGCTCGCCATATCCATGTCCGTCGAATGCTTATTCCCGAACCGCCCATGTCTAAACGGGCATATCATCTTGGCATGGACATCAGATCGCTCCTGAACGGGCCACTCAAAATTCGCCACCTCGTCCTGGTGCTGACAATTGCGGAACAGGGCAGCATCGTCAGTGCTGCGCGACATCTCTACATAACCCAGCCAGTGGTCAGTCGGGGGTTGCGCGAGGTCGAAGAGGCTCTGGGAGCCCCGCTTTTTGAAAGGGGGGCGCGGGGTGTTCGCCTCACACCCTATGCCGAAGTTTTCGTCGACCATGCCCGAGCTGTCGTGGGACACCTTAAGCAGGCGACACAGCACATAGCCGAGCTTGCTGACGCAACTGCGGGATCGGTTACGGTCGGCACTTACGTAGCGGGCGGGAACCTGCTGGTACCGAAAGCAATTGCACTGCTCAAACAGCAACGCCCGCATGTGAGTATCCATGTCCACGAGGCAACCCCCGACCGGTTAATCAACGGACTCGTCACCGGCGAAATTGATGTGGTTGTAGGACGCCTCACGGCCCAGCACGGCGAGCCGGAGCTGCAGCAGGCCGCTCTCTACCACGAGCCCATGGAGGTAGTTGCGCGGGTTGGACACCCTGTTCTTGACCTCGGCCCCACGACTCTGGCCGACCTGCGGAATTACCCCTGGGTCATGCCCATCGCGCAGACCGCGCTGCGCGGAGAGCTGGAGCGTGCTTTCGCGCGTGACGGCCTCGAACTGCCCGAACAGCAGGTGGACTGCTCCTCGACGTTGACTCTTCGTGCCATCGTGGCGGAAACCGACTTCCTTGCTCTTCAACCGCACACCATCGGCGCCGCCGACCCGCTGCTGCGCATTGTGGATGCACGGATCAAGGGCATCGGACAGACCGTTGGCGTGACGACCTTGCCGGACAGACTGCCGAGCCCCGCCGTCGCACTGATGCTGCAATGCATCGAGAAGGTGGCCACCGACATCCGCAAAACACTTCCTGCCGCTATCCGCAAACAAACCCGCCCCGTGGGCAGCCCAGGTATGCCCTAATGGGAACCCAGGGGACCCAAATAGGCATTAGCCATATCTGTCCCCGGCAAGGAAGCATGTTTATCAAAACCTTGCGGCAAACCGCCCCTACCCATAATTCGAGGTAAGTTTCAGATGCGTGTATTCGAGAAAGTGGCCGAAACGCTTATTGTCCTCGGCGTTCGGCAGGTCTTCGGCGTCGTTGGCAGCGGCAACTATGACATTACGAAAGCCCTTGTCGAGCGCGGGGCGACCTACGTCGCTGCCCGCCACGAGGGTGGTGCAGCGTCCATGGCTGATGCTTTCGCGCGGGTTGGTGACTCCGTTCCTGCCATCTCCCTGCACCAGGGATGCGGCCTTACAAACGCGATAACAGGCATAGCAGAGGCCGCAAAGTCGGGTTCTCCCATGCTGATTCTGACAGCGGAGGTTGCCGCTTCGGCGATTCACTCCAACTTCCGCATCGAGCAGGACCGCCTGGTCGAATCGGTAGGGGCTGCCAGCTTCCGCATCACCCGCGAAACCGCAGCCCGCGATGTTGCCCTTGCTTATCGGACCGCCGTCACGAGGCGCATCCCTGTGCTGGTCAATCTGCCCCTTGACGTCCAGAGCGCTGAGACCACTGAAGAGTTTTTGCCATCCCTGCCCGGTTTGGCCGCCCTGAGCCCATCGGTGGCACCCGCCACCGGAGACGTTACCCGCTTGGCGGACCTTATCGAGCGGTCCGAACGCCCGGTTGTCATTGCCGGCCGGGGTGGCCGCGCTGCCGGTCCCGAATTGCGGGAACTTGCCCGGGCGTCAGGCGCGCTGTTGGCAACCTCCGCCGTCGCCCGGGGACTGTTCAACGATGACCCTTTTTACCTGGATATCTCCGGCGGCTTCAGTACGCCGTTGGCGGCGCGCAGCATCCAGGGCGCTGACCTGATCATCTCGTTCGGTTCGGCGCTGAATATGTGGACGATGCGTCACGGCACACTCATCGGTCCCGAAGCTACCGTGGTACAGGTAGATGTAGATCCGCTGGCACCTGGTAAGCACCGTCCTATCAACTTCGGCGTACTCGGTGACTCCGCTGCTACGGCGGCCGCAGTGACGGAGGAGTTGAAAAAGCGTGGTTTGTCGCGGGTTGGCTACCGCACGGAAGAAATGGCGGAGGCTATCAAGTGTGAGGGCCGCTGGCAGGACGTTCCGTACGAGGATCTCGGTGACGGTGAGCGCATAGACCCCCGCACGCTGACCATCGCCCTGGACCGCCTGCTCGATAAGGAACGCGTGGTCGCTGTCGATTCGGGTAACTTTCTCGGCTACCCGAGCGCTTTCCTCGATATCCCCGACGAAAACGGACTCGTCTTCAGCCAAGCTTTCCAGTGTGTCGGCCTCGGCCTAGCTAGTGCTATTGGCGCCGCGTACGCTCAACCGGACCGCCTTCCGGTTCTTGGTACCGGCGACGGCGGTGCACTGATGGCGTCGGCCGAGATGGAGTCGGTCGTTCGTCTGGGCATTCCGATGGTAGTCATCGTCTACAACGACTCCGCCTATGGGGCCGAGGTCCACCATTTCGGCGAAAGCGACCACGCAATGGGGCTCATTACGTTCCCCGACACTGACTTCGCGGCCATCGCCCGGGGGTACGGCTTCACTGCCGCCACCGTCAGGACACCCGAAGACCTCGATCCCGTCCGTCACTGGCTCGATGGACCTCGTGACACCCCCCTGCTGATCGACGCGAAGACCGTCAGCTTTGCCTCATGGTGGCTCGAGGAAGCGTTCAAAGGCCACTAGGAAGGCCAACGAACCCCAGCAACACACTCATCCGGCATGCATCAAAGAACGAGAGGCAAGAACGACCATGACCGAGACAGCACCGACCGCAGGAGCCGGTACCCTTGAGAGCCTGCTCGAAGGCCTGGCGAAAGGACACATCCAGGTCATCGACCTCACCACGCCACTGACGCCGGAGACTCCCGCTCTGCGCTTGCCCGAACCGCTGACCAACGTGATAGATCTCAGCCTCGAACAGGTTGCCGCCTACGATGAACGCGGTCCCATGTGGGCTCACAACAACATCCATATCGGAGAGCATTTCGGCACACACGTCGATGCTCCGATTCACTGGATCAGCGGTCGGGCAGGCCGGGACGTATCCCAACTGCCCGTAGAGAGACTGGTCGGGCCCGCCGTCGTGATCGATGTGAGCTCCGAAGTCGCCGCAGACCCGGACTTTCTGCTCGAGATCCACCATGTTAAGGCGTGGGAGGACGCCCACGGCAAGCTGCCCAGGGGTGCATGGCTGCTTTACCGCACAGGATGGGATCAATATGGGCACGACGAAGCTCTGTTCCTCAACGCAGATGGAACCGGGCCACACACCCCTGGCGTCTCATCGGACTGCGCGCGCTGGCTCGCTGAAGAGACGGAAATCGCAGGGTTCGGTGTTGAGACCGTCGGCATTGATGCCGGGGCAGGATTCGGTCTCGAACCACCTTTCCCAATGCATCACTTCCTCCTTGGCAACGACAAGTACGGCGTAACGTCGCTAAAAAACGTTCGCCGACTGCCAGCCACCGGCGCTTTCATCGTCGTCACGCCATTGCCAATTGTCGGCGGCACAGCTAGCCCAGCACGCGTGCTGGCCTTCGTCGAGGCAGCCCAGGCATAAACCCAGACAACTACAGGAACCGCCCCTTCAGCGCCTCCAGAGGACGGGTTGAATACGTACGTGCCAGCCTCTGGAAGATGATGCGGTAAGAACGAGTTGCTGGCAGCCCGTCAGTCGCTTTGGACCTGTGACAACACTGACGCGGTGGCTCACATCGCGTGGTGCAGAGCTCACGCTATCCAGAAACAGGAGACCATCTTGGCGAGCGAAACAAGCCCACTCCCGATGCCACTACTACGTTCGGCTCTGGCTCAGAACAGAATCCCTCGACACCGACCCCTGCTGCCTACGCCTTCACAACTCTCCTCAGTCACATGGCAGGAACAAGACAGGAACCCGAACCGGGCGATAGGGCTTCAGAACCCGGCTCAGGGCTAGGCCGTTAGGCTCCGTATGAAACTAAGACGAACGGTCAAGTACCGGATGAAAAAGTGGAATCTACTGGCCGGCGCCCCCGTGGAAATAACGAGGTGGGGCACCCTCGTCCGGGCCGGCATTGTTGAAGACGTAATGCAGGACTCTAGTCTGCTTTGGGTAGCAGCAGATGGAGTACAAGGACGTGAGCTATTTTCGGCAGCTGACAACTACGAGGTTTGGATCGAACCGCACCTGCTGGATGGGAACATGCGGTACCGGATGACCGACGAACAATTACACCGGCAGTTTCACAAACGGGACTAGCTCGATTCCAAGCGATCTCTGCCAATTTGCAAACGCCGATAGCCGTCGGTTTGTGTGCGTGGAGCACGCATCAGCCCCTATAAAAACTTCCCTACTGGAGGTGGCACCATAGCCATCGCCGTCGGCGACGACCGGCAGTTTGTTGCATTGGACAAGGTCCTGTGCCTCCACGGGCGGGGGAAAGATCCCAGGTTCAGCACCAACGAACGCCGCGTCGAAAACCGCACGGACCTGAGCACTGTCCTCAAAGGGGGCATTGGTCACTGACACGCCGCCCTAGGCCAACAAAAACTGCTGGCCGCAGGGGTTCCCTCCGCTAATGTCAACAGCGTCGGTGAGGCACCACCTTCGCGCACACTCCGACCGCAACCACGAAAGGCCCCTAATGCCTGACATCAGCGACCTCATCGACTTCGATTCCCTGCTGACCGCGGAGGAGCGTGCGCTGCGCTCTACCATCCGGGCCTTCGTGGACAGCGAAATCAAGCCAAACATCGCGGGCTGGTACGAGAGGGCCATCTTCCCGGTCGAGATCGTCCCGGAGCTCGCCAAGCTGGGCGTGCTCGGCATGCATCTGAAGGGCTACGGCTGTGCCGGGCGCTCCGCCGTCGACTACGGCTTGGCGGGCGCAGAGCTCGAAGCCGGCGATTCCGGTCTGCGCACCTTCGTCTCGGTTCAGGGCTCACTGGCCATGAGCGCCATCCACAAGCACGGCTCCGAGGAACAGAAGCAAGAGTGGCTGCCCGCAATGGCCAAAGGTGAAGCAATAGGCTGCTTCGGACTCACCGAACCCACGGCAGGGTCGGATCCGGGCAGCATGACAACTTTCGCCCGCCGCGATGGCAATGACTGGCTGCTTAACGGCGCCAAACGCTGGATCGGTCTAGCGTCCGTCGCCAAGGTCGCCGTCATCTGGGCGCAAACAGACGAGGGAGTGCGCGGCTTCGTCGTGCCCACGTCCACCCGGGGGTTTACAGCCACCCCCATCGAGCAGAAGCTGTCCATGCGCGCCTCCATCCAGTGCGACATTGGCCTCACCAACGTGCGCTTGCCCGACAGTGCGGCCCTGCCGAACGTCAAGGGTCTCAAGGGTCCCTTCTCGTGCCTCAACGAAGCACGCTATGGAATTATCTGGGGCGCTATGGGCGCGGCGCGTGACGCGTTCGAGGCGGCCCTGGAGTACTCCAAGGAACGCATGCAGTTCGACAAACCGCTTGCCCGATACCAGTTAACCCAACAGAAGCTGGTGGACATGGCGCTGGAAATCAACAAAGGCTTCCTGCTCGCCCTGCACCTGGGCCGCAAAAAGGACGCCGGAACACTGCAGACGGACCAGATATCGGTCGGGAAACTTAACAACTGCCGAGAAGCGATAAAGATCGCCCGCGAGGCTCGCACCATAATCGGCGGCAACGGCATTACGCTGGACTACTCCCCGCTGCGCCACGCAAACAATCTGGAATCCGTGCGCACTTACGAAGGCACCGATGAGGTCCACACCCTGATCCTGGGCAACAAACTCACCGGCGTCCCTGCCTTCCGCTGAGGGAACGGACCCTCGGCCCTGCGAACTCCCAGTCCGTTTCCATCACTACCGGCTCAAGGGCATCCCGGGGACCGTTTCTTAGAAAGACAGTGTAGGTAACTCCTTCGCAGCCCACCCCCGCCGCCTGTTTTGAAACGCCTGTGAGGATTGGAGTGGCTGGTCTGGGATTGGCTGGCAGAGTAAGTGCAGGCCGTTCCACCTGGCGGTCGTGACTCATTAAACGCTTGGCCCCGGCTCTTTCTTGAGTGTCCTTTTATCGACATGTCCGTCTGCTGGGTGGGCGGCCGGCACCTGCCCGGCCCACCTCGGTGACGCAATCAGAAGATTGTCCGCTCCTCGCGGGGCGTGGCTCGTCACAGTACTGTTCCGAAGTGACCTCTACCCGGACTGGTACCGGCCCGTAACGGCCCTGACCATGTCCGCGAAATGAGGAAGTTGCCAGAACCGCTATGACTATCGTTGCCTATTCCCACCCGTTTGTCGTGGGCGTTGACACCCATGCCCGGAAGCACGTCTTCGCCATCATCGCCGTGCCAAGCGGAGAACAGATCGACACCCGGGAATTCCCTGTGACTGGTGCCGGAATCAGTCGCTCTATTGCCTGGGTCGCCCGTCGCACCGAAGCCGATCTAGCAACTCTGTGGGTGATCGAGGGCGCCGCTTCTTATGGTGCCGTGCTGGCCGGGGCTGTCGCTGCTGCCGGTTACCAGGTCGCCGAGGCCACTCGCATGGATGCCATGCCCCGTCGTGGGGTTGGAAAATCGGATCCGTTGGACGCGCACCGGATCGCTTCTGCGGTCCTTGCCTTGGAAGAAGATAAGTTGCGCCGGCCACGGTTGAACGAAGGGGTCCGCGCAGCCTTGCGGGTCCTGGTCTGTGCACGTCAGTCGATGACAACCGACCGGACCAGGACAGTCAATGCGTTGACCGCACTGCTCCGGACCAATGATTTGGGTTTGGACGCGCGGAGCTCATTGACCGGGAGCCAGATACTAGAGGTGTCCAGGTGGGGGGCCCGTGAAGAACCGCTTGCGGTATCGGTAGCCCGCTTCGAAGCAGTTAGGCGCGCTAAGCGCATCGGCGACCTGGATGCTGAAATCAAAGCAAACGGCTCCCGGATCACCGAATTGGTTGAGGTCAGCGAAGCCGCGCCACTGCTGCAGGAATCCGGCTTTGGCCCAGTCACGGCAACCATCTGTCTCACCGATTGGTCTTATCAGGGCCGGGTACGTTCCGGGGCAGCTTTCGCCTCCTTGGCCGGAGTCAACCCCATTCCCGCCTCATCCGGAAATACCGTCCGTCACAGGCTCAACCGCGGCGGCGACAGGACCCTCAATAAAGCGCTGCACATGATTGCTCTAACAAGAATGGCATTCGATCCGGAAACCATCGCATACGCAGCCAAACGAAAGGCAGAAGGTCTAACCAAAAAGGAGATCCGTCGGTGCGTGAAACGCTACCTCGCCCGACGGATCTACCGCACGCTCAACGCCAACTGCCTCAAGCCATTGCTACGTTGACAACCATAGAAGAGTCGATAACGGATATTCGGTCAAGTAGCTATCGGGTAATGCCAGGAAGCAGGAGCCATGTGCGGGTTCCTGCACGCCTTGCCCGTTAGGGCTTCTCGGCGGTCGCCTCGCCCTAGAGCAGCGTTGGAAAGGGGCGCGGGGAAGCGCGGGCAACTTGCGGGCGCCGGTCTGGCGTCAGAGTAGCGCGAAATTCGGCATTATTGACGGTGACTCATGATGTTCTCAGATCCCAACCTGACAGTTGGAGGGCAGGAACCGGGCTGCGGTAGCCCGAGAACTATCAAAATGGTCCGAAGAATCGGGTCTGAAGGAAAGCCACCTAGGGGAGGGGCGGGCCCTGTCACCTCCTGCATTCGTCAGGTATCTGAGAACCAGACCCGAGCTCCACCCGCGAACAAGTCTTCCCACATCAGACGCCCCGACGTCAGGTTGGGGTGTGGCCCAAGCGAACATCTAAGGCAACGATGACGATTTTGCCGGCACCCCTGAGGGTGATACCTAAAATGTGATGCCGACCAACGGAAGAATGCGCATACATTTTCCCCGGATGCCTCTTTCGCAGCCGTCTCAGGACTGCTTTCGGTCGTGAAGTCCTCGCCTTCCTGGCCGATCGGGCTGTGTTTATGCGCTGCTCTGCCGGGTCAGTCCGTACGGTACCTCCGGGTGGGCGCGAACAATGTAGTGGCCAGGCCCGGTCTGGGTGATCATGATGCCTACTTGATGGTGGGTTGCGGCGGGTTGGATGCTGTCCACAGCATTGTTGAGCGCCTTGTCGACTTCTAAGACGTTTTCGACGCGGACTTCGATCATTCCGGGCGACCTCTGGAACCCCTGGACATCGTTGTTCAGAGTTCTCATAACAGTTTCCATTGAGGCGTGCATCCGTGGGTTACACGGCTACGGACGGGCGGGTGGCCATCTCCGCGGCCTGGTGCAGCGCCTCCACCATGGACCGGGAATCGGCGATCGCCTTGCCGGCGATGTCGAACGCAGTGCCGTGGTCCACGGACGTGCGGATCACCGGCAGGCCGACCGTGATGTTCACGCCGGCCTCGATGCCCAGCACCTTCACCGGCCCGTGGCCCTGGTCGTGGTACATGGCCACCACCAGGTCGTAGTCGCCGCGGCCGGCCAGGAAGAACAGCGTGTCCGCCGGCAGCGGGCCCATCGCGTTGATCCCGTCAGCCTGCGCGGCCTTCACGCCCGGCTCGATCTTGTCCGCTTCCTCGCCCTGGCCGAACAGGCCGTTCTCGCCGGCGTGCGGGTTGATGGCGCACACGCCGATCTTCGGGTTCGGGATGCCGGCGCGGACCAGCGCTTCATGCCCGCGCCGGATGGTTCGCTGAACCAGGTCAGGGTTGATCTTGCGGACCGCGTCCATGAGGCCGATGTGCGTGGTCACGTGGATCACCCGGATCTTGGGCGTGGAGAGCATCATGGACACTTCCTCCGTGCCCGTCAGGTGCGCCAGCAGCTCGGTGTGTCCGGGGAAGATGTGCCCGGCGGCGTGCAGCGCCTCCTTATTAAGGGGCGCGGTGCAGATCGCCTGCACCTTCCCGGCCATCGCCAGCTCACTGGCCACCCGGATGTACTCGTACGCGGCGTGCCCGGCCACGGGGGAGAGCTGGCCCCATGGCAGGTCTTCCGGCAGCAGCGCCAGGTCGATCACGTTCACCCGGCCCGGCGTGAACACCGCGTCCTCCACGTCCCGGATGCTCTGGATGTCCGCCTCGATGCCCAGGACGTCCGCGGCCTGGCGCAGGCGCAGCGCGTCGCCGATCACCACGGGCCGGCACTCGGCGTTGCTCTGCGGATCCAGTACGGCGGCCACCACCACCTCCGGCCCCACCCCGGCGCCATCGCCCATTGTCACGGCCACATAGGGGAGTGGCTGGTTGTTCGTTGCTGACTCAGTCATTGTTGCTCCAGATTCGTGAAAGTATCGTGGGAAGGGCATTGGCAGGGTCCGGCGGGCTGGCGTCGGCGCTTCCGGATTTCGTCGTAAAGCTGCAGGAGGGCCAGGTCGTCACCGAAGCTGCCGGGCTTGGTGCCAACCAGCGTCCCGTCATCGGCGCGGCTCAGCACGGCCCCGTGCTGCACGGCCGCGAGCGGCACCAGGCTGTGGCGGCCGACGGCGTCCAGGACTTCCCGGGCCGTCTCACCGCCGGTAAGGATCAGGTCAGTGGGTGTTGCCTTCGCTGCCTCGGCCGCGAACTTCGACAGCGCACGCACGATGGTTGCTGCCTTCGCCGGGTCCACTTTCGCTGCTGCCAGGGTGACGGCAATGTTCTTGCCCGCCCTGAGGGCCTGCTTGGTTTCCTCAAGCTGCGTTTGGAAAGCACCGCTGGCTCCGGCATATAAAGGGTGCAGCCTGACCACCGTGAAGCCCCGTGCTTCCAGCTGAGTCAGTTGTGCCTGCGCGGTTTGGGACGCGGAACCGACGACGGCGAGCACTGGTCTCATGGATGGCTGCGGTTCGACGGTGGCTGCGTCCATGGATGCTACCTTTTGTGCAGTGCGAGCAACTTTCGCAGACAGTCGCTGGGCGAGCACATCGGCAACTCCACCGGTTCCCACCAGTACCACGCGCCGTCCGCCGGCGTGAAAGTGCAGCTCGAGTAGGGCATCCACCACGCGCTCCAGATCCTGCACCGTTTCGCCGTCGGCGACCACGAGCTGCGGCTCGTCAGAGTTCAGGAGTCCGGCCAGCTTGGTGGTCAGGGAACTGGACCGGACCTCGGCCAGCTCAACAGTCCTTACCAGATCAGGATCCTCGGGACGCAGCAGGGAGGCGACAGCAGCCGGTGCGGCGGAAGCCTCTGCCTGCCACAGGTCCGTCTCGGCCAGAGAAGTGCCAGCGATTAGAGGGCGGCCATGCACGATGGAACGCTGCAGCTGCGGGAGTGCCCCCGCCACTACGGCATGGAAACCGAGACTCGTCAGTGCGGAAATTTCGGCACGGATGTTGCCGCGCCACAGGGAGTCCATCTTCTTGAACAGCACCGGCGTACGGGAAGCTGCAGGGCTGGAGAAGACATCCTTTACCAGCGCCTCAGCGGCGGCCTCGGAAAGCCCGCGGGAGTGCGTATCGGCGACCATCACGTCGGCGGCTGACCCCGTACAGGAGGTGCAGCCGTCTTGGGTTCCCTGAAAAGTGCCAATGCCCAGGACGACCTGGGCGGATAGCCCGTGCTCCACAAAGCAGCAGCCAACCTCGGAGGCGCCGGAGAAATCGTCGGCTTGCACGTACACGGTGGCCATGGTGCTCCTCTCTGCGGGTGGTCAGCTGTTCTCCACGGGTAACTAGCTGGATCTGCTAGACATCATTACATATTTGCGCGAAACGCGCTATATAGACTGCACGAGGCGCGCATACGGTTTGGGGTAATGCAACCACTCGACCGAGCGCCAGCCTTGACACTTGGGCAAAGTCCGTTGAGCGGCCGGGAAGAAGGTGTGGTTTCGCGGTAACCGCGGGGTCTGTGAACAGTTTCCGAAGCTGCCCGCAGGCCTGGAACCCCCGACGAGAATATTGCTTTCACTACAACCCCCGCTGGGCCGGCCAGGCGGACAAATCGTCCGCCCCGCGGAACCGAAGTGTGGCTGTGGCAGCCTCACTGTCCCCAGACTGTGGCTGGAATGCACACGTACTTGATGGCGTCCCGGAGGTATGAGTAGGTCACATGAGCGGTCCCCGCCTCGTCAACGTAGATGCTGGGGTAGGAGATCTCCAGGCCACGGTATTCCGCCTCAGTCTCGACAACTCCGGCTTCAGCGAGCGTATCGGCATCCTCCAGATTGAGCACAGGGTGCCACGACTGCCCTTCGTCCTCAGACACAAGCAGGCTGAGTGGAAGGCGGGGAGTACCCCATACGGCGTGCCGCGAAAGCGGCTGCCGAGCGCCGGGCGCCGTGTACTTGCCTTCGGTGAGCAGTTCATCGTCGTCACCCTCATGCGCTCCTTCGGGGGCCGCGACTGGATTCGCGACGAGAAGGAGCGGGCTGGAGGCGTCTCGGGAGCCGACAGCGATCGATGAGTTGTTGTTTGGCACCTCCGTCGGCGTCGGTGCAGACCAGGTTTCGCCGTCGTCGTCTGAAGTTGTGCGGTATACCTTGTCGGCCCAACGGCTCCTGAAAAAGCCCACAAGTCGACCTTCAGATCGCCGTGCTATCGCCATATGTACGAGGCCGGTCGAGTCGGGAACCTCCACTTCGCGCCATGTTGCGCCCGCATCGTCGGTGATGAGAACAACGGTGACATCTCCCGAGCCCCGCCACTGTCGTCCCGGAAGCGGCAGGCAGCGGAACGCGGGTAGCAGCCACCGTGTCGGGGAGAGGGCGACGACCGGCTGGCGGATGAAAAGCCCGGGATCGCCGGCTATCGCGGCAGGCTCTGACCAGGAATCGCCGCCATCGCTGGACCGACGCAAAAAAACGCGCGATGTGTCCTGGGCTCCCAGGACCTGCGCAGTGTGCAAGAGCACCAGTTCACCGGTGGGGCTCCGAAAGAGAACAGGGTTCTGGTCGGATCGCCCTGGGGTGGCGGCCACCACCCGCTCCTCCGTCCAGATATCACCTTGCGAGGCGGCGGTTGACATCACGATGTCAACGTCCGGTTTTCCTTCGGCGCTTCCTGCAAACCACACGCAGCCGAGCGCGCCGTCCCCGAGCCCGGTAATAAAGGATGCATGGTTCTCCGGTGCGGATGTCGGAAGCAGCCCGGACGTAAGCCCTTGCGTTGTTGTGTCGAACGTGCTGGTGGGTTGACCCTGACTGCTGTGCATGATGCTCCTCAAAAGCTGCGCGTTGTGTTCATTCATACTAGCGCGTTACGCGCAGATTTCGAGACCCTAGACTTGGCGTGTGAGAGAAAAGGGAGATGTCGTGACAGAAACCAAAAATGACGAGACGAGTGGTCTGCAGTCCCTGTCGGCCCGCGAGCGGCGTGAACGGATCGTTCAGCTTGCGGGCGAGATGGGTGTCGCCAACGTCGCTGCGATCGCTCGGCAGTTCAATGTGACGCCATCCACTGTGCGCCGGGATCTGGCGCTTCTGAGCAGCAGCGGCCGTCTGGCGAGGACATATGGCGGCGCAATCGCCACCGTGGGGAAGCTTGAGAGCACTCTCGCGGTTCGGAGCCGCGAAGCCTACGAGCAGAAAGCGGCAATTGCTTCCTGGGCTGTTGGGCAAATCGGGCAGGGAGACAGTGTCCTCCTTGACGCTGGCTCTACGTGTGCCCTGGTTGCGCGTTCCCTGCCGGCGGACTCTGCTTTGACCGTCACCACCCCGAGTCTTGTCGCACTGAACCATGTCCACGCACGAGAGGATCTGGAGGTGTTCTGCCTTGGTGGACGCCTGCGAGCCACGAGCGATTCATTCATTGGCCCGCTTACCGAGTCCACGCTGGAAAGAATGTCATTCGATATCGCGTTCCTCGGCGCGGACAGTGTGCTGCCAACGGGGGAAGTTGTTGAAGCCGACCTCGAGCAGACCCGCCTCAAGGAGCTCATGGCGCGACGGGCGAGGAAGGTGTACGTGCTTGTGCACGCAAGCAAGTTGGGGACCAGGACGTACAAATATTCGGCGCGATTCGACAATAGGGAATGGACGATCGTTACCGATTGGACTGCCGACCCTGAGGTGCTCAGCCAGTTTGACCTAGAAGGAATCAATGTAGAGGTGGTTCCAGCACCGTAGCCACCCGGGTGTACGGGCGATGCCGCGCAAACGGCCAGTTCAATGCATCGAGGGGGCTCGCCACCCATTGCGGCATTACCTGGCGCGAGAAGATGCCACTGATCCGGTGGTTTTCACGACGGGCATAGGTGTCTCCATGACTTACCGCGCCTTCCCGCGACCGGGCGGTTCTTCGCGGCTTGAGGCCGGAGAGTACCTGCGTGCTTTCCCGGTTGCGGGCCCCGTATCTGGCCGTTCGAGAGCCCGCAATGGGCGTGCGACCGCCGGCTAGACCTTGCTCCCGCAAGATCTGAGCGCCGTCTCTAACTTCCGCAGGCGCGTTGTTCGGCCTCGTATTTCTAATCGGGCTCGACCCTGCTGCGCTGGGCAACTGCGACGACACCTCCACCAAGCCTCACGCCCTCAGAGTCGGTGAGCAAGTCCATTCGTTTGCGCGAAACAAGCGTGAACGATTGCTTGCAACGCGCAGTAGTTTGTCTTAGAGTGGTTCCACTCACACGTGAAAACGCAATGCGTCAACACGGTTTTCCCCGAACACAAGGAAGTGCGTTGAAGACTTCAATCAAGAAAATGGCCGCCGTTGCCGGGTCAGCCGCCCTCCTTGCGGCGCTTGGTGCCTGCACCCCGGGGGCGCCGGATAACAACTCGAGCGCCAGCGGCGGTTTCTCATACCGCCTCGCTACCCAGTACCAGGACTGGCTTAAGGATCTCCAATGGTTCCCGGCTGCACAGAAGCAGTCGGGCGTGAACGTAAACCTCGTTGACGGCGGGGCGAACGACAGCTACTACCAGAAGCTTGACCTTGCAATGACATCCGGCGATGTGCAGGACGCGGTGATTTCCTCCTACGCCCAGTCCCAGGTCTACGGCGCGCAGGGCGCGTTCCAAGACCTTGCCCCGCTGATCAAGCAGGAGGCGCCGAACATTCAGAAGTACCTCGACTCGAACGCCGAGTACCGCAACCTCGTCACGAACTCCCAGGGTCAGATCTTTGGGCTCATGGCAGAGCAGCCCAAGCTGTCGCATGTCACCTTCTACCGGTCTGACATGTACAAAGCAGCAGGTATCACGCCCGCTGAATCGGTAAACACCCAAGACTTCACAGACCAGTTGCAAAAGCTCAAGGACTTCTACGGGCAAAAGGTCGAGAACTACTACCCGCTCTCTGGCCGTGACTCCTTCCTCAAGTTCAACTACGCATTCGGCGCCGAGGACCGCATTGTTGACGGCAAGGTGCAGGGAGCATATGAGAACGGAGCTGGCCAGGACCTGTACTCCCCAAACTTCAAGAAGGAAATTGAGTGGTACAGGGACCTGTACTCACGTGGTCTCATCGATCCCGAATGGGTGAACGGCTCGAACACCGAGGATTCCTGGCAGGAAAAGATGCTCACGGGGAAGGCTTCCGTGGCCGATGATTTCTTCACCCGCCCACAATGGTTCATGCAGAACGGCGGACCTAAGAATGATCCGGCGTACGCGATCGACGTCCTGCCGGCATTCACAACAAGCGACGGCCAACCCGGGAAACGTCCGACCAGCGTCTACCAGACCAACCGCGTTCTGGCCGTTAGCGCCAAGTCAAACAAGGCGCCTCAGGTTCTGAAATTCCTCGACTACTTGTACAGCCCTGAGGGACAAACCACCTTGCACTACGGCGTCGAGGGCGAGTCCTACAAAATGGTTGACGGAAAACCCCAATACACGGTCGACTTCACCACGGAAGGCAACAAGCCCGTGGGAACGCCTGCATGGAACTTCCTCCAGGAACGGCTCACCTTCCCGACACCGGCGGACAACGACGCGTATCAGCAGTGGATGGACCCGCAGACCAAGTCCTTCGCTCCTGAATACTTCAACAACTCTGTCAAGGTTGTTCCCACGCTCACTTACAGCGCGGAACAGCTCGATAAGCGGACCTCGCTGAAGGCAACTGTCGACCCCTTCGTGACCGCGCAGATTGCGCAGTTTGTGCAGGGCAAGCTGGGCATGGATCAGTGGAACTCGTTCCTGGACCAGGCCACAGCTAAGGGCTACAAGGACATTGTGGCCATTGACCAAGCTGCCTACGAATCTTTGCAGAAGTGATGTTAAGGACGGACCAGGCAGCATCATGACCACCCTCGAATCAAAACCCATTGCTCCGCCGGCGGCTCCCGCAAGGGGCCGCCGGCGCGGCAAGCGCAGCCTCCTGCGGAACAAGTGGCTCTACCTCATGCTTGTCCCGGGGCTCATCCACCTTGTGGTATTCAAAATCGCGCCGGTTGCCGCGCTTGTCATCGCCTTCAAAAACTTCAGCCCGTTCCTGGGTCTATGGGGCAGTCCTTGGGTAGGACTTCAACAGTTCCAGGCCATCTTCAATGACCCTCAGATCCCGGGCCTGGTGGTCAACACACTGATCCTCGCGGTCGGAACCCTGATATTCAGTTTCCCCGCGCCGATAATCTTCGCCCTCTTCCTTAACGAAGTGCGGTTCACCGTCGCCCGGAAGTTCATTCAGACCATGAGCTTCGTCCCCTACCTCATCTCCTCAGCAGTTCTCGTCTCAATCCTCTACACCCTGCTCTCCCCGCAGGGGGGCCTGGTCAACGAGATCATCAAGGACTTCGGTGGCCAACCAATCTCATTCCTCACTGACCCGGACTGGTTCCGCCCGCTTTACATCGGGCTAAACGTCTGGCAGACCTTCGGGTATGGGACCATCATTTACCTCGCCGCAATGACTGCAATCGACCCATCGCTTTACGAAGCCGCAGAGATGGACGGCGTTGGCCGGTTCGGCAAGATGCGCTACGTGACGCTGCCGGCATTGGTGCCCATGATGGTCGTCATGTTGATCTTGGCGCTCGGCCAGGTGCTGACCGTCGACGTCGACAAGATACTTCTCATGTACAACCCCAACACATATGCGACCGCCGATGTGCTCCAAACCTATGTTTATCGCCTGGCGTTCGCCTCAGAAGGCTTCCCCAAGTACAGCTACGCGGCAGCAGTCAGCCTGCTGCAAGGCATCGTGGCGTTCGTTCTCGTGCTCGGAACGAATCGGATCACCAAGCGACTCACCGGATCGGGGCTCTTCTAAATGACTCTCACCCTCCGCCAAAACAAGCGGTCTTCAACGCTTCCGACCATCCGTCGGCGGAAGCTCACGGCGTTCGAATTTGTGAACCTCGTCGTGCTCTTCGCTATCGTCGCGGCGTGCATCTACCCCTTCGTCTACATCCTCGCAGTCTCGCTCTCCGACGGCACCGCAGTGAATGCGGGCAAAGTGGCGCTCATCCCCGAGGGCTTCAACCTCGAAACCTACAAATACGTGCTCACAAACGAGCGCCTCGGAATCCTTCGCTCGCTACTGAACTCGCTCCTCTACACTGCAGTCGGCGTTGCCTTCTCCGTTACCATCACGTATCTGACCGCCTATCCGCTGTCCAAGGCTCGGTTGGGGGGCGCAGGAGCCATCGTCATGCTCTTTCTCGTCACCTGGGTCTTCGATGCCGGCATCGTCCCCACGTACGTCATCAACTCGCAACTGGGCTTCGTCAACAACTGGCTGGCGATGGTGATCCCGTTCGGGTTCAGCACCTTCCTGCTATTGATAGCAATAACATTCCTGAGGAACATCCCGGTCGAGCTCGAAGAATCTGCATTGATCGACGGTGCCAACGATTTGCAGACCATGTGGCGGATATATCTGCCACTTTCTCGGCCTCTGCTCGGAACAATTGGCATCTTCTACGCCGTCCAAATTTGGAATGCATTCCTCGTCCCCCTGATCTACTTGCAGGAGAAGACCCTTGCCCCGATCCAACTCGTGCTCTACCGGCTGCTGCTTAACACCGATACGAACGCCACGTCATTCCAGCAAATAACGATGGGAGGACATCAGTTGGTCCCCCAAAACATCGCAGCGGTCACTATGATCTTCGCGATCGTGCCCATCCTCGCCTTCTACCCCTACGCCCAGCGCTACTTCCAGCAGGGCATCCTCGTCGGGGCGATTAAGGGATAACATCATGCCTTCTCAGACACACCCCGTCCCGCGCTCTGGCGTCAACGCCGCAATCGCTCTCGCAAACCCCGGTGTCGAATGGATCTGGCGCCTCGCCCTTCTCAACCTGCTCTGGATCGGACTGACCCTGGCTGGAGGGGTAATCTTTGGCCTGTTCCCAGCTACGGGTGCGGTGTACGTTGTGATGCGAAGTTGGTTCGTACACCCTGAAACACGCGACCAGTCTTTAATCCGTGCCATGACCGCCGCTTGGCGCGAGGGGTTTTGGCGGGTCAATGCGCTGGGCTGGGCCCTCACGGTGGTGGGGGCCCTGCTCGCCTACGGACTTTGGCTCAGCATTGGAAATCCAGGCCTGGCCGGATCGGTCGCCTTCTACGGCATCGTCATTGTGGCGGCTATGTTCTGCGCTATGCTCATTCACTTGCCCTTCGTTGCCGCTCACCTCGAGGCGGGCGGCATCCGGCTGATACGCGCAGCATGGATGCTGGCGCTGGCCCAGCCATTCGCGACGCTGGCGCTTGCTGCCCTCTTCGTTGGTTTGTCGTACATCCAGGCCGCCGTACCGGCGCTTCTTCTCTTCGCGTCGCTCAGCCCCCTCGCACTAGTGACCACGATCCTCGACTTGAGAACCTTTGCGGGGGCCGTTCAGCGAACGGACCAGTGATTCAGCGGACAGAACGGTCTCCGGTAACCCACGTTCAGGAGAGGTAAGGACCTTTCCTGAATGTAAGCGACTAAGCAACCACGAGGAATAAACGTATGAGCACGCAGCCCGAAGGCGCCCAGGTGGACGGCCTGAAACTTCCCATCTCCCAGCTGGTCCTGGGGACCATGACGTTCGGCGACACCGCTGACGAGGCCACCGCGGGCCGGATGGTGGAGGAGGCACTCGCGGCCGGCATCACCACCATCGACACCGCGAACGCATACGTGGGCGGGGTCACCGAGGAGATGCTGGCCCGGCTTCTCAAGGGAAAGCGCGACGGCGTCATCCTGGCGTCCAAGGCCGGCATGCCCCATCCGGATGCAGGATCCAACCCGCCGCTCTCACCAACGGCGTTGCGGGCCAGTGTCGAAGGCAGCCTGCGCCGACTGGGCGTGGACAGCATCGACCTGTTCTACCTGCACCAGCCGGACCGGGCCACGCCTCTTGCTTCCACTTTGTCTACAGTGGCTGAGATGGTCGCCGAAGGAAAGATCGGAGCGCTTGGTGTGTCCAACTTCGCCGCGTGGCAGATCGCCGACGTGATCCACACAGCGCGTGAAGTGGGGGCGCCGCGGCCCGTCGTCGCGCAGCAGCTCTACAACCTGGTGGCCCGCCGGCTCGAGGAGGAATACCTCGAATTCGCCGCCACCGACAACGTGCACACCATGGTCTACAACCCGCTGGGCGGCGGCCTGCTCACCGGCATGCACAGCTTCGACGCCAAGCCCACCGAGGGCCGCTACGGCGATTCCAAGCTCGCCGCCATGTACACGCAGCGGTACTGGGACAAGCAGCTGTTCGACGCCATCGGCGAGCTGTCCCGCATCGCGTCTGACGCCGGGATTTCCCTGGCCGAGCTGTCCCTGCGCTGGCTCGCGTACCGTCCCGGCGTAGGGTCGATGCTGCTGGGTGGATCCAAGGTGGAACAGCTGCGCGCCAACATCGCGGCCGTGGCGAACGGGCCGCTGCCGGCCGACGTCGTGGACCCCTGCGACGCCGTGGGCACCTCCTTGCGCGGCCCGATGCCCGCCTACAACCGCTGATTTCCCCGCTTGCTGAACCGAACTCTTGACAGAACCGACTGACTGAAGGACTCTGATGACCTCCGAACTGGCCACCGAATTCGCCCGCAAGATCCGCGCCCGTGAGCAGGCGGTGGGCTACTGGGCGGTCCTGGACGCACCCGTGGCCACCGAACGCATCGGCCGCCTCGGCTACGACTACGTCGCCCTGGACGCACAGCACGGCCTGCTCGGCTACTCCGGCGTGCTCAACGGACTGATGGCCATCGACGCCGGGCACACCGGCGTCGGCATGGTCCGAGTGGAAGCCAACGACTTCACCGCGATCGGCAAGGCACTCGACGCCGGGGCCGTGGGCGTCATCGTCCCGCTCATCAACAACGCCGGGGACGCCGCCGCCGCCGTGGCCGCGGCGAAGTACCCGCCCATGGGCGGCCGCTCCTACGGCCCCATGCGTTCGGCCCTGCGGATCGGGCCGAAGCCTGCTGACGCCAACGGCACCACTATGGTGTTCGCCATGATCGAGACCCCCGAGGGGCTGGCCAACGTCAAAGAAATCTGCGCCACTCCCGGTCTGGACGGCATCTACGTGGGGCCCTCCGATCTCGCGATTGCCGTGGGCGGGGCCTTCCCCGGAGACCCGCAGGTGGACGCCGAATTCAATGCGGCGCTGGAGACCATCGCCGAAGCCGCAGCCTCCGCCGGGATTGCCGCCGGCATCCACACCCCCGCCGGCACTGTAGCCGCGCAACGGCTGGCGCAGGGCTACACCTTCGCCACCATCGCCTCGGACCTGACGCACCTGGAACAAATCGCCAAATCCCACCTCGACGCCGCTACTTCCAAAGACTGACCTTCATTTCAAACACCACGACCGACGCGTACAGCACCATCACCGCCGACGGGCGGTGAAGCAGGCCAACGGCCCTCACTTACCTGCCTGCGCCGCCCTGTCTGCACCCGCCGCGCCAGCCACGGACGATGCCCCCAAAAAACGCAGGGTGGGACGGGCCATCTCAGGTTACTTTCCTCTAGTCCTGTTCAGCGCCGATAACAGCGATTCGGTCAAGTGGCCGACGGATCGTAGCCACGAATGAGAATCGGTACCGCCGCAGCACGAGGTTTGGTGGAAGTCGTCTCGCCGAAGCCGGCGTTGGCGTCAGAACAGGGTGTAATTCGTTTCATTGACAGTCGCTCAATGAAGTTCTCAGATCCCACCCTGACATTCCCAGAGTCAAGGAAACAGACGGGTGAAGAGCCGTGGACAAGCTTGAATGGCCGAAATATGGGGCGTGGCGGTCCATTTGGGGGAGGTGTTCGCCATGTCTCTGCTAACAGCCCTACCGGTGGGTTAGAAGCAGGCCAGAGCTCCGCCGACAGGCGCATTCTTCCTGGTGAGGCGCCCTAACGTCAGCTTGGGGTGTAGCTCAAAGAGAAAAAGCAACCTCCACTCACGCGGGTGAGTGGTTTAGAGAATCTATTCAGAGAGCAGCCGGCATTCAGGACGGAAATTTGTTCTCTAGGCTTTATGGACGGCGGGCAACCAAGTTGTCTTGTCCTCTAGTTCACCTTCGCGCGATCTATTCGCGGGACTCCCGAGCTGTGCCGCAAGGCACTTCGTGGTCTAGCCGAACGGTGTACTTACCATAATCGCGTTGTACGACCAGGATTCCCTGCCTGCGTTCAAGAGCGGCGGGTATGAGTCTGTTGATGGCACGGTTAAGCTTCTCGTCTCTGCTTTGGGGCTCCTCCACCGTGACGACTTCAAGGGAAAGAGGAAGCCCCGGGCTTGGCAACAGGACGCCGCCCGTTAGCGAGAAGGCAGCGCTGGACTCCGGTTCATGCAACTTGTAGGACACAAGTCCTCCTTACTAGGTCGACCGGGAGGAGTGCACGGTCGAAATTGCCGTTCGTTGGTTTCCTGCCGGATCACATGGCCTGCTTCCAGTCCTCTCGTCTAGTGAGGCGGAAGCTTCCACCCGACTGCATATGAGGTTGAGTCCTGGGTCTTGCCTGCAAAGAATCCAAGGTCCGGCCGAGGGCGTCGGATTGAGGTGTGCCCCAAGGGACGGACGGCCCACCCTGCGCTTCCTTATCAAACTCTTGCGTCAGACCCTCTGAGGCATGGCTAGTGGCGGTGTACGCGCCGCGATAGTGGCAGTTCGTGGACCAGGGTCCAGAGCGTGCGTGAACCGCCGAGGGGAGGCATAATTTCTCCCTGCTGCACATAGCGGAACGGTTGCGGGTCTTCGTCGGGCCGCCACCATCCGCTGGTTGGTGCATGGTCGCCGGTAGCCGCAAGGGAGGTGGTCTGTCGGGTGGGAGAAGTGGTTTGGATCACGGCGTGACCTTTTCCTTAGTCGCTTGAAGAGCTTCGTTTGTTTCTGTTAGAGCCGTCGCCTGAGGCATCAGGCCTCAAAGGCAAATGGCGTGGCGCGTGAATGGTCAGGATCAGCACCGGGACGCAATCGAAGTGATTTCAATGGACGCCTATGTAGACCTCGTCCTTGTCGGGGAAGATCCAGCCTTGCGTTGGCTGGTTTTTGTACCGCGGACCATTCTCTTTATTTCCGGTGCTGATATTCCGGTTAGTGCCGCGATCTGGTAGTCGTCGTAGGTTCCGAGCCTTTGCGCAGTCACGATGAGTTCGTAACGTTGGTGTTCCAGCCGGGCCTTGTCTGCTTCGGCGTTCTGCAGCTCCGTGGCAGTGGATAAGAGTGTGGCGACGTGGGCATCCTTGTGTGCTCCTTGGGGGAGCATATCGTCGTAGGACAGCCCGATGGTGCGCACTGCTGTCAGGCTGGTTCCTGTTGCAGAGGCGACGGCTGTGGGCAGAACGCCGTCCCAGAGCGCATCAGCTATCTGTTGGTTCCTGCGTGTATTGATCGCCCTGACTGTGGCAGCGGCTTGGGACAGTGCCTGACGATTCTCCAAAAGTAATTTCTCGACGTTTGGCTTCATGGCACTGGAGGTGCCTTCGGTTTGGTTGGATTTACCTCGGTACCGGTAGCCGCCTCTGGGACTGGAAGCGGGGACCGGGTGATAGATTCTTCCTCCGACTGCTGGGCTGTGCATCATTGCGTTTGGTTTCCCACCGGCTGGATTTGGGGCTCGAGTTGGAGTGCCGATGCGGTCATGCGGTAGCACCGCTTGCCTTCGAGTTCCTGGGGCTCCACCCATACGACGTGGTCTTCGGCGGCTTCGAAGATCGCCCTGTTGTGGAACTCATCAGCGGCGAGCCACAGTACCGACGAGTCGGGCATCGAATCATCGACGAATCCGCTTCGGATGGTCTTGGAGTTTTGCCGGATTTCGACGAAGGCGCCAACGAGCTGGTGCCAATCGTCATGGCGGTACGCGGTCATGTTGTTTCCTCGGTGGTTCCGCCAGTGTGCTGGGGATCCTCCCAGCACACTGGCGATAAGAATGGCTTAGGCGTCCCGGAGGGGCACGTGGGCCTTGTCGGTGACGGTGCTGACGGCGATAAGGGTGCCGAGCGCGGTGATGACTGCATAGAACGCGGGCATGTAGACATTTCCTGTGGTGTTGATCAGCCAGGTCAGTACAAACGGCGCGGTGCCACCGAAGATGGCCGTGGAGATGTTGTAGCCCAGGCCGTAAGCGGAGTAGCGGACACGGGTCGGGAACAATTCAATGATCATGACGTGCATGACCCCGGTGTGTCCGGCAAAGATGACGGCCATGATGGTGGCGCCCAGGATGGCCAGGGGAACGGACCCGGTTGCGATGAGGGCGTAGCAGGGGATACCCGCGACGGCCATGCCGATGGAGGCGCCGATCAGGACCTTTTTACGCCCGATTCGGTCGGAGAGCCGGCCCGCGAAGGGGATGGCGATGCAGATGGCGATCAGGCTGGTGCCGGTGACCAGGAGGCCTTGGGCGACGGGGAATTTCAGGGAGCTGGACATGAAGGCAGGCATGTAGCTGAAGAGTACGTAATAGCCGGCGCCGTTCATCAGGGGGATAAAGAGGGCCAGCAGCATGGCACGGCGGTGCTCGGGTGAGGAGAAGGCTTCCTTGAGCGGGTTGTTGGAGAGCCCGCCTTCTTCTTTGAGCTTGATGAAGTTGGGGGTGTCTGTTATTTTCTTGCGGATGTACCAGCCGATGAGGCCCATGGGGATGGCGAGGAGGAACGGGATCCTCCAGCCCCAGGCGAGCACATCTGCTGCGGGGAGAACGTGGTACATCAAGAACGCGACGGCGGTACCGGTGAAGAGCGCGAGGAAGGATGCGAGCTGGGCGTAGCTGGTGATCTGGCCACGTTTGCCTTCGGGGGCGTATTCGGCCAAGAAGGTCAGTGCACCGGAGGTTTCGCCGCCTACTGAGAAGCCTTGGACGAGGCGCAGGGCGATGAGCAGTATGGGTGCCGCGATTCCGATAGCTGCGTAGGTGGGGAGCAGGCCGATGCCTGCGGTTGCAATGCTAATCAACATGATGCATAGGACGAGCATTTTTTGGCGGCCAATTTTGTCGCCGAGGTAGCCGCAGACGACGGCGCCAAGGGGGCGCACGAGGAATGAAACGGCGTAGCCGGCGAATACCAGCAGTAGGGCGTCGGAGGGCTTTTGGGCCTGCATGAACACCAGGGCGAGCGTGGTGGCCATGAAGCCGAAGATGCCGTTGTCATACAATTCAACGAAGACACCGACACACCCGGCCGTGACGACTTTTCGGACCTGTTTGGGGTCCAAGTGTGTGTGGTCAGTTGTGGGGGCTACTTGGGACATGTTCCTTTTTCCATTCTTCCCTTAAAGGCGGGAAAGGGTTTTGAGAAGTTGTTTAGGCTGCACGGCTGAACGACTCGATGCCGTCAAAGATGGCCTTCATCGTTTCTTCGAGGGTGTCGAGACGGCTTCTTTCGGCTCGGTAGTTCGCCGCGGCCTTTTCGACGGTGACCTGGCGGAAGCGGACCTTGTTGCCTGGTGGGACCTGTGCCAGGGCGGAAAGTCCCGTTAGGGTGGTCACGGCCAGCACGGGGTAGCCGGCGGTGACACCGCGGCCGCGGTGCAGGATGAGCAGCTCGCTGCCGGTGGGGACTTCAATCGCCCCGACGGGTACGCCTCGGGAGAGCATTTCCCCCGTTGTTTGTTTCTTTGGGAGCGGGCCGGTGAGGCGGAGCCCAATGGTGTTGCTCCTTTCGGTCATGGTGAATTCGCCCGTATACAGGTTCTCGGCGGTATCACCGAAGTCCGCAACGTCGGGGCCTTCGGTGACGTCGATGATCGTGGTGTCGGTATAGGTGGGCGGTTGGAAACCTGGGCGGTACAGCGGATGGACATAGACGGGGTGCTCGACCGGGGGATGTTCACCGAGCAGCGTGATTTCGTGTCCGGTATGTAGGAGCGTCCCGAACCCGAGGACCGGGTCGGGGGAGACGCTTCCCATGTAGGTGTCGGCTTCGAATGAGCCATGCACTGCAAGGTAGGTGCGCAGACCGCCTCGGATGTTGCGGATCGCAAGGCGCTGTCCTGCGCGGACGGATACGGGCAGCCATTGGGGGCAGGTCAGGCCGTCCACGGTGACCTCGGCGGGCGCGCCGGTGACGGCGATGAGGGTGTCAACGCCAGGGGTGGCGGCGAAATCGAGGGCGGTGATTTCGATGACCGCAGCGGTCTGCTCGTTGCGTGCCAGGATGTTCGCTGCCCGGCAGGAGAAGTGGTCCATGGCTCCGTTAGCGGGCAGCCCATATTGGGCGCCGTGAGGGCGCCCAAGGTCCTGGACGCATGCAAGGGAGGCCTGCTGGATCTTCAGAGTTCTAGTCATGGTCGGCCTCAAGTTTGGCGCCGGCGTAGTCGTCCCAGCTGCTTTCATCGATAGGTTCGAAGATAAACCGGTCCCCGGGTTTATAAGGGGTCAGTCTGTCACCGGCCGGGTCCACGATGTCTACGGGGGTCTGGCCGATAAGGGGCCATCCGGATGGTGCCTGCAGGGCGATGATGATGGCCTGTCTTCCGGCGATGGCCACTGACCTGGAGGGAACTTTCGTGCGGGGTTCCCCAAGCCGGGCTACCGGTGCGGGCAGGTCGGGCCCGTCCATCATGGGCGATCCCGCGGGGGAGCCGAAGCAACGCACGGTGTAGGGGGCTTCTGAGTGCCGGCGGATCAGGTCCGCAGACGTGATGCCGAGCTGCCGGGCGACCAGTTCCAGGTCCGGCCCGTGCTCACCGCCGTAGACCACCGGGACCCGGAAGGTGCTGGGCTGCCCGCCGAAATCGGAATCGGACAGGGAGGACTCGATCATCCTCACGGTGTGTTTCAGAGAGGAGTGGGTGATGGTGAAAGGGTCGAATTCGACCAGGACGGAGTCGTAGGTCGGCGCCAGTCCTGTTAGGCCGGGGATGGAGCATTTGTCCAAAGCTTCGGCGAGGGCGTGGACCCGCTTCCAGACGGCAATTTTGTCGTCGCCGCTGACGATAGCCCTCAGGGCTGAGTCACCGGCATCGACGATGGTGAAGGTTGGGGAGCAGATCATGTCAGGAAACCTTGTTGTGGAGTATCTCGGCGACGGGGGCGAGCCGTACACCGGCCTGCAGAAGTGCTTCGCGGGTCTTGAGAGCGACTTGGATGGACTCCGGGTTGTCGCCGTGCAGAAGGACGCTGTCGCACTGGATCGGGATGGCTTTGCCGTGGATGGATTCAATGACGCCCTCGGTGACCATCTTCACCGTCCGCGCAGCGATCAAGACCGGATCATGCAGGACAGCGTTGTCCTTGGAGCGGGACACCAGGGTGCCGTCATCTTCGTAATTTCGGTCGGCGATTCCGAAGATGGCCACCGGCAGTCCCCGTCGCCGGGCCAATGCGGCCAGTTCCCCTTCCTGAGCGAGGAAGATGATGTCGGGGTTCACGGCGGTGGCTGCGTCGATGACGGCACGGGCATAATCTGCGCGGGTGACAACGAGGTTGCCCAAACTTCCATGAGGGGTGATGTGCTGGAGCTTTATACCGTGCGCGGCAGTGAACGCTGAAAGGGCGCCGAGTTGGTACATGACGTCGAGGCGGATCTCTGTTTCTGTCAGTTCCATGGGGCGGCGTCCAAAACCTGTGCGGTCCGGGAAGCTGGGGTGGGCCCCGACCGCCACGCCGCGGAGCTGGCATGCAGCGACCGTGCGGTCCATGACCTGGGGGTCCCCCGCGTGGAAACCACAAGCGACGTTAGCCGAAGTGAGGACGTCCAGGAGCGCATTATCGTCGCCTAAAGTGTAGGCGCCGTAGCTCTCGCCAACATCAGCCACAAGATCCAAAGTGGGTGTCACCATCTTCTCCTCAGTTCGTTTTCGCGTTTGCCGTTCTGCAGCCGAGCTTAGGTCTGCGGGACAGGCACTGCTTAGGGCCTGAACACTGTTTTGCGGCCCTTGCGGAGCCCGACCTGGCCGCGGGTGAGCTCAAGGTTCATGTCGCGCAGGACGTGAAATGGACCGAAGTGCTTGTTCACTCCCTGCATGGAAATCATGGTCGCCACGGTCGAAGTATCACTTTCGGAGATCAGGACCGCTCCGGGAGTCTGGGAGGAAGCCATGGTTACCACCCGTATCGCTGAAGAGTAGGGAGCAGACCAAGAAGCTCTGCCGTGGAGGCACCCTCGTCCAGGATGCGGCGCCGGAATTCCTCCTCCTTGGCCTCGCGGGCTTCGGCTTTTGCCAGAGAGTCGAGGACGTCGGCGGCCTTGACGACGACGAGGCCGTCCCGGTCACCTATGATCACGTCGCCGCGGTCTACCAGGGTGCCGGCGAGGTTGATGGTTTCGCCGACCTGTCCAGGGTCAACCTTGGTTGTTCCACGGATGGAGATTCCGCGGGAAAAGACCGGAAAACCAGCGTCGATGATGGCCTCGGAGTCACGGACGGAACCGTCAATGACGAGTCCTGCAATCCCTGCCTGCTGCGCGGCGAGGGTCAGGACGTCGCCCCAGGGGCCGGCGTCGGTGAACCCTTTGGCGTCAACAACCAGGACGTCGCCGGGGCGTGCCACCAGGACCGCCTGGTGGAACATGAGGTTATCCCCGGGAGTGGTGTTCACCGTGAGTGCGGTTCCCACCAGTTTCATGGCGGGGTCCAGCGGCCTGATTTCGGACGCGATGGATCCGCGTTGGCCCTGTGCTTCGTAGACGGTCGCGGTGCCGAGCTTCAGCAGCCGTCGCAAATCTTCATCGGTGAACTCCGGGGGCGTGGTGTTTGCCTGGGTGGTCTGTTCTTGAGTCTGGGTCATTGGGATCGGCGTGACGCCTGGTCTCCTTCGGTATTACGGTGTTGGCCCGGGGGCTGCGAGAGACGGGAGGCGGCTGCGGGCATCCCGGTCCGATGAGAGGGACTGCCCGGCGCCGAATGGCGGACCACCTCATGACGAGTGCTGTTCCTAAGCTCGACGAGCGATCTGCGCTTCATCCTGGCCTTCTCCTTGTCATTGGGGTTCAAACGAGCCCCGCACTTCCTTGTGCCTTCCATCACACTAAAGCACGCTGAGAGCGGAGTCGCAAGTACGAGTCTTGTCGCATTATCTTGGGACGTCAATGGGTTTCCCAAGTGTTTACACGCCAGAAACACGGAGGCTGTTGCTGGAACTCCCTTGAAACACAACAAATCCACCGTACGCGGGATGCGGTCTTGTGAACTTGCGACTGATGTCTTAGTTTGGAATAGAACCCTACAACTTCGGAGCCAACCGTGAATCTATACAGGCCCTCAGCAACCATCGCCCGCGTCACCGCCGCTTCTTTGCGCCCTACCGGTGCCGCCGCTCCGGCCGGTGCAGTGTCGCTGTCGATGGGTGAACCGGACTTTGAAACGCCCCGGGAAATCGTCGACGCCGCCGTCGACGCGCTCCACGAAGGCTGGACACACTACGGGAACATGAACGGTGACCCCGAGTTGCGCCAGTGCATCGCCGACCTAGTCTCGGCCGAGTCCGGTCGAAGTGTCGATCCCGAGTCGGTCCTGGTCTCCCATGGAGGAGCCGCGGCGATCACCGCGACCATCCTGGCCACCGTGAACCCCGGGGAAAAAGTAGTCATCCCTGAGCCCACGTACTCGCTGTACCCTGACGCGGTACGGCTCGCCGGCGGAGAACCTGTCTTCGTACCCACGCGCCCGGACAACCAGTTGGACGTCCCGGCCCTGCTGGCGGCAGCGAAGGATGCGCGCCTCATTACTCTCTGCAACCCCGTCAACCCCACGGGTGCAGTGTTCAGCGGGGAATCGCTGGAGCAACTGGCTGAAGGGCTCCAGGGAACCGATACCTTGGTCCTGGCTGATGAGGCCTACGCCCACATAGTCTACGACGAGGGCTTCATCTCCTCGCTGGCCATCCCCGCCCTGCAGGAACGCCTGGTCTACTGCCAGACCCTGTCCAAAACATATGCCATGACCGGTTGGCGGGTGGGCTACGTCGTGGCCCCCGAGGAAATCGCGGAGTCTATCCGTGCGGTACACCGCACCATGAACAGCTCCGTCAACGCATCAGCGCAGCGGGCTTCGCTCAAAGCCCTGCAACTCGGGCCCGGAATCTCCACTGACATGCTTGCCGCCTACCGGGAACGCCGGGACTACGTGGTCAAACGCCTCAAGAACATCCCTGGGGTGGAATTCACCGAACCGACTGGAGCGTTCTACGCGTTCTTCCGCTACCCTCAGGCGCTCCCTGCAACCGTCATGCTCGAGAAGTTCAAGGACCACGGCGTCGTCCTGCGCGCTGGAAGCGAGTACGGCCTATCCGGCGAAGGGCACCTGCGGCTGTCGTTCGCCGCAGACCTCGATACCCTAAAGACTGCCCTTGATCGCATCGAACAAGGCATTCAGGAGATACAGGGGTGACCGTCCTGGCTACCGAACAGCTCAACGGGGCCGCAGTGCGCGGGCGCCGCGATGTGGTGCGCAACAAACGCCGGCTGCTCAACGCTGCCGGGGAGCTGCTGCGGGAAGACCCTAAAAATGCTTCCATGCCCGCAATAGCGGAAAAAGCTCAGCTTTCAGTTGCCACCGCATACCGGTACTTTCCCACCATTGAAGAGTTGCACAGCGCCTACCTGCACAGCGTGCTGGTCAACGTACGTGACTACACCCTGGCCTCGCCGCTGCACGGAACAGCACTATTCGAAGACGTAGTTATCCGGTGGGTGAAACTGCTTGAAACCTACGGCCCGGCCATGATCCAGGTCCGCTCCAAGGAAGGCTTCCTCACCCGCCTGCACGCGGACGATGACGTCATCCGCACGGTCCATGACGGTTGGGAGCGGCCAATCCGCGAGGTCCTGCGGGAACTGGGCGTACCCGAGGATCGCTTCGACTTCGCCCTGATGTTCTACAACGCCCTGTTCGACCCCCGCGAAATCAACGACCTGCTTCACAACCGCGGCAAGCTCTCAGAGGACGAGGCGATCCACACCCTGATCCAGGCGTACTACGGGGCCCTCAAAGGCATGGCCGCGGGCTAATCCTCGACCGGACCGATCTCAGTCAGCACGGTCTTCGACCTGGTCTGCATGTTGGCTGCGATCGGTGTCTGGGCCGTGCTCATGCCCGAGGTGCTCGGTCAGTTCCGCTTCCGGCGCGGTCTCCAGCACGTTCCTCGTGAGCTGGTTCAGCAGCACGCCCGGGCCTACCAGGCTCACGCCCTGCTCCTTTGTTTTCGCCGTCGATGATTGTTTGGCCAGCATCATGCGCATCTCCGGCAGCTGGCTCACGGCCCATTTTTGAGGCACTCTCCCGGGCTGTTTTAGAACGCCGATAACGGATATTCCGTCAAGCTTTCGCCCGGGGGACAGGCTCGGCTGTAGCTGAGATTCAGCGGGTTTCAGTGGGCTCCGGTTTGCATGGCTTGGCGTACTGCTTCGGCGGCGCCCTGCTTCCAGGGGGCTCCGTGACCGGGCAGGAGCACGGCAGCGCCGGTAGCTCCTATGGCCTCCAACGAGGCCAGGGACTGCCGGGTGTTTTTTGTTGCTGCGGAAGCGACAATTTGAGGGCCGGACTTTCCGGTGTAGGGGTCCAGGGTGACCAGGGCGTCACCGCTGAGGACGACTCCCCGGTCCGGCAGCTGGAGAATGCAGTGGCCGTCAGTGTGACCTGGTGTGTGTGCAACGGTAGGGCACCCGGGCACCGGGACGGCGGTACCTGGTTGCAGCCGCTGGGTAGTTGATACGCCCTTGACCTTGAGTGCCCCGGCGGCGGCCATGCCTGCCAGCAGTGGCAGGGATCGGGGGTGGGTAAAGGGGTAGAGGAAGCGGTTGCGCTCGGGCTTGTACCGGTACGGGTGGGCAGCGAGGTAGGTGTCCTGTTCGTGGACCAGCACAGGCAGGCCCCATTCCTGGTGGGCTCGCAGGGCAAATCCGACATGGTCGAAGTGGCCGTGGGTGAGCACCAGTGCCTTGACTTCGTCCGGGCGCCTGCCGCGGTCCTCGAGGAGTTGGCACAGCATGGGCCACATGGTCGGTAGACCCGCGTCGACGAGGGTGATCCCCTCGGCGTCTTCGATGACGTAGCAGTTGACGTGCGCAGGGTGATCATGTGTATGCCGTCGCCGACCTCCAGATGGATCATGCGCCCTCCCTCCAGCACCAGAGTGCTTTTTGCGTGACCGCGGTCGGTCTTGTTTCGTCGAGAGAATCCATGGGACAGGTCCGCCCAGCCTGTACGGCTGCCACCACCATGTCAAGAGACGGCACAGGTTGCACGTAGAACTGAACCTATCTGGGCCGGCGGCGACAGGTTACGGTGCAACTCATCCCAACGGCGGGATCTAACGAGGCCAGATCCGGCACCGGGTCCTGGTGAAGTACGGCGTTTATCCTTGACTGGACAGTGCTGGTGGCGAGGGATAGCTTCAAGGCAACACCGCATGGTGCTACCGCCGCGTGCCGCTGGCGGGACTCATACCTATCTAAGGCGGCGGCGTGAGTGCAACCCATTTTGATGACTTTGTTCGGGACGCCATCAACAGCGACCCGGGTAGTGACAGGGGGTTGGAGGCTGAGGAACTGTTCGGTCTGTACACCAGCTGGTGTCTGCTAACGGAATGCCCGCAGGAATCAACCGAGGCCCTTTGGCATGCCCTTGATGCCAGGGGCATCATCCCAGGGAGAAATACTCTCGCGATGACCGGGCAGGCTGCGGCCGATTACATCCTCGCCAGCGCACCAGGCCTCGTCTAAGGGAGCCGGTCCACGCTGCCGCTGGGTCTTGAGCGGAAATTGCTGTCGTGATCCGAGCTGCCGACGCAGCGGGGATAAGGTGCAGGAGGTTGCCTGCTTGGCGACGGACCCAGGCAACGAGCTTGCCGATCAGGAGACTGACTGTCTTTCCAATTGGCGAAGTTCCGGTCAAATAGCGGTTGACCGAAGCTCCGGTCCATTATGTGCCACCGAAGCTTGGAATTTCCTGGGAACTAGCCAAAGAGAGCGCGGACCATCATGGAGGGGTTGGCAGTGGTTCCGAGTCAAGCGAACTTCAGAACGACAGTCTAGAGAGCCGACAATAAAGATTCCGTCAACCTGGGCAAGGGCCGTCGGAAGCTTTAAGCCTGAAGACGTAGGAGTTGTGGTCGTTGTAGAGTTCGAATGTTCCGGTCATGGTTTCCCCTCTTGCTACCCTGGCATTGCCTTGGGTTCGCGTTACCTATGAAAGCGCATCGTTGCGCTCCGGCCCCCAAGCCGCGCGGCACCCCCACCGTAACGAAGGACTCATTTACCCGCGAGTACGATGGGACGGCGCGTGTTTGCGATCAGTAACGGGATGGCAATGGGTCCGCCGCCTTGGTGTCCATCCTAGTTTTAGCGGCCGTTTGGCTGGGCGCAGGCCATGAGTATGGTGCCGCCGCTAGACGGTTTGCCCTTACGGCTCGCGGCAAGCGCGGCGAGGTCCCGGATCAGCCGCTGAACCTCATGTTCCCGACCTTTACGCGCTGGAAGCTGGGGCACTGGCCGCGGCCGAGCGAGTCGGTGGCGGTGCGGTGCTGGAACTGCCCGTTCCGTACCGGTTTGGATTCCACTCGTGCTCATACGTCCCCCAACGCGATCATTGCTTGCTTGTGGTACCACTCTAAAAAACCGGGTGGAGGAGCGGAAGCGAATAGACCAATCCTCGGCAGACCTTGTGTCGATCTTGAGCAGCGGGCAACTTTCGTAGCTCAGCCCAAGGACTGATCCTCCTCCTTCATGTAGTAGTCCACGCCGCTGTATCCACCGTCGGGGACGAGCGATGCCCCGGTGATGAAGGCCGCCTCAGGGCTCAGGAGAAAGGCGACGATCTTCGCGATGTCCGCCGGTTTGCCGTTACGGCCTAGGGGGGGTGATGTTTGCCGCGGCATAGGAGCCCGGCAGAATGCCTGAATCAATCCAGCCGGGGGTGACGGCGTTGACTCGGACACCGCGTGGACCAAGGACGTTGGCCAGGCTCCGGGTTAGCGAAAGAAGCGCAGCCTTGCTCGCGGGGTAGGCAATGCCCCGGTACGAGCCAACGAACGCATCGATGCTGGCAAGGTTCACGATGCTTCCGCCTGCCGGCATGCCGGGCCCGATGGTCTGGGCTAGGATCAGGGGAGCGGTGACGTTGACCTCCAGTATCCTGTCCCAAGCATCAAGCGTCATGGAATCGAAGGTTTCCTTCTCGAGAATCCCGGCGTTGTTGACCAGGGCGCTCAATGGAAATTCCTGGCATATCTGTTTGGCGAACGCGAGGGTTTCCGCGCGGTTAGCAAGGTCGATTTGGCGTATCTGGACGTCATGGGTGCGGGCCAGGTGTTCGGCTTCATCGCGGCCAGTAAGGTAGGTAGCCACGACGTCCCACCCGGTCGCGGCCAGGCGTTCGGCGATGGCCCGGCCGATTCCGCGGGCTCCGCCCGTAACCAGAACCGTGCCAGCTGACATCATGCCTCCCTCGGGCTTGGTTAGGAACGGGTAGACATACCCTGGGCCTGTCAGCCGCGGAAAGCCAGCCCTAACTCCATCCGTGCCGCCGGAAAAGCGTTTTCGCCTCGGGTAGCCGCCAAGGAAGCTCTCAGGAAATCATTCCGGCCAGAACTCGCGCCCCGGTCCGGGCGCCGTCGGCCTCCCGGATCCGCTGGCCCACCATGGTTGTTGCACTGCGGAAGTCCGCTGAGTCCAGCACAGTCTTCACGACGCCGGCGATCTGCTCACGGGATGATGACGCCTTGATCACCAGTCCCGCCCCGGCGTCCTGCACTGCTTTGCCTACCATGCGCTGGTCCAACAAGGGATGCATCGGTGCTATCACCAGGGGGAGTCCGTGGCCCAGTGCCAGCATGGTCGTGGCGTGGCCGCCGTGGCCAATCACCGCGGCGCAGTCGGGCATCACGTCCCTGTGGGGAAGGTAGCGGTGCACGATCGTGTTCGGCGGCGCGGTAAAGCTTGCCGGATCAATGGCTGGACCGGTGGTTACCACCACCTCGAGCGGAAGATCGGCCACCGCCTGCAGTACCTTGTGAAGGAAGCCCTCCTGGCCGGGAAACGCGGTCGTGCTCAGGCTTACCAAAACCTTGGGTGGTGAGCCTGATGGGGCAGGATCTGCCGGCTGAGCGACGTCGACGACCGCCCCGGTCCACGCCAATTTGCCGTTGCCGTTCTTGCCTCCGGCCGGGTCCAGGAGCGGATCGGAGCACACCAGGATCCGGTCGGCACGCTTCATCACGCGTCGTGGCCCGAGGCCCCGCGCTGTGATCACGGCCGTGAGGGGCGTCCGCCGGAACGGGCCGTCGAAAAAGGCGTAGAAGGAATGCACCAACACGGCGGTGCGGAGCCCTGCCCGCACGGCAGCGTCAATACCACTGAGCAACAGGCAGTCAACGATGACCACATCAGGCGGATCCCGCCGCGCCTCTTCCACGATGTCGCGCGCGACGCCGGGATGGGTGAACGCAGACACCATCATGGAGATCTGCTGCAGTGTGGACATGTGCTCGGCCGGGGTCATCCGGAACGAACCGTCATAAGCGCGGAATTCCGCGCCCACGGCCTCTATCTGCCCCGCCTGCTGTCGATTTCCCAGGAACCGCACGCGGTGACCGTCCCGGACCAGTTCACCGGCGATGCCAACGGCTGGCGGAACATTCCCGCCAGCGTCGAGAGTCGAGAAGAGAAAATTTGCCACTAGGACCTCCCGGCGGTCAGGCACGACTGGGGTAAACACCAACGCTCGCCCCGCCTCATGCGACCGCTCCTCCCGAAGACGCTATGCCCCGGACGATCACAACCGCGTGCTCGACGGGTCATGCACGGTCTCCCGGTGCTACGTTCCTTGCTGATGCTGATTATGGTTCCTAAGCACGCGTTACTACCGCGTTATCCGGATTTCATTACCTTCCGGCGGACCGCTGTCGATCGGAAGCGACTGCGAACGGGGAGAGATCGAAAAGGGTGCGCTCAGCGAACGTAGCGCACCTTTTTCGTGCCCGCGGGTGGGCAAACGTGGCACTTTTCATGGCTGCTGACACCGTGGGTTCTGCAGGAATCGCCTGGATTGGATCCTTTGTCGCCGGAACGAACCTTGGTACTGGCTGGAGGCTCGAGGCCACCCGCCGGACCCTCTCTCACGCCTGAGGACCAGCCAGACGCTTTTCAGCCGGGATGCTTGAAGGGGCTGTCAGCCATCGCCGGGAAGACGCGTCCTTCTGGTCGGGGTGTCATGCTCCGGACGGGCCCGCCCACGCACTGAAGTCGCCCCTTCGTCCTTTCCCACGTTCGTCGTCATCCTTGCCACACCGGCGGCACCGCCTATACACCGCGCCGTCCTCAGCGTGTTCGAGATGCCATTCGTGCCGGAAATTCAGCTTGCATAGCAGGGCCTGAAACATGGCAGCCTCCGATCAAAACCGCAGGACTCTGTACGCTCAATGATGCTCCTCACGACCCCCGGAAGAAACCAGCAACTGGTGGTAATACGGCTGCCCAGGAACCTCTGGACCCCCACTGGAAGACGATGGCAACAGTCCTGCGCATCATCATCCTCGCATTGGCGGCTGCCGCCGACGGCCTGACTGTCATCTGGCTGATCCTGCGCATAACGGCCAAAGATCCCGCGAAAATCCGCGGGACAATGCTGTTCAACCGGTTCGGATCGGCATGATCCAGGGACTCACTGTGCACCACCTGGTGGGGATCCGGTTCGGCAGCAAAAAGGCCAGCGCCAACTAACTGAGGCCCGTTTGCTCCGGCTCCAACTGCAGCTTCTCCCAGCCGATCCAAAGTGCCGATAATTGATCTTCCGTAAAGCTACGGCCGAGGGCAGGTCACTCCAGCTTGGCGTGGCGCAGGTTCTGGTAGACGGTTTCCCTGCTGATTCCATAGTCGCGGGCAAGTAAGGCTTCGGTACGCCGCTGTCGGCGCGCTGGACCAGTTCGGCGGCCCGTTCTGGCGTGAGGGTCTTTTCCGTCCTTTGTAGGCGCCACGCTGTTTAGCCAGCGCGATGCCTTCCCGCTGGCGTTCCCTGATGAGGGAGCGTTCGAGCTCGGCGAACCACCCATGACGGAGAGCATGAGGTTGGCCATGGGCGAGTCCTCACGGTGGGGGACGAGTTGGCCGGGTAGAGGGACTGGTCCGGGTAGGTGTGGCCGGAGTTGTTGGCGTCGGCAGCGACCTGCCAGCCGGCGAGATAGAGGGCCCGCAGCCCGGCCTTGACCTGCTGCACGGTCTGGTTGCCGGTCAGCGCACCCAGGGCGTTGGTGTAGCCGCCGGACTTGTGCTCTTCGGTGAGCTGCTTCCACAACTTCTCCGAGCCGCGGCGGGCAAGGGTGTGTTCTTCGGAGACGCGGCCGCGGAGGCGGACGACCGGAAGCTGAGTAGTCCCGGGTCACACCTTCCCAGCGCGGGTTGGCGGCCCACTCGAGCTCCAGGGCGGCGGCCTGCTGCTCGGGCGTCTGCGAGGTGGGCTCAAATGCTGCAGTCATCGTTGATCTCCTTGGTTGCAATCCGGCCGCGTCCCTCCTGCCTCGCGGCAGGTCTGTTCGGTGGATCGGTGCGGTGTTGCACGGCTTTGCAGCCGTGGGGTGTTTCTGAGTTTGGGGCGGCGGGGCGCCGTCTGTGGCGCCTCCGCTCACGGCCATACTCCGGTCGTTTTTCGCTGGACAATCAGCGCCCGGCGGCGGCGGTACCAGAATGCGCTAGGTGAGATACCACCGTCGCCAGTTGCTGTTGTCGGGACTGATCAGTACTTGATGAGGACCTAGTACTTGATGACGACGCGACCGTCGATCTTGGCGTGCTTCATCTCGTCGAGAACGGCGTTCACCTCCGAAAGCTCCCGGGTGGAGACGGTGGGGTGGATCTTGCCCTGGGCGTAGAAGTCCAGCGCCTCCTCAAGGTCCTGTCGGGTTCCCACGATGGAGCCGCGAACTGTCAGGCCCTTGAGTACGATCTCGAAGATCGGCGCGGGGAAATCTCCCGGCGGCAGGCCATTGAAGACGATGGTGCCGCCCCGGCGGGCCATGCCGATGGCCTGCCCGAAGGCTGACGGGTGCACTGCCGTGACCAGGACGCCATGGCAGCCGCCGGTTTCGCGCTGGATGACTTCAACGGGATCTTCATGCAGCGCGTTGACGGTGAGCTCCGCACCGTGCTTCTTGGCCAGGGCCAGCTTGTCGTCCGCGATATCCACGGCGGCCACCCGCAGGCCCATTGCCACGGCGTACTGGACGGCTATGTGCCCGAGTCCGCCGATACCGGAAATCGTGACCCACTGGCCCGGTTGGGCCTCGGTCATCTTCAGGCCCTTGTAGACGGTGACGCCGGCGCAAAGCACCGGGGCGACTTCCACCGGGTCCGAACCCGCCGGGATGCGTGCGGCAAAGCGCGTATCCACGAGCATAAACTCGCCGAAGGAGCCGTCCACACTGTAGCCGGCGTTCTTCTGCGCTTCACACACTGTCTCCCACCCGGTGCGGCAGTACTGGCAGTCGCCGCAGGCGGACCAGAGCCAGGCGTTGCCGACGAGGTCTCCGACAGCCAGGTCAGTGACACCATCGCCCAAGGCAACCACTTCGCCTACGCCTTCGTGGCCGGGGATGAACGGGGGTGACGGCTTGACGGGCCAGTCGCCCTCCGCTGCGTGGAGGTCGGTGTGGCAGACGCCGGTGGTGATGACCTTGACCAGCGCCTCACCCCGGCCCGGGCTGGGAACGGGGAGGCTCTGGATCTGAAGATCTTTGCCGAATTCAGTTACTACAGCTGCTTGCATCGTCGTCATTGTCGATTTTCCTTCGTCGTTGTTGCCGGCAGAAAGTACTGCAGGGGCAGGAAGTGGAGCGGCAGCCAGGTCCGATGTTCACCAGCATGCTGGACCGCGTGGTTCAGCATCCCGTTGGAGTGCGGACTCCGCACCACCTCAACCGGGAATACGGGTGAGGGGAACGGATTTGTCAGGGCGCGGGTAGCCCGTCAGCGTACCAGTCAGTATCTTGTCGTGAAATGTTGGTCTGGACGTCTTGGTCTGCCATGTGAAACACGAGCATCGTTCACTTGTAGTGAGCCGGTGCGATGGCCGTCGTGCTCAGCTTAGGGATGCGAGGGTTGCGACAGAGTTGCAGACCTGTGAGTCAACTCACGGACGCTGGTGTGTTTCGAATTCGGATTCCAAACGCTCCAGGTCAGCAACCACGGCCGCCCGCTTGGGGGAGCGCGGGGGCAGTAGTTTCAGCGCCGCCATACGGACGGCCATGTCATCCCTCGCTTCAGGAAGGTCCGCATGCTGGAGCAGGGCCTCTGCACTGCCGTCCGTGAGGAGAGCTTCCCGCAGCAGGGTGGAGACGCGCTGCCGCGGGTGAACCACACCTTGAGCCTCCGAGTGCGGCAGCACCGGACCCCGATAGATGTCCAGGGCAACTCGATGTGCTCCGCGCTGGAGGCAGCTGAGTACTTGGCCAGCGTCGGGCATGACGTTCGTCGTGGAGGTTAGAAGGCCCCGCCATCCCGTATTGCCTGTTCGCCCCGGCTGTTCGACCTCAAGACGAAAGCAGGGAAAGCGATCAAGCGATTCCCATCGAGTACAGTCGACGCCATTAGGCGCTGGTCTCGGCGGGGCCGCTTGCTCGCCCCGGCGTTCAATAAGCCACGTACGTTCCAGGTAGCCCTTGACCGTTACCGGCCAGTAGGGTATCTGTGCGGATCGGCTTTTGTGCCTACGAGTGACGGGTCTTTTATGCGACGGTTTCTCGTGGTGAGCCTCGGAGACGACTTTGCGGATTGCGGCATCACCCTTACCTTCGCAATGTAATGGAAGGCTCCTGTTGTCAGCGGCCGGCCAGCAGTTCTTCGTCGCGGGAGTCGTCATAGTCGTCCCGTGCCTTGAGGATTTCGGGCACGTGGCTCTCAGCCCAGGCACGTAACTGGCCCAACGGCACCAGCAGGGACCGGCCCGTTTCGGTCAACTCATAATCGACCCTGGGCGGAATCGTGGGATGCACGGTCCGGGTGATGAGCCCGTCACGTTCGAGCGCCCGCAGGCTCTGCGTCAGCACCTTCGGCGTCACGGTGTTGACCATGTTTTTCAGGGCAGTGAACCGCACGGGGCCATCGGCGAGGACCTGGATGATCAGTGACGCCCACTTATCACCGATGCGTTGGAAAATCACCCGGGAGGGGCAGTCAGGGTCGAGGATGTTGGCTGTCCTGCTATTGCTATCCATTTGGGTACTCAGTTCCTTTGAAGCTATCAGTATCTAAAAAATACTATAGAGGGGTACCAGCAAGGCATCAACCCCGAGGAGAACCCGTGAAGATCGCAGTCTATGGAGCCACCGGCATGGTCGGCAGCCAGATCGTCAGCGAAGCGCTGTCCCGAGGCCACGAAGTGACGGCCATTTCCCGCCGCGGTGCAGAAGTTGCCGGCACCCAGGTCCAGGCAGCTGACCTGGCAGACGCGGCAACCTTTGCCGCTGTCGCAGAAGAACACGACGCCGTGGTCCTGGCCACTGGCCCCAGCCGCACCGGCGGAGACCACGGGGAATGGCTCACCGCGATGAAGACTGCCTATGCCAACGCCAGCGGCACGCGCCTGCTGGTCGTGGGCGGCGCAGGCGCACTGGAAATCAACGGTACCCGCCTCGTTGACACCCCGGAATTCCCCGAAACCTACAAGGCCGAGGCCCTCACCCTGGGTGCAGCGTACGACGCCATCAAGGAAGCCCCGGCAGACCTGGACTGGACCATGCTCGCACCGGCCCCCGTCATCCAGCCCGGCGAACGCACCGGCACGTACAACACCGCCAAGGACTCCCCGGCCGGCGACAGCATCTCCACCCAGGACTATGCGGTGGCCATGCTTGATGAAATTGAGCGCCCGGCATACCGCAACGCCCGGTTCACCGCCGCCAACTGAAGCGCCTAAGAAAACACCCACAGCTAAGCAGTGCCGTGCGGCCAGATCACCATCTGACCGCACGGCACGCCGCGCGGTAAAACCTCAACACCTAGGCAAAGGACCACCATGACTTCCACCAAACTGACCTACGTCTTCGACGCCTACTGCGGCTGGTGCTACGGCTTCGCCCCGGCACTGCACGAACTGGCCCAGGACGACAGCATCGACATTGAGGTCATCAGCGGCGGCCTCTTCAGCGGCGACCACGCCGGCCCCATCGGCGCGCTGCCGCACATCCCCGGGGCCAATGCGCGGATCGCCGCCCTTACCGGCGTCCGCTTCGGTGAAGCCTACGAAACAGTTCTCTCAGACGGAACCCTGCACATGGATTCGGACGACGCCGGGGCAGGTCTGGTCGCACTGAAAGAAGCATCGGGCGGCAAAGACCTGGACATGGCAGCAGCAATGCAGCAAGCGTTCTACATCGACGGACTCAGCCTCTCCGACACGGGAACATACCGCACCATCGCGACGCGTGAAGGTCTGGATCCCGATCTCGTGGAAAAGCTCTACACCGATCCCGGCACCCGGGAAAAGGCATTGTCGGAACAGGAACGCGTTGCAGATCTCGGAATCCACAGCTACCCCACCCTCCTCGTGCACACAGCTGCAGGTCCGGTGAGAATCGGTAGCCCGGTTTACTCCGCCCAGCAACTGCGCAAGGCACTAAAAGACCTGCACGAAGCACAAACCAGCTGAGTTCCCACCCACGCTGGCCGTCGGGGCGGGCCAGGACCGCCATTGCACGCCGTAGACACATCATCAATTCGCAGCAGTAGTGGGCTCCCTCAATGCCGATCCCTACTCCCGCCGGCACATCGTCTCCGCGTGGAACGTCGCTGAAATCCCCGGCATGGCCCTGCCCCCCATGCCAGACCCTCTTCCAGTTCCACGTAGACCCAACAAACACCCTCCGGCGCCGACAGGCTCAGCCGCCAGCTCTACCAACACAGCGCAGACCTGTTTGTCGGAGTGCCGTTCAACAGCGCCTCCTACTCCCTACTTACCGAGATGTCCGCCCATCAACTCGGCTTGGCAGCCGGAGAGTTCAGCTGGACCGGCGGGACTGCCACACCTACGACAACTACACCGACCAGGTCCGAGAGCAAATTCTGCGTGCTCCGTTCCCATCACCTCGATTGTCCTTCCGCCGCCGCCCGGAACACCCTTTTTGACTACACCTGGAATGACCTCCAACTCCTGGACAACCGCCATCATCCAGCCATAGCCGCCCTGGTAGCAGTGTCAACACGGTCCATCAGAGACGCAGCCCGGCCCTGGACGGGAGCGGGCTTGCATGTAAGCGCGACCACACGTATCGTTTTCTGCTAATGGCGATAACCGCCAACAGGATTGTTACCCGGAAACGGGGCAAGACCTGAGAAGCACATACGTGCGTTCTCGGGTCTTTTTTTGTGCCCAAAAACTGACAGAGAGGTCTGACATGGCAACTGTGGACTACCGGTCTCTTGCCGGCGATATTCTTCAGGGGGTCGGCGGCGAGCAGAACATCGCCAGCGCAGCCCATTGTGCAACGCGGCTGCGGCTGAAGCTGCGGGACGACGCCAAGGCGGACACTGCCACTATCGAAAAATTGCCCGGCGTCATCGCGGTGATGAGGGCCGGCGGCCAATACCAAATAGTCATCGGTGACAACGTACCCACCGTTTACGCTGAACTTGGCAAAATTACCAAGCTCACCGGTGACGCCGCAGAGGATGAAGCACCCGCGCCCCATGGCAACCTGCTCAGTCGCTTCATCGAACTGATTTCCGCGATTTTCAACCCGGTCATTTGGCCGTTGGCCGCCGCCGGCCTGCTCAAGGCGTTCCTGAGTATGGCAACGCAGCTCGGCTGGCTCGATCCGGCGTCACAGACGAACGTGATTTTGGCTGCCACCGGAGATGCGCTCTTCTACTTCCTGCCGATATTCCTGGCCGTGACGGCAGCCAAGAAGTTCAAGGCCAACCAGTTCACAGCCATGGCTATCGCAGGGGCGCTGGTTTATCCGACCATCGTGGCTCTTGCCGGTAAGCCGGAACCGGTGAACTTCGCAGGCATCCCCGTAGTGATGATGAACTACACCGGCTCCGTCGTCCCGATCATCGTGGCCGTCTGGCTCCAGGGCTACCTGGAGCGTTTCCTGACGCGCGTGCTTCCCTCTGCGATCCGGAACTTCACGACGCCATTGCTGACCCTGCTTGTCATGGTCCCGCTGGTCCTGATGACTGTTGGGCCAGTGACCACCATTGCCGCACAAGGACTTTCTTCAGGTATCAGCGCAGCCTTCACCTTCGCGCCGTGGCTCGCGGGCGCCATCATGGGTGGTTTCTGGCAGGTCTTCGTACTCTTCGGCCTGCACTGGGGATTCCTTCCCGGCATGCTTAGTGAAATTGCCACCCAGGGCCACTCGCTCCTGTTCGGGCCGCTGCTCCCTGCCGTGCTCGCCCAAGCAGCCGCGACACTTGCCGTGGTGCTCCGAACCCGCAACAAAGCCCGCCGCGCCGTAGCCGGGCCGGCTGCTCTCTCGGGCTTCCTCGCGGGCATCACTGAGCCCGGAATCTACGGAGTCAACCTGCCACTGAAGAAGCCCTTCTACTTCGGCATCGCCGGTGGTCTCGTAGGCGGCGCCGTTGTCGCTGCCGGCGGCACCGGGGCCACGTACTTCGTGTTCCCGTCACTGCTCGGTCTGCCCGCCTTCAGCACCGTCGGCAACTTCGCCCTCCTGCTCCTGGGCACCGGCATCGCCGTCGCCCTCGCCTTCATCCTGACCTTCCTCTTCGGACCACGCGAACAGGAAGACGTGGCAGCACCGGAGAGCCCCACCGCGTCCGTTGGGACGGCGGGCGCCCATGCTCACACCTCGGCAATGGCTGTACCTGCCACTACCGGCCTGGTTGAGGTAGTAGCTCCTGTCGCTGGCAAGGCAGTGGCACTGGCCGACGTGCAGGATAAGGTCTTCGCATCCGGCGCCATGGGGAAAGGCCTTGGCATCGTCCCAGCAGACGGCCGGATCGTTTCACCGATCACCGGAACCATCAAGGCGGCCATGAAGACCGGGCACGCCTTCGGCATCAAGTCCGACGACGGTGTGGAGGTTCTGGTGCATATCGGCATCGACACTGTCCAGATGCAGGGCCGCGGCTTCGAGCCAGCGGTCACGCGGGGCCAGCAGGTGCGCGCTGGTGACCTGCTCGCCGTCGTCGATCTCAACGCTGTTGCTGCGGCAGGCTACGACACCACCACCCTGGTGATGGTCACCAACACGGCCCAGCTTCGAAGCGTAGACCCGGTAACAGAAGGGACCCTCGCACAGGGCGATGCTGCCATCACCGTCGAGGTCTAACCACCAATCCGCCAACTTCGGTCCCTACAGCAAAGGAACCACACTGTGACCACTACTTTCCCTGATGGATTCCTCTGGGGCGGCGCGACCGCCGCCAACCAGATTGAGGGCGCCTACAACGAGGGCGGCAAGGGCCTGTCCATCCAGGACGTGATGCCCAAGGGCATCACCGAGTCTCCGACCGAGGGCCCGACGCCGGACAACCTTAAGCAGGTGGCGATCGACTTTTACCACCGGTATGAGGAGGACATCGCTCTTCTCGCGGACATGGGCTTCAAGGTGTTCCGCTTTTCCATTGCCTGGAGCCGCATCTTCCCGCTCGGCGACGAGGATACCCCCAACGCCGAGGGCCTGGCCTTCTACTCACGGATCCTGGACGAACTGGAAAAGCATGGCATTGAACCGCTGGTCACCATCAGCCACTATGAGACCCCGCTGCACCTGGCCAGGAAATACAACGGCTGGACCAACCGGGAGCTGATCGGCTTCTACGAGCGGTACTGCCGCGCCCTGTTTGAGTACTTCGGCGGCCGGGTCAAATACTGGCTGACGTTCAACGAGATCAACTCCATCATCCATGAGCCCTTCCTGTCTGGCGGCATCCCGGCTCCCAAGGAACAGCTCACCAAGCAGGACTTGTACCAGGCCATCCACCATGAACTGGTAGCTTCCGCCAGGGCCACCAAGCTGGCGCACGAGCTGATGGCCGGCGCCCAGGTTGGCTGCATGATCATCGCAATGCCGGCCTATCCGCTGACCCCGGACCCGTCGGATGTCGTGGCCGCGATGCATACCTCGCAGGACAGCTACGCCTTCGGCGATGTTCACTGCCGCGGTGAATATCCCGGATACCTGCTGCGCTACTTCCGGGACAACGGCATTGAACTGGACATTACGGCGCAGGACCGCGAGGACCTGAAGCACACGGTGGACTTCGTCTCCTTCAGCTACTACATGAGCATCTGCGAAACCGCCGACCCCGCGAAGAAGATCAAGGGGCCCGGCAACATCATGGGCGGGGTGCCCAACCCGACACTTAAAGCTTCCGAGTGGGGCTGGCAGATCGACCCCCAGGGGCTGCGCGTGGCCTTGAACGACTATTGGGACCGCTGGCAGAAACCGCTGTTCATTGTCGAAAACGGCCTCGGCGCAGCTGACCAGCTGGTCGAGATGGACGGCCGGAAAATTGTCGTGGACGATTACCGCATCGCTTACCTCAACGACCACCTGGTCCAGGCGCGCGAGGCTGTGGAGGACGGGGTCCGGCTCTTGGGTTACACCGCCTGGGGCTGCATCGACCTGGTCAGTGCCTCCACGGCACAGATGAGCAAGCGCTACGGCTTCATCTATGTGGACCGTGATGATGACGGCACCGGCTCCCTGGAGCGCTACCCCAAGAAGTCATACGGGTGGTACAAGGAAGTCATCGCCACCAATGGTGCCAGCCTCAAGAACTAGGACCAGCCCGCTGGCAATCACCGGCCAGCAAGTCATGGAGCCCCGCCGCAAACGAAAGGAGGACGACATGGAGGTCCTGCGCGTCTTTAATAACAACGTCGTCCTTGCCCGCACGGCAGACAGGGGAGAGGTGATCCTCACAGGCCGGGGTCTCGGCTTCCAAGCCAAACCAGGCAAGGCGGTGGACCAAACCAAAATCGTTCGCGTCTTCGTCCCCGAGGACGGGCGGGACGCCGATAACTTCGGCGCACTCGTGGCAGCGATACCGCCTGAGCACCTTCTGCTCGCTGATGAGGCGCTGCAGATAGCAAGGAAGGGCCTGGCGAGCACCATAAGCTCAACCACTGTCGTCGGCCTTGCGGACCATCTCAGTTTTGCAATCAAACGCGTGCGCCAGGGCATCAACCTCGAGTACCCCCTGCGCGCGGAGGTTTCCCACCTCTACCCGGAGGAACTCCAGACGGCTCAACGCGTCCTCGACTTCGTCAATACACGTGTCGAGCATCCCCTGCCTGCCGCCGAAGCTGTTCCGATCGCCCTGCACCTGGTCAACGCCGGGTTCGCCACAGGCGACCTGTCCCTCACCTATCAAATGACGGGCGTTTTCACCCAGCTTTTCGAGGTCCTGGAACAGTCATACGAGCGTCCCTTCAATCGCGACACCGTCAACGCCGCCCGCTTCATCACCCACCTGCGCTACTTCTTCGTCAGAGCCCAGACAGGGAGGCAACTCGAAGAAGGCGCGACGGCACTGAGCAAAGCAATCCGCGAGTCCTATCCTGACGCTTACGCCACAGCGCTGAAGCTCCAGACAGTACTCGAACTCCGCCTGGGGGAACCCCTTACCGAAGACGAAGTCACATACCTGACGCTCCACATCGCCCGGATGGTCGAAGATCTCCGGTTGTAGTAACTACCCACAAAACTGGACGGAAAAGACATATGTTCGAACGCACTGCCACAATTGCCAGTACTTCCGGTCTTCATGCCCGGCCCGCCACCATCTTTGTCGAAGCGGCAACGGCCTACGATGGGCTTGAGATCACCATCGGCCGTGCGGGGGAGCTTGCCGAGGATGCCATGGACGCCACCTCGGTTCTTTCTCTCATGAGTCTTGGCCTCGAACACGGGGACCGGGTGGTTCTCCGTAGCGAAGCTGCCGGCTCAGAGCAGGCACTGGATCGACTCGTCGGTCTGCTCGAGACCAACCACGACGCCTGAGAGAGTCTGACGTGAAAATTGGCATCCTTACCAGCGGTGGCGACTGCCCCGGACTGAACGCGGTCATCCGTGGCGCCGTGTTGAAAGGCATTGCCGTCCACGGCCACGAGTTCGTCGGTTTCCTCGATGGTTGGCGCGGCGCGGTGGAGGGCGACATCATCGACATCCCCCGCACCATGGTCCGCGGTATCGCCAAGCAGGGCGGCACCATCTTGGGCACCTCCCGCACCAATCCGTTCGAGAACGGCGGCGGCCCCGAGGTCATCAAGGCCCACATGGACCGGCTCGGCATCGACGCGATCATCGCCATCGGCGGTGAGGGAACCCTCGCCGCGGCCAAGCGCCTCACCGACGCCGGCCTGAAGATCGTTGGTGTCCCCAAGACGGTGGACAACGACCTCGACGCGACCGACTACACCTTCGGTTTCGACACCGCGGTACAGATCGCCACCGAAGCGATCGACCGGCTCCGGACCACCGGCGAATCCCACCACCGCTGCATGATCGCCGAGGTCATGGGCCGGCACGTCGGCTGGATCGCGCTGCACGCCGGGATGGCTGCCGGCGCCCACGTCATCCTCATTCCGGAGCAAAAAGTCAGCATCGAGCAGATCACCTTGTGGGTGAAGGAAGCGCATGCCCGTGGCCGAGCACCTTTGGTGGTTGTGGCTGAAGGATTCGTTCCCGAACATATGGAGACCCCGCACTCCGAGCGCGGCCTGGACACCTTCGGCCGGCCGCGCCTGGGCGGCATCGCCGACCAGCTTGCCCCCGAGCTCGAAGCCCGGACCGGCATTGAAACCCGCGCCACCATCCTGGGCCACATCCAGCGCGGCGGCGTGCCGTCCGCCTTTGACCGCGTCCTGGCCACCCGGCTTGGCATGGCAGCGATCGATTCCGTGGTGGAGGGCTACTGGGGCACCATGGTGGCCCTCAAGGGCACGGACATCGAGCATGTGGGCTTCCAGGCAGCACTGGGCCAGCTGAAGACGGTCCCGCAAAACCGCTACGACGAAGCCGCAGTCCTGTTCGGTTAAGAGCTAACCCGGCGGCCGGACTAACGTCGAAGAATCTGGCGTAGTGCTTAAAGCATCAACACGGCTGGGACGATCTGCCGGCCAAGCTCTCCGACATGATGTCCCCGCACCGCCTGCTGAAAACACCTTGGGCGGTGTAATCGTTGGGAAACGTGTTCTTCAAGTTCTCAGTGGAAGAGTGCCAGGGGCCCCAGGGGTTGTTTCAATGATGCCGCCACGGTCTGCTGGAACCATCTTTGGGCTGGTGAGGTGGGCGGCGTACCGTTCCAGTACAGCGACACGTTAAAGCTCGGTATGGTGAAGGGCAGTTCTCGCAGAGTTACAGGCCATTGGGCGGCAAAAAGTTCAGCCACCCGCAACGGGACGATGGCAGCATAGTCACTACTTGCAATGACGTAGGGGAGAACCGAAAAATGGTGCAGCCGCAGTGCGATTCGACGTTGGATGCCCATCGATTCCAGGAGCCTGTCCGCTTGAGAGTGACCGGCTGACGGGTCGATGGCCACGTGGCGGAGGAAAGCGAACTCTTCGGCACTGAGTTGGGTTGGCGAACCGCTGTACGTTTTTGGAAGGACGCAGACGTAGCGCTCTTCGTAGAGGACCTCGTGGTGTTCTGCGCCTTCGATGGGAATACTCGCCACGGCTGCGTCTATTTCCCCTTGGATGAGCCATTGTGAGACTGCGTCGATTTGCATTGGAACGATTTCCAGGGTCGCGTGGGGGGCTTCCGAACCGAAGGCTTGCAGGATGGGGGAGAGGAATGCCAGCTCCCCCAGGTCCGTGAGGCAGAGGCGGAACTGCTGTCGGGTGACAGCTGGATCGAAAGTCCTGCCGGCTTCGACTGACGCGTCGATGGCGTTGACGGCCTTTTTGAAGGTGGTGAACAGCTCGGTTGCTCTGCGGGTGGGTATCATTCCCTCCGCATTACGGATGAACAGTTGGTCGGCAAGTTGTTTGCGTAGCCGCGCTAAGGCGTAACTCACCGACGGCTGAGTGACGGAGAGTTCTTCGGCGGCGCGGGTGAGGCTTCCGCTTTCATAGATACTGAGGAATGTTCGGATCAGGTGAAGGTCGATGCCGGCCATTTGCTTATCATAATGTGGGATTATTACCGCGCCGCCGCGAAGGTCTAGCTTTCGCCCTCAAGCCTTTCCAGGGCATCGTGTGCCGCAGCTGCAACCGACTTAGCTGCCTGGACGAGCTGGTCGCGCTCGGTTGTATCGATAGGTCCGAGTTCGGCAGTGACAGTCCTGTGAGTGAATCTTGCGGGCAGTGAAACGAAGCTGTCCGGGAGGCCACCAAGATCCTTGGTCCACACGGTGGCGGGGTGGAGTTCCCCCTCCGCCATGTTCCGGACAACGTGGGCGACGCCCAGTGGAGTGGTCCATCCGCTGCTGCGCCCGGGCTTGAGCTGCGACCATCGGAAGAACCAGCCTGTGATGTCCTCGGTGACACGTGCGCGCTGGGCCGGATCAAGGTTGGCCGGTTTTCCATCGACGGTGAGGGCACTGAACAGTGGCACTTGTCCGTTGCCGTGCTCGCCGAGAACGAGACCGTCGACACGATCCGGAGCGATAAGCAATTCGCGGGCGACGGCGGCGCGGAACCGCAGGGAGTCGTTGAGGCTGTAGCCAACGATACGGTCAGGGCTGATATTGGACAGCCGTCGCAGGGACTCTGCCAGGACGTCCACTGGGTTGGACAGCAGCAGTACCGTTCCCTCGGTCCCAGACAAGCGCTCGATGTCGGGAACGAGGCGCCGAAGCAGTCTGAGGTTGGCAAGGAGGAAGTCCCGCCGGTCGCCGTCGGGAGTCTCTGGAGCGGACGCTGCGACGATGACCAGGTCGACAGCCGAACCGTCGGCGGGTGGCCCGACGACGAGCTTGGTGCGGGACGCAGAGAGTATTTGTGCTTCGGAGATGTCTATTGCATGCGCGTGGAGGATATTGTCGCGCAAGTCGATCATGTGAACAGTCTCTGCAAGGCCATCGACAGCGAGGCGTTCGACAACGCCGGATCCAATAAGGCCTGCTGCTCCGATAACGGCAACCGTCCGGGGCCAGCTGAAACTTGCTTCTAAGGGTGCATCCTTGGTGTGTTCGGTCATTCTTCTCTCCAGTTGTGCGTGATGTTAGGGAGCGGGTGGTGCCGCCTGACCGCAGGTGCGATCGGGCGGCACCGCGTCATTTCGCGGCGACTGGTTCTGCCGACGATTGGGGAGAGCGGGCAGCGGCGAAGCCCTGCAGGTGCCGGTCCCTGATGGCTAGAAGGCAGCCGATGGACATCGCCATGAAGACCATGATGTACCCTGCGATCGCCAGAGAGGTTCCGGTAGCCTGGTGCAATCCTTCAGCGATGGCTGGCGCGAAACCGCCCCCCAGGATGCCGCCGACGGCGTAGGGGAGTGAAGCGGCGGTGTAGCGGATACGCGGCGGGAAGAGGGTGGCGAACAACGAGCTTTGCGGTCCGTAGGAGACGCCGAGTCCGATTGCGAGAACGAAAACGGCAACCGCGAAGGCAACCAGTGATCGCGAGTCAATCAGAACGAACATGGGGATGGCCCAGAGGCCGATGAGGATGTAACCGCCCATCATGGCTTTTCGTGCACCGAACCGGTCGGCCAGGGATCCGCCCCACAGCGTGCTGCCGATCCATATCAGGGATGCGCACATCAGAATCAGCAGTACCGGCCCAGCTTCCATCTTGAGCCCGGAGGTGGTGTACGGCAGGAAGTATCCGATGAGGAGCAGGCCAGCAAGGATGTTGGCCATGAACGCTCCCGCTGCCAGTGCCATGTGGCCCGTGTAGCCCTTGAATGCTTCCTTGAGGGGGATTTTGGCTTCAGTGTGTTCCCTCTTCACTTCCGCGAACGCTGGGGTTTCTTCGATGGATGTCCTGATTTTGATGCCGACGAGGACGAGGGCGACGCTGATAAAGAAGGGGATGCGCCATCCAAAGGAAGTGAACTGTTCCGGTGTGGTGAGTGACTGGACGAGAAAGAAGCTGCCGGTGGCCAGGACGAATCCTGCGGGTGTTCCGATTTGGGAGAATACGCCGTAGAAGCCACGTTTCCTTTCCGGCGCGTACTCAACGGCCATCAGGGCCGCGCCTCCCCATTCTCCGCCCGTGCTGAGGCCTTGAATGAAGCGCAGGATGACCAGCAGCACGGGGGCGGCAACGCCGATCTGGTCATAGGTCGGAAGCACGCCCATTCCGAGACTGGCGATTCCCATTACGCCCAGCGTCCCGATAAGCGTCGCTTTTCGTCCATAACGGTCTCCGAAGTGCCCGGCGATGATCCCCCCGAGCGGGCTGGCGATGAAGCTTGCCGCGACGGATCCGAGCGAGACGATCAGGGCGTCGGGGCCTAAAGCGCCGAAAAACTGTTGGCTGAAGATGAGGCCGGCAGCGGAGATGTAGGCGAAGGACAAGTACCACTCGATGGTGGATCCGATCCCGCTGGCGAGTCGTACGTTGCGCAGTTGAGCACGACTGGGGGGCGTATGCCCCTGGCCTGATGTTGTTGCTGTCATGGGAGGTCCTTTGGGCTTGCTGGGGAGGGAGAAGGTGCCAGCGCGAGGGATAGCGTGCTGGGGGAGGCGACGTGGGAGATGTGCGGCTCCAGCGTTGTGACCAGGGCCAGAAGATCGTCATCGGTCTCCGGCGGCGAGGTGAACTCGATGCCCACGGGAAGGCCCGTTCGGGTTCCGGGGCGAACGGGGACAGAGATGCCGGGCAGACCGAGCACTCCGCCGAGGTCGGTATGGCGGATGAGGGTGGGGAACACGGGCACGTTTCGCCCGTTGTGTTCCATCAGGTCGCTTTCCTTAATGAGCGGTGCAACAACCGGGACGGTGGGAAACATCAGGGCCTGCACACCTGCCGTGTTGAGTCGGCGGCTCAGTTCAGCCCTGAGTTGTCTCCTGGTCTCAATGGCAGCGGAGTAATCCCGCTCGGACACGGAGCCAAGGCCGGAGGAAAGGATAAGGCGGACGTCAGGGCTGGCGATGCTCCCGATCAGATCCTGCAGGCTCGGCCCGCCAGCGTGGTCCAGGTAGTCCTGGATGCTTTTTTCGGCCTCGCCCCACAAGATGGTGGTCGCTATCGCGCCGGCACTCTCGACGATATCGCCGATCGCGACATCGCTAAACTCGACTGCCTTAGATTGAAGGGTCTGAAGAGCACGCGCGTAGCTGTTGGCGACGTCTGGGTGCAGGTCGTAGGAATGGAATGGACTGGTTCCTAGACGAATGGCGTCCACCGCGGGAACTGGTGTTGCCGCCGGGCGTGCTGCGAGCACAGAGTCGATGAGGAGAATGTCCTCCATCGAGCGGGTAAGCGGGCCGGCCGTGTCCCGGGTGGGACTGAGGGAGAGCATGCCGCCCTCCGGGTACCGCCCGGGGGAAGGCCGGAAACCGAACAGGCCACAGAGGGCTGCGGGCATCCTGATTGACCCCCCGGTATCGGTGCCGATACCTACAGGGGCAAGCCCCAAGGCAACAGCGCCGGCCGTCCCGCCACTGCTGCCTCCGCAGATCCTTGTCGGGTCCCACGGGTTTCGCGGTACTCCTTGGAACGCGTTATTTGAGGTCGCACCCAGGGCGAGCTCGTGCATGGTGTTCTTGGCTGTAACGATGGCACCTGCACCGATGAGGCGCTCGACCAGCGGTGCGCTGGCTGAAACCCGGTTGCCCGCCAAAGCCGGTGTGCCGCCGGTCGTCGCGGAACCGGCGACATCAATGTTGTCCTTCACGACTATCGCGACGCCGGCAAGGGTTCCGCTGCGGTGCCCGATGAAGGTGCTTGTGGCTGTTTCGCAGACGGTGCTGTAGCTGGCCAAGTCCACGGAGAGCGCCAACAGGTCTTCCAAGTAGTCCTGCTGGTTCGTTGAGCCAGCGTCCACCGCTGCCAGAAAGGCCGATGCCGTCAGGTCCCGAGGAGACTGACCTTCTCCGAAAGTCTTTACTGCCGATGGGGCGGCGGGCGTGTCCATTGCTCTGTCCTTAGATTCTTTCCTGGTTTCTGGCTGGCCGTTGGGTGCAGACGTGGGCGTGCCGGTGGCTAATCTCTCGGTAGTAACTTTCCGAATGCCCCCATGCGGTGCGGGCGAGGCTGCAATTTTTTCGACGACGAACGTGATGGGGGTTCGTTTCGAAACGGATTGGTAGGTCCTACTGGCCTTGGCGGTGAAGCTGACCACGGTTCTCCACTGGCGGACCAGCGGCCTGATGTTGGCCTGGGCCCAGATACGAGGCACACCACTTCAGGGACGGCAACGTGGGTGATGGGGGGCGGCGGTCAGTCGTGTGCTGCAGTGGCAAATAGGCGTGGCGGGGCAGGTGACGCCTCGGGCTCCTTTTCGAGGGCCGGGAATCCCTGTGGCGGGAGGGGTTCCGCTGCGCCTTCGGTGGTTACGGGTGCAGCGGGCGCTGCGTTGAAGACCAACCGAAGGACATCGGGGCGGGCATAGTGGCCCGCCGGATCCAATGTGTTTTTGGCCAAGTCGACGCTGGATAGGTCGATGTCTGCATAGACGATGCCCTCCTGTGTCGGGGGCAGCTGTTCGGTGATTAGTCCGGAGTCGGGGCCGTAAACGCGGGCGAACCCTCCACCGCCGGTGTACACGGGAGTTGGACCACCGGTGGCATCGGGAAAGGCGCGTGCGCCTTCATCACTCATGATTTGTGATGAGGTGATGACGAAGGTGCCTCCTTCTAAGGCGTAGGTTTGGGAGGCGGCCATGATGGACTCGGGGCTCAGGGCAGGCGCGTTGCCCAGGATGCCGAGGCAGGGCCAGGCGGCGACGTGGATCTGTTCGTTCTGTGAGTACATTGCGTACTTGGTCAGAGGCTGCAGGTGCTCGGCGCAGTTCAGTGCTCCCAGTCGCCCCAGGGCCGTGTCGATTACCCTGATTCCGCTGCCGTCGCTTTCCCCGAACAGGGTACGTTCAACGTGGGTTGGCTTGAGCTTGCGGCGGTGCAGCAGGACTTCACCGTCCGGACCGATGATGGATTGGGCCATGTAGAGGGACCCTCCGAATTTTTCGCTGTATCCCAGCACGACGGTGATGGAGTGTTCACGGGCGGCCCGTCGGATCCGCGCCATCTGTTCGCCTGAGATTGATATGGAGTTGGCGTGGTAGCGGGCGACGAACTCCTGCTGGAGGTAGACCGGGTAGCTCCAGAGAAATACTGGGTATCCCGGAATCCAGGTCTCGGGGAATGCAAGCAGGTCGGCGCCCCCCGCGGCGGCCTCGGCGATGAGAGCCACTGTTTTCGCCACAGTGGCGTCTGCATCGAGCCAAACAGGCTCGGCCTGAATGGCGGCAACACGGACGCTCATTTCTACTCCTGCATTTGGTGGGAAAAAGATCCTAAGGTGGGGTCTGAAGTGGAGAGGATCACTCAGTGGATACGACTCTACTGAGCAGTGTGCCATCAAACCAGTAGATATTTTTTGTATGCCTAATAGATAGCATCTATGAAGCTGCTGACACAGGTTTTCGTCGCTACGCAACTAGGACGAACAGCGGGTTTTGCCGGGGCTGAAGCCCTGATCGGAGTTGACGGCGCCTCACCCAAGCGGCGGCAACTCCGATCCGAAGGCCGTGTCGTAAGCCTTAGAAAGGGTATTGGCGGGGGCTGCTCTGGACGCTGACCCACTGGTCAGTCGTGAATTCCTCGATCGCCCATTCGCCGTTGAATCGGCCTAGCCCGGAGCTCTTCTCTCCACCGAAGGCAACGTGTGGTTCATCGTTGACCGGGATGTCGTTGATGTGGGTCATGCCGGCCCTGATGCCGCGAGCGAAGCGCAGACCGCGTTCAGTGTTCCCGGTAAAGACCGCACTGGAGAGACCGAAGCTGCTGTCATTGGCAAGCTGCAGGGCGTGTTGTTCATTTTCTGCGCGGAGGATGCCTACTAGGGGTCCAAAGATTTCCTCGCGTGCGATCTCCATGTCTGCTGTGACGCCGGTGAAGATGTGCGGCGGCAGGACATTGCCATCGATCTGTCCGTCGAGGGCCGTCTTGGCACCCTGTTCCTGGGCTACCCGGATCTTTTCACGAAGCCCGTCCAGCTGCTTTCCGTTAATAACCGGTCCGATAATGGTGGCAGGGTCGGCCGGGTTCCCGGTGGGCAAGGAGCGAACGTGCTCGGTAAATTTCTGCACGAATTCGTCGTGGATGGTTTCTTCGACGATGATCCTGTTGATGGCCATGCAGATCTGTCCCTGGTGCAGGAACTTCCCCATCGCGGCGGCCCGGACAGCCTGATCAACGTCGGCATCGGCCAGTACGACGAACGGGCTGTTACCGCCAAGCTCCAACGCAACGTGCTTGAGGTGTTCGCTGCTTCCGGCGAGGCGGGCCACGTTTTGTCCTACCGGGGTGGAGCCGGTGAAGGAGATAAAGGACGGCACCGGATGTTCGACGAACGCGTCACCGATTTCTGATCCGGCACCAATGACGACATTTAGAACCCCGGCTGGAAGCCCTGCCTCTTCGAAGACCTTCGCCAGAATCAGGCCGCCTGTCACCGGAGTGTCACTGGCGGGCTTGATTACGACTGCATTTCCCAGGGCAAGAGCGGGCGCTATGGATCTCTGTGTCAGGTGCAGCGGGAAGTTCCAGGGGCTGATCACACCGACAACGCCCAGCGGCCGACGATAAACCCGGTTCTCCTTGCCGGCAGTATTCGATTCTAGGATTCGTCCTTGGACACGATGCGGGAAGGAGGCTGATTCGATGGTGATTCCGATCGCGGCACCGAGTTCGATGTTGGCTTTTAGGACGGTGCTGCCGGATTCAGCCACCAGCCAGGAAATAATCTCTTCGCGTCGTTCTTCAAGGATTTGCGCTGCTCTCAGCATGACCCGTTGCCGGGCCGCCGGGCTGGCGGCCGCCCAGTCAAGCTGGGCACTTTGCGCTGCTGTATAGGCGGCGTCAAGGTCGGCGGCATCGGCCTGACGGATTGCGACGAGGTCATCGCCATTGAACGGGTTTGTGACGTTCAGCACCGTGGAAGAGTTTCCGTCCCGCCACAGGCCGCTAATGAATTGGTGGCCTGTAATCCAGGCGGTCGGGGTGGGGGTTTCCTGTGCGAGCTGGGTGGTCATGTCAGATTTCCTAACGTCGGCTGATTCGTGGGTCTTAGTTCTTGACTGCAAGGTAGTTCTCGGAGTTCTCGTTCGTCTTCGCGGTTTCTGCCCGAATTGCGGGCTTTGGGCTGATGACGAGGAGAACGGCCAGGATGGCGACAGCCCCGGGTGCTGCGAAGACGAGGAAGTTCTGCTCAGGCGGAAGCTTCAGTGCCAGGAGGCTGCCGCCTAAAAGCGGCCCTGCAATTGCTCCGAAGCGCCCAATGGCAGAACACCAGCTGACCCCGGTGGAACGGATCGAGGTGGGGTAGTAGTCGGCGCCGAATGCGTGGATCACGGCCAAGGTTCCAATAGTCGTGGCGCCCGCTACGAAGAGTAATGCATTCAGGAGGACGGAAGCAGGGTGCATACCCAGAAGGACAAGCGACAGGACTGCCAGCGCGAAGAAGGCCACGAGGACCTTTTTGTTGCCGAACCGGTCCCCGAGCCAGCCTCCGGCGAGGGCGCCAACGGTGGCACCGATGTTCAGTACCACCAGGAACTGCAGGCTGGAGCCCAGGTCGAAACCGCTGGCGATCATGATTTTCGGGAGCCAGGTGTTCAGTCCGTAAACCATGAGCAGGCACATACCAAAGGCCAGCCAGACCATGGGTGTCCCTAGAGCGCGTCCGGATCGGAAGAGCTCGGCCACGGAAACTGATTCTCGCTTCGTGGCTGGGGGCACGGTCCAGTCGATCGAGTCGTGATCTGCGGCGGAGGCTGCACGGGTCAGCAGGTGGCGGGCCTCACGAACCCGTCCCCGGCTCATGAGGAAGGCCATTGACTCCGGCATCTGTCGGTAAAGGACCGGAAGAACTAGCAGTGACGCGCCGCTGATGAAGAAGACAGCCTGCCATCCCAGCAGGGGCAGAACCCACAGTGCGATCAGGGTGGCGATGATCGACCCGACTGAGTACATGCTCAACATGACTGTGGTCAGGGTGTGTCGCTTTGAAGCGGGCGCAAGTTCGCTCATCAGGGACACAATGTTGGGTATCACCCCTCCAAGAAAGACACCGGTAATGAACCGTAGCGCCCAAAAGACGTCCGGATTAGGTGCAAACCCTGTTGCCACCGCTGCGAGGGAAAAGAGCAGCGTGCCGTGGAGGATGACCGGGCGTCGGCCGACCCGGTCCGCGAGGGAGCCCAGGAGGACTGCTCCGCACATCATGCCGATGAGGGCGGCACTGCCGAGCCAGCCTGCCTGGTCCGGGCTGAGGGACCATTCGTTCATCAGGGTTGGGAGCACTGATCCGTAGACGATCAGGTCGTAGCCGTCGAAAAACATAATGAACGAGCAGCCTGCGAGCAGGGCCAGATGAAACCTGTTGAGCGGCGCTCCTGCCATGGCAGAGCTGGGGGTGAATTGCCTCATTGCGATTCCTTGCCTGCGTTCTCTTGGAGAAGATTGAAGGTAGTACGGGAGAATGATGCCTAGTCAGCAACGACCTGTGCGTCGATAAGAAATGGCCCGTTTCCTTCCAATGCCTTTTTGTAGACCAGCACGAATTCTTCGCGGGTTTCGGTTCTCTGGGCCGGAACTCCGTAGCCTTCGGCAATGGCGACAAAATCGATCCTGCCCAGCTGGAGGCCAGGAACATCGGGCACGCCCATGCGCTCGGCGAACGCCGCCAGGGCCCCGTAGCTGGAGTTGTTGACGATGACGAACACGGTTCGCGTTTGGCGCTGGGCTGCCGTGTACAGGGCGGTTATCCCGTAGTTGGCAGAACCATCCCCCACGGTGGCGACAATTGTCTTTTCCGGGGCACCCAGCGACATTCCTACGGCCGCGGGGAGGCCGAAACCCAGTCCCCCCGATGCCGGAAAATGGTACATGCTCGGACGCTCGATGGCGACGCGCTCGAGGTACTCCAAGTCCAGGGTGGTCGTCTCATTCACGTACGCCACATCGGTGTTGCTGTGGGCGTTCAGCACTTCGAGGACCTCGGTGCCCGTCATCCCAGCTGAGGAGGTTTTGGCCGCCGGCAAGGCACGCGAACCGCGAGCCCCGCGCCGGTGACCGCGGTCAGTAACACCTTCGGACAGGGCCTTTGCTGCGCCGGCAATATCGGCCACAACAGCCCGACCGAAGGGCGCACGCGTGGCTTCCCGGGCATCCTGAGTCAGGTGAATGACCTGGGCTCCGGCGGTCAGGTAGTGGCCGGGTTCCCAACGGTGGTAGCGGAAAACCGGGGCCCCCAGGACTAGGACCACGTCGTGGCCGGCCAGGCGTTCCCGCACGGACGTGATCCCCGGAACGAGCACCCCGATGAAGTTGGGGTGCGTGGTGGGAAAGGGGCAGCGTGACGGGGATGGAGCAACATAAACCGACGCATCGGCCTTTTCAGCCAGGGAAACAACTGCCTCGAAGACAGCCGGATCCTGCACGGCTGCCGCGTCCACCTGGGGGCCAAGGACAAGAGCAACGCTTTTTGCCCCATCGATGAGGGCAATGAGTTCCTCCGCCAACGCGCGCGGCAGGTCCCCAGCCATCGACACGGAGCGCTCGGTCAGCAGGAAGTCGTCCTCAAGCGCCATCTCTGCCCAGTCGTCGAGCGGGACGGAGACGTAGACCGGGCCACACGGCTGGGTGGAGGTCTCAAAAATTGCTTGAGCCAAAGTGCGGGGGACGTCGGTCGCGGAAAGAGGCTCGTGCGAGTACTTCACCAGGGGCGCAGGCAGTGTTGCAGCATCCGCGCTGGCGAGCATCGTCTCCTGCCCCACGGTTCGCCGTACCTGCTGGCCGGCCAGGATCACCATCGGAATGTGCCCGTAATGAGCATTTGTTAGAGCACCCATTGCGTTACCGGAACCGGACGCCGCATGAATGTTCACCAAAGCAGGCCTTCCCGTGGCCCGGGCGTAGCCCTCGGCCATGCCCACGACCACCTGTTCATGCAGACCAAGGACAAAATCAAAGTCCTCGTTGAGGCCCGCGAGGAACGGGAGTTCGTTGGAACCGGGATTCCCAAAAACGGTCGTCATGCCGTGGGAACGGAACACGTCCAGACTCGATTCCAGAACAGTCTTCTTGGTGGTCACGGGTCCCCTTCGATTGAAAATGGCAGCAGGATGATTTAGGTATTGCATGGCCCTAAGGCAGGATGAGCGGCTCCGAAGGGCCCCATGCCACAAACTATCGACCCGATAAGCAAAAGCCCTCCGAGTCCGCAAAGTCCGGAGCGGGAGAGTCCCCCTTGGACACATTCAGGCTAAGTGATACCGATCACCTAGGTCTAATAAAGAATCCAGCCTGTTTATATAGGCAGCGCTTATGGGAAGTGCATGCACGCCAAGGAGTCGGTTCATCTGCTCAACGGTTTTGGAAACGCCCCTCTCCAGCACCATTCAGACCTGGCGCAACGTTTGGATTGCCCAGTCCACAAACCAAAGTGTTGCCGAGGACGAAGGGTGAAGGGCTGTGTGGGCACGGACAGGGGTTGCGAACTCGTCACTGGTCAAGGGTATGACCTCAAAGCCCCATCGGGCGGCCCAGTCTGCGGTTACCACTTCCGGGACGAAGGCGACCAGGTCCGAGGCTGCCAGTACCCCCGGGATGGCCGCGAACCCAGACAGGTGAAGGGAGCCCGCGACCGGAGCTGGCAGGAGGGACTGCATGAGGGCGTGTCCTGTCGTTCCCCGCACGACCACTCTGGGCAGCGAGACCAATTCTTCGAGGGTTGGAGTCCTATCTCCGAAACGACCGGGCCTTGCCACGCAGCAGTAACGGTCCCAACGAATTACAGAGCTGCGCAACTCCCCTCCAAGCAGGGTTGACGAGACGGCGAGGTCGAGGTGCCCCGATTCGAGGTCGTCGCTTGCCGTCTCGGTATCCACATTAACGACGTCCAGGCTGCAATAAGGGGCGATCGCTGCGAGGCCAGGTACCAGCGCGGGAAGGAACACCGTCTGGCCCAGATCAGTCAAAGCCATTCGAAACGTCGACCGCGCCGTCGCAGGATCAAATCGTGAGAGCCGGCCAATCGCCGCATCGGCAATCTGCGGAATCCCCCCGACCTCCGCATACAACTGCAGCCCAGCACGGGTGGGAACGATCCCGCGCCCTTCACGCTGGAAGAGATCGCTCCCTGACGCCCGTCGCAACCTGTTCAACCCTTGGGTAACTGAGGGCTGAGACATCTTCAGCCGCTCCGCTGCTGCCGTGACCGACCCCTCCTCGATGACGGCCGTAAAAACCCGGATGAGGTTCAAGTCCACCATGGACGGCTCCTGCGTTTTATTCCTACGGGCACCGGAGAGCGGCAAAATATGCCGGCGGTGATGTGTATATAGGGGAACAGTGGACGCGACAGCCTAACGTACATGCCCCTCCGCAACCGATAATGCCATGGAGAGCCAGTCCGTGGAGATCCCTACACGGGCAGTCGTTCAAGATTTATATTCCGACCCCATCTCACCCTAAAAGCGCTTCTGCTGGCCGCCCAATACGAGGAACGACTGCCGATGATTGAAACCGACCCTCAAACTGGAAAGCAGCCGTAACTGCCTGTCCTCGAGCGCACCACTCGAGCTCTCACAACGAGAGAACATCAGCTATATGTAGTCCCGTCTATATGTATTCCCATCACAACGAGGTCATTTCCGTTGATCGGAACATCTGTAACCGAAGTCACTTCCTTTGACTGACACTGATGACAGACGAACGAATTCGGTTCCGCCGACGGCGGAGCCCGCAACGAAGCGAGACAACCATGGCACGCAAGATCATCACCACCCAGGTGGCCATCATGGGAGCGGGGCCCGCCGGGCTGATGCTCTCCCACCTGCTGGCGAAAGCCGGCATCGAGTCCACGGTCATCGAAGTCCGGAGCCACGAGGAAATCTCCGAAACCGTCCGCGCCGGCATCCTGGAGCACGGGACCGTGAACCTGCTGGTGGACAGCGGCGTGTCGGACCGGGTGCTGCGCCAGGGCGACCGGCACGACGGCATCGAGCTGCGGTTCAACGGCGAAAGCCACCGCGTGGATTTCAAGGACCTGGTGGGGGAGTCGGTGTGGCTGTACCCGCAGACGGATGTGTTCCTGGATCTCGCCGCGCGCAGGAAGGACGACGGCGGCGACGTCCGCTACAGCGTCACTGACACGTCCGTCCACGATCTTGAGGGAAAGCCGAAGGTCTGGTTCACCGACGCGGACGGCGTGGAGTTCGAGATCCAGGCGGACTTCCTGGTGGGCGCGGACGGCTCCCGCAGCCACTGCCGGTTCCAGATTCCTGAAGCGCACCGCAAGTGGTACTTCCACGAGTACCCGTTCGCGTGGTTCGGCATCCTGGCCGAGGCGCCCCGCAGTTCGGACGAGCTCATCTACGCCAACTCGGACAACGGGTTCGCGCTGATCAGCCAGCGCACGGAGACCGTGCAGCGGATGTACTTCCAGTGCGACCCGAAGGAGAACGTGGCCGAATGGGATGACGACAGGATCTGGGCAGAGTTCCGCAGCCGGGTCAACGGCAACGGCTTCCAGCTCAAGGAGGGTCCGGTCATCGAGAAGATGGTCCTGCCCTTCCGCAGCTTCGTCCACACCCCCATGCGGTACGGCAACCTGTTCCTGGCCGGCGACGCCGCGCACACCGTGCCGCCCACCGGCGCGAAGGGCCTGAACCTGGCCATCCATGACGTGAAGGTCCTCTTCGAAGGGCTGGACAGCCATTACAACTCCGGCTCGGACCTGCTGCTGGAGGCCTATAGTGACAGGGCCCTGGAGCGGGTGTGGAAGGCGCAGCAGTTTTCCTACTGGATGACCACTATGCTGCACACCCCGGCCGGCGCCGATGACTTCTCCCGTGCCCGCCAACTGGGCGAGCTGAACTCCGTGGTCTCCTCGCGGCACGGCATGGCCTACCTCGCCGAGGCCTACACCGGCTGGCCCGGCCGTTCCTAACCCCGAACTAACCCTCTTGCTTCCAGGTGGCTCTCCACCGAAATCAAAGACCGGCAGTCTGATCCCATGAAATACACCAAACTTCGTAACCTGACAGTGTCCGCGATTGGTCTCGGCTGCATGGGCATGTCCCACGATCTACACGGGCCAGAGGCAGCCCGAACAAAATTTGATCCGAGTTATCCATCGGGCGATGAAGCTTGGCGTCACGCATTTCGATAACGCGGCTGTACGGGCCGTTCAAGAATGACCTTTTGCTGGGCAAGGCCGTGAAAGGGCGGCGGGACCAGGTTGTGCTCACCTCCAAGTTCGGTTTGATGTCCCACGTCGGACGAGGCCCTAGGACGGCTCGGCTGCAAACGTTCACGCCGCGGTAGAGGGTACCCTGAGCAGCCTCGACACTGAGTACATCGACCTGTACTACCAGCACCGTGTTGATAAGACGGTACCGATTGAAGAGGTTGTTGGCACCCTGGCCGAACTCATCGACGAGGGTAAGATCCGGCACATAGGTCTGTCGGAGGCAGGACCGGACACCATCCGTCGGGCAAACGCGGTCTATCCGATTACCGCTCTCCAGTCCGAATATTCCTTGTGGACCCGTGACGGTGAGGACGGGGCGGTGGACCTGCTGCGGGAGTTGGGGATGGGCTTTGTGCAGTACTCTCCTCTGGCTCGGGGAATGCTGAGCGGAAAAATCCGCTCGCGCGCCCAACTCGAGGCGGTTGACTGGCGTTTGAGCAACCCGCGATTCGAGGAAGGCGTCCTGCAGAGGAATCTCCAAGTTCTCGCTGAGGTTGAGGCGATAGCCGAGGAAGCCGACGCCACTCCTTCCCAGGTGGCCCTGGACTGGCTGCTCGCGAAGGGCGGTGACTGGTCACCAATTCCAGTGACGGCCCGGATCTCCCACCTCGAGGAAGACCTCCTCGCTTTGGACGTGAAACTCACCCCGGAACAGGTCAGGGCGTTGGACGGCGTCACGCAACCTGAGGGCGGCAATGACACGCAGGCCCAGATGAAACCGTTCGACCGTGAGAACTCGCTGAATCCGAAGTCAGGAAGATAGTTCCCTATTAGCGACCAGGCGAACATCGTTGTTCTGGGTAGTGGACCGGCGGGGTCGTCCCTTGCGCAGAGAATTCATGCAGTGGGCGTTGACGCCGCCTTCATTGACGCGATCACCCAGAAAGCCGGCAGCGGCTCCATGGCGCATGGTTTCGATGATGCGGCGGCGTACGCCGGTATTGCGATCGCCCAGAGAACCGGCCCGCGTTGACGCCATGGAGCGCGCCGCTTCCCGTCTCAGAACAAAGGCGTTCTTGGGACATGAGCCCCGGAGCCCGGCGGCCAAGACGATGCTCACAGCTCTTTTCCAGCCGGGTTCATACATCAATGTGACGGTTCTGAACGATCTGACTGATTCCACTGGAAGGCTTTGGATGAATTCAGGAACTGCGGCGCGTAATTCATCGCGTTACTCGCATCCCTGATCGTCGGCGTTGGCATTGAATACGTTTCCGACATCCCAGGCAGTGCTACCGGCCGGGGCTGCTGCGCGATTACCGGCCAACGCCTGGCAGGGGTGATCATCGATTCTTTGGGCGGCCCAAAGCATGGGCCAGCAGGACTGGGCGTAACAGGAAATCCTTCACGGGTTTGAGTCCGCTTCTGCGGAGACGGCCAAGCGGTTCTCGGCACTGCCCAGCAGGTCAAGCGCCGCGAGATGGAAGTGTTGGAAATTGCCCAGATGCTCCAGGACAGCAGGTATGACACGCCATGATTTCGGCTCTTCAGTTCAATAACGCCGGATTCTGCATAGAACTAGGGTTCCCTTTGGGAGGAAACCCTAGTCCCGGACAGCACAAGAATTTCAGCTGTTGCTTTAGCGCGTCCTGCCAGGCTTTACACCCGGAGATCCTTTCCTTTCGTCTCCTTGACGGTGGAAACCGCGATCAGCGAGATGATGGACAGTCCAGCGATGTAGAGACCAATGCTGATGCTGCTGCCGGTCTCTGCCAGGAGAAGTTCGGCAATAAGAGGAGCGAATGCGCCGCCTAGGATTGCTCCGATGGCGTAACCGATGGAGACTCCGGAGTAGCGGATGTTGGTGGGGAACATCTCGGCGTAGAGCGCCGCCTGTGGCCCGTAGGACAGACCCAGCCCGATCGTCAGAACCAGGATGGCCACGGTGAACCAAAGGATTTCCCCAGATTCGATGAGCATAAACATGGGCACGGCCCAGAGGATGAGGAAAACGTAGCCGATCTGAAAAGTGCGAACCCGGCCGATCTTGTCCGAAATGATGCCTCCAAACATGGTGAAGATGAGCCAGGTGAAAGCGGCGAGCGTGCTGGCAAGCAGCACCGGCCCCCGTTCCATCCCCAAATGCTTGGTGGCGTAGGCAGAGAAGAAGGCAATGAGCAGGTAGCCGGCCGCGTTGTTGGCGAGGAAGATCAACGCCGACTGCAGGACCTGCTTGGAATTGCTGCGGAACAGTTGGCGCAGGGGAGTGGCGGATTCGGACTTGCGGGCCTGCATCTCTTTAAAGACGGGGCTTTCATCCACGGAGCGCCGGATGACGAAGCCGACCAGGATCAGCACGACGGAGAACAGGAACGGCAGGCGCCAACCCCAAGCGAGGAAGTCTTCGTTGCTGAGCAGGGTCGTCGCCAGGTACATAACGAACGTTGCGAGGATCATCCCGCATGGGACGCCGATCTGCGGGTATGCCCCGAAGAAGCCGCGTTTGTTGACTGGTGCGTGCTCTACAGACATGAGGGCCGCGCCGCCCCATTCACCGCCGGCGGAGAAGCCTTGGATTATGCGCAGAACTACGAGGAGAACTGGCGCCCAGATACCCCAAGTGGCATAGGTTGGGAGGAGACCGATTAGAGCGGTTGCGGCACCCATGAGGATCAAAGTGAATACCAGCATGATCTTGCGGCCAAGCCGGTCTCCGAGGTACCCGGCGACGATGGCCCCCAGGGGGCGGAACAGGAAACTGATGCCAAGAGAAGCCCAAGAGATAATTTGGGCCAGAGCAGGATTGTCAGAGGTTACTGGTGCAAAATAGAGCCCAGCGAGGACGAGTCCGGCGGCTTGGGCATAGATAAAGAAGTCGTACCACTCAATTGTGGTTCCGACGAGAGTTCCGGCGAGGACTTTGCGTTGTTCTGCCCGGGCGGCTGGGTTGAGTAGTTGGGCTGGGGTAGCTGAGGTTGACATGCATACTCCTATGTATGGCAGGTAGGCGGAAGCTGGGTCTTTCAGTGCCTTCGAAGTGCATAAAGTTTTTGTGCGAGGTTGAAAAGCATGGTTCACGCACTGCTGTTCCCGGGTTCTCCTCTTGAGCCAGCCGGGGAGAAAGATGTCGGTGCGTCCCATTGCTTACGTAGCCCAATCCTAGAGCGGGTTGGTCAATCAACCCACTAGATAATTTGGATCCACAAGATAGACTGCATCTATCTCAGACCAGAGTCAGCTGGACTCAAAAAACTAGCTATAGCCTCTCTGGGAGTTGCCGGACACACCAGCTCGAGTTCGCCTTCGAGTCCGCACTGCGGGGTGGCTTCGACGACGTGCGGGGTAAGCTCCCTCAACGGCCAGGAGAAAACGCCGATAACGGATACTCCGCCAAGCTGCGCGTCTCAGGTGCAAGTGCTGTCCAGGGCCTCTTGGGCGACCAGGAGCAAGAGAAGACGGTGCTGCCGTTCCGCAGCTTCGTCCACACCCCGATGCGGCACGGCAACCTGTTCTTCGCCGTGGACGCCGCGGACACGGTCCCGCCCCCGGGCGCCAAGGGCTTGAACCTTGCCATCCACGACGTCAAGATGCTCTTCGAAGGGCTGGACAGTGACTACAACTCCGGTTCCGACCGGCTGCTTGAGGCGCACAGTGACCGCGCGCGGGAGCGGCTCTGGAAGGCCCAGCAGTTCTCCTACTGGCTGACCACCATGCTCCAAACACCGGCCGACGCAGACGACTTCTTCCGCGCCCGCAAGCTCGGCGAGCTCAACTCGGCGGTGTCCTCACGCCACGGCAAGGCCAACCCCGGGTGGCCTACACCGGCTGGCCCACCACAGCTTCGTCCTAACTGAGTCACGATCTATTGGCGCACGACAGACTGTTGCCGAAGCCTGGGACGGATGCTGGGAAGCTCGGAGTAAACGCGAAGGGCCAGCTGGCAGGTGATGGCCGGCCATATGCAGAAGCAGTATTCAACTTCCGGTGCCACGAGGAGCCATTGGCGTTGACAACACCAGACCTGCAGGGGGCACGTCCGGTTGCGCCGATCACTCAGGATCTCGTGGGATGCAGACAGACCGCCCAGGGAGATCTTCGATTATTCTGCGGTGATTCGCGCCATCCTGCATTAGCCAAAGGAGTCGTCCGTCGCTGGTGGCCTCCTCAACCCTCCCCTGGTCGAGGAGCCTTCCTCCCTGTTTGACGGTTATCTCGCGGCCCACCAAAGTTGACCAGGCGCCGACGAATTTCACTTCCGGCAGGTGATGGTGCTGGGCCTCGACGTGCGAATCACTCATGTGCTTGGCCTCATTCTGCGTATTCAGCTCGCCTGACCTTGCTGGCAGGAGCTTAGTGGTTCCTCCGCGGGTACGGAGGCGTCTGATAATCGTTAGCTCCCCCCGGCAGCCTGCAAGTCCACCTCAGGGCACCTTTGACTCATTGGAAGATGGACTTTGTAGGGCCTGGCTCCCCGCTGGGAGGGTCTTCCTCGGCCGACGGTTTCAGTGCCTTTTCGATCCTGCGGATCATCGACTCCGGATCCTGTTGGATGTCCACGAGAACGTGGGCCTCGTCGGAAGCGAGCGGTTCAAGAGTGGCCAGCTGGGAGGCGAGCAGGCTTCCGGGCATATACTCGTGCACCCTGCTGCTGAGCCGGGCGGAGATTGTTGTTGCATCCCCGGATAAGTGGATGAACACAGTGTCTGGGACGAAGCTCCGGAGAAGGTCCCGGTAGCTGCGCTTCAGCGCGGAACAGGCGATGATGCAGGTGTTCGCTCCTCCAGCCGGTTTCGCCAGAGCTGCGCCGATCTCGGCTAGCCATGGTGCCCTGTCATCGTCGTTCAGGGGTACACCGGATGCCATCTTGACCTTGTTCGCTGCAGGGTGGAAGTCGTCGCCGTCGAAAAAGGGCACGCTTAGCCGCTTCCCGAGCAGGGAGCCAACTGTGGACTTCCCGCACCCGGAAACACCCATCACCACCAGCGGCGGCAGCGGCCTCACGACCCGCTCCCGGCGCCGAAGCTCAGCAGGACCTTTCCGGATTCAGCGGAATTCCGTGCCGTCTCAAAGGCTTCCAGCGCGTTGTCCACGGTGTATTCGTGGGTGATGACGGGCCCGATGTGGAGTGAACCGTCGGCGAGGGCGGCGATGACGTCGTCGATCTCGTCGTTGAACCGGAACGAGCCCTTCAGCTCCAGCTCGCGGGTGATCGCCAGTGAGATCAGCACCGGCTGCGGCCCGGTGGGCAGCAGCCCCACCATCACCACGGTGCCGCCGCGGGTTGCACCCTGGATGGCGGACGCCAGGCCGTGGTGGTTTCCGGAGGACTCAATCACGACGTCGGCCTCCACGGCCGCGATAGCCTCGGCATCTCCGGCCATGATCACCTGGTCCGCCCCCACGGCTTGGGCGATGTCCAGCGGCTTGGTGTGCACGTCGACAGCGGTGATGCGGCTTGCGCCGGCCCGCTTCAGGACCGCGACGGCAAGGGCGCCGATGGGGCCGCTGCCGATCACCAGCGCAGACTTCCCGGCCACGTCCCCCGCCCGCGCCACCGCGTGCCACGCCACGGAGGCGGGCTCGATCAGCGCCGCGGTGCGAAGGTCGATGCTGTCCGGCAGGACCCGGAGCATCCGGGTAGGGAGGTTCACGTACCGGCTGAACGCGCCGTCCTTGTGCGGGAACCGCGCCGCGCTGCCCAGGTAGGTGCAGCCCGGGGAGAGGTTAGGCCGATCCACCGGGTAACGGGCCGCACCGGGACCGGGAGTGGCCGGGTGGACCGCCACAGGGGTGCCGGCTGCGGGGCCGGTCCCGTCAGCCGCCGCACGGACCACTTTCCCGGAAATTTCATGTCCGAGCACCAGCGGAGCCTTCAGGATGGATTCACCCGCGGCTCCGTGCAACCAGTAGTGCAGGTCGGAACCGCAGATGCCGCCGTAGTGCACCTCGATCACGGCCTCGTCGGAGGCAGGGGCCGCGAGGGTCAGTTCGTCGATCCGGAGGTCGTTGGCGGCGTGGGCCACCACCGCCGGGCCGGTAATAGGGAGAGCTGTATCCAGGGTCATTAGACCACCACCGTCATTCCGCCGTCGATAAAAATGGTCTGGCCGTTCACGAAGTCGGACCCGCTGGAAGCCAGCCACACGGCCGGTCCGGCGAGGTCCTGCACCGTCCCCCACCGGTTGGCCGGGGTGCGGCCCAGGATCCAGGAGTTGAACTGTTCATCATCCACCAGGTTCTGCGTCATCTCCGTATGGATGTACCCCGGCGCGATCCCGTTGATCTGCAAACCCGATGCCGCCCACTCGGCCGTCATGGCCCGGGTCAGGTTCCGCAGCCCGCCCTTGGCCGCAATATACGGGGCGATGGTGGGTCGGGCCAGGTCCGTCTGGACCGAGCAGATATTGATGATCTTCCCGTGCCCACGCCGAATCATGAACCGCGCCGCCTCCCGGCCCACCAGGAACGCGCTGGTCAGGTCCGTAGAGATCACCCGTTCCCAGTCCTTCACATCCAGGTCCAACATGGGCACCCGGTGCTGGATCCCGGCGTTGTTCACCAGGATCTCCAGCGGCCCCACCTGCTCCTCCACCCAGGCGATACCGCGGGCGGCTTCGGCGTCGCTGGTGACATCAAAGACGACACTATTGATGAGTCCGGGGGCATAGTCGCCAGCCATCGCGGCAGCGGCATCCTTGAGCCGGTCCCCGTTGACGCCGTTCAACACCACGGTTGCACCGGCGTCGGCCAATGCCCGGGCAAGCGCGTTTCCGATTCCTCGGCTGGAACCGGTGACCAAAGCTACCCGTCCCGTCAGATCGAAAAGTGAACTCATGATGTCGCTGTTCCTTCCGCCACGGGGGCGTGGCTGAGTTGTGAGATCGTTTGACGGACCACCGCAAGATCCTGGTCACCCAGTCCTTGCCGGATGAGTTCGGCATAGAGCTCGATGCTGGCGCTTGTCATCGGCGTTGCGGCGCCGTGCTGCCGGGCCGACTCGAGGACGAACGAAAGGTCTTTGTGCATGAATTTCGCCGGCCCGGTGGGTGTGTAGTCTTTCCGGATCAGGCGGGGTCCGACGACTTCAAGGACTCGGCTGCCTGCCAAGCCGCCGGAGAGGACGTCAAAGAGTGCACCGGCGTCCATGCCCGAGTGTTCGGCTAGTTCGGCGGCCTCCGCCAGTGCTGCCGTGGTGGCTCCCACGATCAACTGGTTACAGGCCTTGGCAAGTGACCCTGTACCCAGGCTGCCCATGTGGCGCACGGTCGTGCCCATGGCGTCAAAGAGCGATTCAAGTCGACGGACATCACTTGCTGCGCCGCCGGCCATGATGGCCAGGGTGCCGTTCTCGGCGCCAACGGTACCGCCGCTGACAGGAGCGTCGACCACGGTAGCGTTACCCTGGCTGGCACGCTGCACCTGAAGGCCGAAGGCTTGCACGCCCGTCGGTGAAACACTGCTCATAACGACGACCGTGGTGCCCGGTGCCGGAGGGTTGTTCCACCAGCTCTCCAGAAGACGGGCTGAAGCCTCTTTGATAAAGGGCAGATCCGGCAGCATGAAAATGATCACCGGGAGGTCTCTCATATCCGCTACCTCTTGGACCCGGGTTCCACCCAGCCGCTCGAAATCGTCTAGGGCGCCGGCGGAACGGTTCCAGGCCGTCACGTGCCAGCTGCTGCGCAGAAGGTTCGCGGCCATCGGCGCGCCCATCAGCCCCAGCCCTACAAAACCGGCAGTCCTTTGCTGACCCACTAATATTCCTCCCTCAATTCATGTGTGGTGTTGAAACTTCAGATTGCGCGGCAGCGGCCCGGTCCTGCAGTTCAACGAGGGTCATTGACTCGGGGTCTTTGCACACAGCCACGGCACCAGACGCCGTGCTGACCACGGCCTGCAAGCCACTCAGGGAGGGGTCTGAAACAAGTTGGATCTTCGTTGCGACACCGATGATGGCGTCAGTCTGTGCCGGATCGATGAAGCCGGTCCAATGGACAGCCCGGCAGAGTTCGGCCGCAACGGCAAACTGGATGCTGAGGATCCTTCTCTGGCTCGATGCAAGAAGACCCGGGTCGTTGCAATTGCAGCCGGGATACTCAGCGATCCAGGGCGCTACTCTCACTGTGACTGGGAAGTGGTCGTCACCGCCGTCGTGGGCCGCCGAGATCTCCCGCGCGGCCTGTGCAGCCGACTGCGCAAAGAGACAGGCCTGGACGCGTTTATGGAAGAGGGAAAGAATAACCGGATGCCTCCCGGTTGGAACAGCATGGCCGCTGCTTAGACCGAACCCTCGTATGCCCTCGAGGAGGGTAGCAGATCCGAGAAATCCGGATTCGGCATAACGGATTCCGTCGCGGGCGGCCGTGAGAGCCGCACCGGCGTGCACGATTTCGTCGTCTGTCCCTTCCAGCGCCCATTGATTTCTGCCGTTTGCGGCTTGAATGGCGAAACTCATCGCGCTGGCAGTCTGCTCCAGGTGGAGTCCAAGCACTGTACCGATGGCGGCGGCGGCGCCAGCCGCTCCGGCGATGGAGGTCATCCTCATTGCGGCCGGCAATTGGGGTCGTGCAAGTTCACCAAGCCGGCCGCACACTTCGTATCCGACTATCAAGGCGCGGCGCGCGAGATCGGCATCTGTGCTCAGCTGCTGCTGCTGCGCCCACGTCACGGCCGGACTAATAACGGTGCCTGGGTGGGTACCGCTGGGTGTGTGGGTATCTGCCAATGAGGTTACCGCTATGGACAAAGCTGCCGCGACTGGCTGATCGCCGGTTGCCTCCAAAAAGGCCCGGACGCGTTTGTCCCGTAATCCAAATTCAGCCAATGCTGAAGCATCCGCGATCGCGAGGTCGGCGCGGCGAAGCAGGTCTGAAGAAGCGGTCCAGGCAACTTCACGCCCGCTCGACAGCAGACGCTGCAGGGTTGGCCGTGACGAGGTCACGCAGTCTTTCCTGCAAGCTGTTCGGCCATGACGACTTTGCGCCATTCGCGCCGGCGGTGGGCCTGAAGAGTGGGGTCAGCGACTGGCGCTGCCGCTGCCAGCTTGCGTGTGTAGGCGTGGGAAGGATTGCCGGTGACCGCTGCCCCGGGGCCGAACTCGACAATGTCTCCCCTGTAGATCACGGCGACCCGGTGGCTGATCTTGCGTACAACCGAAAGGTCGTGTGAAACGAAGAGGTAGGAGACTCCCGTCTTCCGCTGGATGTCAATCAGCAGATCCAGGACGCGCGCCTGGGTTGTCAGGTCCAGCGCAGAGACGGGTTCGTCGCAAATGATCAGCTTAGGGTCGAGGGCCAGCGCACGGGCAATGGCGATCCTCTGCCGCTGGCCGCCGGAAAACTCCCTGGGCATGCGATGTTCGCTTCCGGCCGGCAGCCCGACTTCGGACAGGAGGTACCGGATCCTTTCATGTGCGGTCTTCTTGTCCACGCCGTGGATCCGCATCGGTTCGGCAATGGTGTCTTCGATGGTCCGCGTTGGATTGAGCGAAGAGTACGGATCCTGAAAAACGACCTGGATCTCGGAACCCAGGTTGCGTCGTTCCTTCTTCCCCAGGTGGGTGATATCTCTGCCGTTGTAGGTGATGGTCCCTGCCGAAACGGGCGTCAGGCCGAGGACGGTCCGGCCGATGGTTGTCTTACCTGAGCCTGATTCACCGATCAGGCCGACGGTTTCGCCTTCTTTGATATCCAGTGACACACCATGCAGGACTTCCAGGGACCGCCTTCCGGCACCCCGGTAGCTCACCCTTAGGTTGTCGATTTGAAGGAGTGATGTCATTTCTGGGCCACCTTCTGGTCTGATGCGGATGGGTGGTCAAGGACCTCTCGGGGTTCGCAGTTGTCAAGCCCTGCGGCCAGCAGGTCGCGGGTGTAGGGGTGCTGCGGGGATTCGAACAGCGTGACTACATCTGCCCGTTCGACAACTTCGCCGCTCTTCATGACCACTACCCGATCGCAGAGGTCCGCGACGACTCCGAAGTTGTGCGTGACCATCAGAATGGTCAAATCGTGCTCGTCCCGCAGTGCCCGGAGCAGTTCCAGGATCTCGGCCTGGACTGTTACGTCCAGTGCTGTCGTTGGCTCGTCGGCGATCAGGAGTGACGGATTGCCCGCCAGAGCCATCGCAATGACAACGCGCTGGGCCATCCCACCAGAGAGCTCGTGTGGATATTTACGGAACACGGCCTCCGGGTTGGGCAGCCGGACATCGGCCAGTAGTTGCAGAACAATGTCACGGGCGGCGCTTCGGCCAAGCCTTCGGTGTCGGCGGACCAGTTCACTGAGCTGGTTGCCAACGGTATAAGCCGGATCGAGGCTGACGAGCGGCTCCTGCGATACGAGGGCGATCTCCTTGCCCCTTAAGGCGGCCAGTTGCTGGAGCGACATCTGCGTCAGTTCTTCGCCGCGGAACCGGATCGACCCGGAGGCGAGGTGTGTTGACGGGGGAAGAAGACCGAGGATCGCCGATGCTGTCATCGACTTTCCGGAACCGGATTCGCCGACGATTCCTAGGATTTCGCCCTTCCGGACTGACAAACTCACATTGCGGGTAATGAAGGCGTCGGGATTGGCGTCGCGTGAGACGGACACGCCCGAAACCTCAAGAAGGCTCTCCTGGCCGGCTGGGCCGGTTTGTTCCGCCGGCATTGAAGGGCTTGACGCTTTGCGCTTGGTCGGAGCCGTATGGGCGACCGACCAGCCGCCGACCGTTGCGTCACGAACCGCATCGCCCATAAGGGAAAGCGCCAGGACGGTGAGGCCAATCGTGGCGCCGGAGGGGACCAGAAGCCAGGGCTGTTGGGAAACGAGCGTCCCGGCCTCAGCCACCATACCGCCCCAGCTGGGGGCCGGTGGTGTCTGGCCCAAGCCCAGGTAGGCCAGTCCGGTGACTGTGATGACCGCAGATGCGGCGACGAGGGCCGATTGGACGATCACGGGCCCGATGACGCGGGGGAGGATGTGGCGGAACACGATGCGGGGGTCACCGAAGCCGGCCACCTTGGCAGCGTCGATGTATAGCTCATGTCGCACCGCGATGGTTGCCGAGCGTACCACCCGCAGCAAGCGGGGGGCGAGGAGCATGCCCAGGACTACCATCGCGACGAAGACATTGTTCGAGAAAACGGCCAAGACAACGAGAACAATGACGAGCATGGGCATGGAGAGAACGATGTCAACGATGCGCATCGTGGTGCTGTCGAGCCATCCGCTTCGATATCCGGCGACCAGGCCGAAGGGGACACCGACGACCATGGCGACCAGGGTCGCAAGCCCGACAGCACCCAGCGTTGCCAGGCCGCCGAACATCAGCCGCGAGAGAACATCGCGCCCCAGACCGTCGGTGCCAAGAAGATGGGACGCGCTCGGGCCGGAGAGGACGTTCAACAGGTCGGAATCGGCGATGGGGTCGTACGGAGCCAAAACGGGTGCGAAGAGCGAGCCGAGCAGCACCAGAAGCAGCCAGGACATCGCAGTGATCGCGAGCGGATTGTGCAGCAGGACTTTGAGAGGAGATTTCCCTTGGCTGACCTCAGGGGCAGTGTTCCCCGGGATCTGGATGACCTCGGACATCAGGACTTCCTTTCCTTAGGGTTGAGCCAGCCGTAGGCAAGGTCGACGGCAAGGTTGACAACGATGACGATGAGGGTGAAATACACAACGACGCCGGTGATGACCGGGAGGTCGTGTCTGGTCGTTGCGCTCACGGCCAGGCTGCCGAGGCCGGGAAGGACGAAGACCTGCTCCACCACGACGGCACCGGCCGTAAGCCCCACCGAGATAAGGCCGATAACGGTGATGACAGGAGCCGCGGCATTTTTCAGGGCGTGCTTCCAAACAATTGACCGTTCTGACGCGCCGTTGGCGCGAAGCACTTTGATGTAGTCCCGGCCCATGGCATCGAGCATCGATTCGCGGGTCTGCTTAGCGATGTTGGCAACGACCGGCCCTCCGAGCGTCAGAACGGGGAGCACCAGTGACCTGAACCATTCGCCGGGCGATGCTGCGAAATCCACATATCCTGTCGCGGGGAAGAGCGGGATGCTGACTGCAAAAGCAGCGATAAGCACAAGCCCCAGCCAAAAGTTGGGGATCGCGTAGCCTACGAGCGATATCACGTCCGCGAGCCGGGCGATCCGGCCCCGGCCGACGGCGCTGAGTACGCCGAAGGCGACACCCACCACCGATGAGAAAAGGATCGTGAGTCCAACCAGGGAAATCGTTACGGGCAACTGGCCGCTGAGCGCCTGGCTGACGCTCGAGCCGTCATAAATCGAGGCGCCCAAGTTGCCGCTGAGCGCGCTTGTAAGCCAGTTCCAGTACTGCGTTGTGATCGGCAGATTCAGCCCAAGCTGGTCCCTAAGGGCATCGATCTGTTCCGGTGAGGCCTGGGGGCCCAGCAGCTCGGCTGCCGGGTCCCCAGGGATGAGGTTCACCAAGAGGAAGGTGAGGAACGACACCACGAAGAGGAGAGGTATCGCGAGAAGCAATCGTGAAAGGACTATTCGGTACATAGGTTCTCCACTGCGTACTGGTCAGCCGGTGGCGCGGTCACTTCGTTGCGGCGGGCTGCCAGCCGCCGTCCTTCGTGGGTGCAACAGGGTTCGGCAGGTTGTTGTGCTCGCTGATCCTGACGTTGGCGACTTTCGGTCCGACGTACAGCAGCTCCTGGGACCAGTAGACGGGGGCGAACCAGGCGAGGTCCAGAACCCGTTCCTGGGCCCGCTTCAAGGCCGCGTCACGGGCGGCCGGGTCTGTGGTCGCGGCTGCCTCGTTGAGCGCGGACGTGACCTGCTCGTCCTTTGCGCCAAAGGGGTTGAACGTCGTGTTCGGTGCCATGTAGGTGGATGCGAACTGGGCCATGCCGATGCCGGCCAGCGGGGACCACACGGTTGCTGCGTATTTCTTGTTCATGAGATCGCCCCGGAACTGCTGAATGGTCGGAGCGTTGTCAATGGTGATCTTAATTCCGATTTTTCCGAGCTGGGTGGCAAGCGCCTGGCCCAGGGCAGTGTTCGGGTCAAGGAGAGTGGTGTCAGACACGGTCAGCGCGAAGCCGTCTGCATAGCCGGCTTCCTGCATGAGGGATTTTGCCTTGTCAAGATCGAATGAATAGGTCATGTCGTCCAGCGAGCCGGGCATCGAGGGGGAGAGCACTTGATCCGTGGTGCCGCCGTACTCGCCGATAATTGCTTTGCGGATCGCGTCGCGGTCGATGGCGTAGTTGATTGCCTGGCGGACCCGCTGGTCTCCGAGCTGGGGGGCCAGCGTGCCGTCACGATCGAGGAGCAGCAGACCGCTCCAGGTGTATGGGGCCGCGACCACTTCAAGGCCTGCGCTTTTCGCAGCGGCAGCTGTGGTGCTGGTTCCTGACAGCGCCACGTCGATCTGACCGGTGCGTGCTGCCGAAAGGATGGCGTTGGGTTCTGCGATGCTTTGGATTACGACGTGCTTGTAGTGGATGGCTTCCTGGTTCCAGTACTTGGGGTTCGCGTCGAACACGTACTTTTGTCCGTTGACTGTCGTAGAGGTGTTCAAAACGTACTGGCCCGCGCCGGCTGTTGAGGACTCGAGCGACTTCGGGTTCGTAAGGGCGCTGGGGTTGATGATTTGGCCCGCGAGTCCCACCTGGCTGAAGACCTGCTCGAGATTCGGTGTGGGCGCTGAGAACTTCAGGCTGATCTTGTTGGCTTCAGCCGTGTCGATGGACGTGAGTGCTGCCAAGTCGCCTGACTGGGGACCTTTGGCATCCTTGAAGTACTGGATCGATTTAGCCACTGCCTGGTTGTCCAGTGGAGTTCCGTCCGCGAACGTTACCCCTTCGCGGAGGGTAAGGCTGAAGCCCGTGTTGGTCGAGTCGGTGTATTTCCACTCGGTCGCAAGGTCCGGCTGGTATTTGCCGTCAGGATCCTTAAAGATCAGGGGCTCGTAGGCGAGATCAACGAAAATCTGGCCGGGCCCGATGCCGGTCTTTGCAGGATCCATGCTGATGGGTGAGCTCAGGAACTGGACGGTAAGAGTTTCTCCAACTTCGCCGCTGGGTGTCTTGGCCGAGCCGGTCGTCGTTGTGGCTGATGGTGCACCACCTCCGCATGCGCTGAGCGTAAATGCGATGGTCGCCAGGACGCCAATGAGCGCAGCCCGCCCTGTCTTGCGTCCCCGACTCCTTGTTGAGGCACTGGTCTTCATGTCACTCCTTTGTGTGAAGCCGTCGTCCGACGGTAAATGATGCGATCTCTCTGATGTATGGTGTGGCAGCTATTTCCGAAGAACGCTTTGCAGGATTTCCTTGCCGTACTTAAGACGGGACTCCGCTGACATTGGCTCCATGCCGTAAAAGGCTCGCCGGCCCAGCGCCATCACTTCGGGCGGCCGGGACGTAATTGTCTCTATGTACTCCTTGACCGTGGTTTCCAACGATCCGCGGGGGACGATGCTGGAAACCAGGCCCAACTGGTGGGCCTCCTGGGCAGTCATGTCCCTGCCGGAGTAGTAGAGGTCAAAGGCGATCTTCGGTGGCAGCAACGGCATCGTGCTCGCCATAGCCATCACCGGGAATCCACCGTGAGTAATCTCTGGAAAGCCGAAATTGACGTCGTCTGCCGCTATCGCAACATCTGTTGCAGCCAGGATGGCCATGCCGCCTGCCCGGCAGTGACCGGAGACTACTGCAATCACGGGCGGGCGGACCTGGGCAAGCTTCTCGTGCAGGTGGGTGATCGCCCGCCCATAACGAGCCTTCTCCAATTCGGTGGACGCGGTATCCACACGGCCCCCGGAGCAAAAATACTCATCGGAGCCGGTGATGATGACCACCGCAATCTCCGGGTCTTCGTCGATTCGGTCCAGGGACTCCGTCAGGATCTCCATCGAATTGCGGTCGATCCGGTTCTGGTCGTCAGGACGGTTGAACCTGATCCACAGTTCCTTGCCCTGCTTCTCTGTAAGCACTGGTTGCTCTGTCACGTCCTAGGCCCTTCGTGGGTATCTGGGTGCTTTGAATATCGGTTCGAAAAATGCGGCCGCCGAGGGACGTTTACCGAACTACTGGCGTGGGCTGGGGCTTCATCGCACTCGAGCCCCGAAACCCCCGTCGACCAATATTCTGTCCTAAAACCAACTGGCTGGTCAATAGGTCAGGCAAACGCTTTCGTCGGGGTGAGGCTTTTACAGTGAACTGGCGCTGAGTGGGTTGGCCAAGGCCCGGGCAATGTTCTGGAGTTCGTTTACAATTTCTGTTTTGTCGACTTCATCCGCCTTAGCTTTGAGCATGGTCGCACTCACGGCAAACTTTGCGGGCTCCCCGGGAATATTGATGACTGGCACCGCAAAGCAGACGACACCCACATTGGTTTCCTCGTCATCCATGGTGTAGCCGCGGAGCCGCGATTCCTCCAGGTCCGCCATCAGCTCGGTGGCGCTCTTGAGGGATTTGGCCGTAAACGAAACAAAGGACTTACCCCGGTAGCGGTCCTCGACCACGGCATCGGGCAGCGTGGAGAGAATCGCCTTGCCTGTCGCGGTCACATGGGCTGGAAAGCGGTCCCCGATATTTGCCGTAAGCCGGATCGGATTGCTGCCCTCGTAGCGGGCCAGATAAAGCACATCCGTGCCGTCGAGCAAGGCGAGGCGGGCCGCCTCGCGGGAGATGAGCCGTGCTTTGCGGCACAGATCGTAGAACTCCGCCAGCTGGTCGGCGGAGCGGAGATAGTCGCCCGCCAGGGACAAAATTCTACGACCCAGCGCAAGCCGGCCCTCGGAGCGCCTGAGCATTCCCTCAGCCTCCAGGGTGGCGCAAATGTTGGCCGTAGACGACTTTGCAAGATCCATCGACTTAGCAATCTCGGGCACGCTCAATCCGGCCTGACCTGCGGCAGCAACCAGGTCCAGAACGGCCATGGCCCTGGTAATCGCGGGGACGGGGCTATGGGCATTGTGATTGGGTTCTGCGAACGACATAATCTACTCCTAGTCCAAAGGGTTGACTTTAAACCAGTATATTGGCTTACGATGATCGCACCAGACTGGACAGCATGTTGATTCCTGTGCTGTATGAAGAACAGGCGGACGATGAAGATCAATAGCAACTACCGCATCGGGTTCAGCGGGGACCTTCGCGATGATCTTGGCGGAATTACGTGGGGAGATATCTCCACGGGCCTGCTGGAGGATGCGAGAGCACCATGGTCCTTCATGGAGGGGCCCAGCGATGCACTAACAATTAAACAGCTTGAATCATTCGATGCGATGCTGATCGCAGCCCCACATGTAAGTGGGGATGCTGTCTTGAAGGCCTCGAACACTCCCTCAATAATCGCCCGCTTTGGAGTAGGCGTCGACGCGATCGACCTTGATGCGTGCACCGAGCGGGGAATTATTGTCACAAATACCCCCGACGGAGCACGGCAGCCCGTCGCCCAGGCGGCCCTGGCGCTCACCCTCGCCACAGTGCATCATTTGTCCGCTAAGGATCTGATGGTCCGGTTGGGAAACTGGCAAGAGAAGCTCTTGTGGAACGGCCGTTCGCTGAACGGGGCAGTTGTTGGCTTGATAGGCCTCGGGAATGTCGGTACCGAGTTCGCTCGTCTCGTCACGGTTTTCGACGTTACGTTGCAGGCCTACGATCCGTACCAAAAACCAGAGGTCTTTGCAGAGGTAGGTGCGGCACGCTCCGGACTTGAAGAACTGCTGCGCACATCGGACGTCATCGTTGTTTTCACGCCGTTGACGTCCGAGACCCACCACCTTCTCAACGGGTCGAACATCGGGATGATCAAGCATGGCGCGTACCTCGTGAACATCTCCCGTGGAGAGGTCATAGAACACGGTGCACTCGTCCGTGCACTCAAAGAACGTCGGCTCGCCGGCGCGGGCCTGGATGTTTTCGAAGTGGAACCTCTTCCCATAACCGACCCACTCATTAATATGCCGAACGTTGTACTGGCGCCCCATGCCCTGTCATGGACCGATGAGATGGCCCGCGGCAACGGAGGGAGCGCGATCAGGGCCATCCTCGATGTCCGCGACGGATATCAACCAAAGTTCGTGGTCAACCGTGCAGTACTTAGTCACCCCCGAACCGCCCACCTGCGACCTCGCGAGGAAAAAGCTGTCACAGCTACTGCTCCTGTGACCGCAGAAACATCAACTGTCACTCACGCCCTGCAGGCGTGAAACTAGGAAGGAAGCTCCCAATGGATAACAATGTGCTGCTAACAGACCTGCTCGATCAAGGCCAAGTCGTCATGGGTGGTGCCTACGACTGCATCTCAGCTGCCGTATGCGAAAGCGCCGGGTTCCCCGTTCTGATGCTGGGAGGCGCCGGCCTTTCGGCGTCATTCCTTGGACTGCCTGACGTCGGCCTGCTCTCCTTGGGCGACCTCATCCCCATCGTGAGCAATATTGTCTCCAGCGTAAACATTCCCGTCGTCGTGGACATCGACACCGGGTACGGAAACGAACTGAACGTCACCCGCACCTGCGAGCGGCTGGCCCTCACCGGCGTAGCCGCCGTCCACCTTGAAGACCAGACCTTCCCCAAAAGGTGCGGACACATGGCCGGCAAGACCGTCATTGAACGCACTCCATATCTGAGCAAGGTCCGCGCCGCGGTCAAAGCCCTCGAAGGGACCAAGACCCAGCTCATCGCGCGGACAGACAGCTACGGAACCCACGGACTCGAAGAGGCTATTGCCCGTTGCAACGGCGCACTGGATGTCGGCGCCCACATCACATTCGCTGAGGCTCCCACCAACCGAGAAGATATCGAAAAGCTGGGACGAACAGTCCCGGGCCACAAGATGTTTAACCTGGCAACCGGAGGCAACAGTCCCTCCCTCACACTGGCCGAACTCGCAGAACTCGACTTCAACCTTGTATCCGTGCCAGGTGTGACCTTCATGCCTGCAATCGCCGCCATGAAAGAAACTGCAGCCGCGGTTCTCCGTGAGGGAAGCGATGCTGCGGTGGCAAAGTTCAACATGGGACCACGCGATCTCTTCGAAACCGTCGGCCTGAAGCGGTGGCTCGCCATCGAAGAGGACGTCGCCGCCTGGACCGCCTCTCACTAAATATCCGGCGGGAGCGGCGCCCTGGCAGCACCCCGGCGGCGTGGTCACATAATTGCTCCATTTTCAGGTCCTTGGGCGTTGCCGAGCGCGCTCAAGGGCCTGATCTGGGTCCGTCCGCAGTGGGTCTTCGCTGGACATCTCATGACCTACAGGAATGCCCATGTCGCGCGTTGATGAAATATCCGGCCGGGCTCCTTCTGTTCGACACAACAGGAGCCTCAGTCAGATGGCAGGCGCGCTCCCCATGTCCTTTTCACCGTTGATTGGCCGTGCAGCTGGTGCATGACCGACAGCTGCGAGGCCGTCGCTCCACGGAAGGGGATTGTAATTCCGGTTCATTCACCATCCGCCAGAGGTGTTTTGACTGCGGCCGTTCTTGCAGTCTTCGCATTTTCAGCTTCTCAAATGGCTGTCGCGCCACTGCTCTCCCGTATCCAGAGTGACTTTGATGTCACCGCCTCCACTGCCGGCTGGACGCTTTCTGCCTTTAGTCTCGCCGCCGTGGTTACCACCCTTGTTGGGGGTAGATCAGGGGACGAGATCGGACATGCGCGCGTCCTCGTCTTTTCGTTGACAGTCTTCGTGGTCGGCGCTGTCATTTGTGCCGTTGCAGTCAATGCAGGCATCCTGATTGCGGGCCGGGCCGTCATGGGCTGCGGCGGGGCCATATTTCCGCTGGCTTTAACTGTGGCCGCGAAGCGTCTTCCTCCTGGGCGCCGAACATCCGGCATAGCTCTAGTGAGCGGTACGCTTGGCTTAGGGTCCACGGTCGGGGCTCCGGCGGGCGGCGTTCTCGCAGACGTTGCAGGAATCCCTGCCGTATTCATAGGCTGCGCCATAGTGGCGGCCGTTGCCCTGATTGCCGTCGTCAAGGTGATCGGTTTTGAGCCTCGGAGCGGTCCGTTCCAATTCGACTCTGCAGGCATCACCGTCTATGGGACAGGCATCACGTGCCTTCTTGTCGCGTTGAGCTCGGCCGGCAATGGGGGATTCGCCCAGCCCCTTACGCTTTGCACCTTCGCAGTCGGAATCGTGCTTCTGATTTCACTGGGTTGGGTGGAATCCCGGGTCGCGTTTCCCGCCCTCAACTTTAAGTTGCTCACAGCCAAGCCAATTGCGGTTGCGAATGTTACCAGCGCTCTCCTGAGCACCGGTATCTCAGGAATGCTCGCCCTTTTGCCGATGGCGGCCCAGGATGCGCATTTCGGGGGTCAGACACTGCTGTCCGTTGGGCAGAGCGGGGCCCTTTTGGTACCCCATACCATAGCGGTGGTCGCGGCTTCCTGGCTTGCCGGGCGTGGGTTCATGCGTTCAAAGTCTTGCATCATACTGGGGTGCCTGATGAGTGGCTTCGGCCTTGTCGTTATGGGCCTCATGGGCAGCACGTGGTGGGCGGTTGCCGCAGGAGGCGTGGTTGCCGGAATAGGGAGCGGCTTCGCCTTTACAGCAATACCTATTGCCCTCGAGAACGTTGCACCAAGAAACCACCTCGGTCAGGCGAATTCCCTGACGTCTATACATCGGATGTTGGGAGCAGCCTTCGGTACACAAATCGGAATGCTGATGGTCTCGGTTATCGGCTCACATCCCCTGAACTTAGTGACCCCCAATCCCTTTCTGCTTCTGTATTTGCCACTTGCCGCCAGTTGTTTTGTGGCTTCAGCTGTGGCTCTGAATCTTCAAGGTGGAACCAGCCCCCGTCAGGACTGAAATCTCCCGGACCCACCGGACCAGCTCCTACTTATCTGGCTGGCTACCTCAAGATTCCGTGTCATCGCGCATGGATATCCATGGGGAAGGCAATGATCTGCAGTTCCGCTTGTCAACTGGTGCATGGATGAGCGGGCTCCTGGGTATGTTCCGGTGCCACTCAGATCGCGGTCATATATGTTCTGACCGCTGGAACTCGCTGGCCAGTGACCGGCACCATTGTGAGTTGAGTGCGACCGCGGTGGACGTTGACTGGCTTGGTGCTGTTCATCGAGGCGTCCCCAGTGCGGTGCAGCCGGGGCATCTTTCAAGGGACCGAATGCGGGTCGTCGGCGCCTCAAGCTCGAACGGCCGCATAATGCGGTACCTCTGTGCCCGGCGTGGAGGGTTCGGTGCACCTATGTGACTTTGATGAGTAGTTTAGGGGCACGGATATTCCCGGCCTCGATGATCCGGCTTTGGTCCCGGGTTGGCCGGAGAATTTCTCGCTTGGACCAGACCAGTATTGCAGCTGGTCGATGGAGCGCTGAAGAGAGTGCAGCCCGATCGTAAGGCCAGTCCTTGGGCATTCGTGAGCTGACGTCATTCACCGGTGCGTAGTGCAGGGCCGCCGCTGTACGCGGCTGCCGGCGCATCTACGATGCTCACCAAGTGTGCGGACTGGTCGAAGTGCTCGGGTTAGGAGTCTTCCTCGTACCAGCCAACCCATGCCGATGAAGTAAGTATGACTTTGGGGGCGGAGAGTTCCTTCTCCCAGGCCGCGAAGTCCCAAATATGCTAGTAGAGCAAGAGGGCCAGGTTTTTTGGCAGGTTCAACATGGCTGGCTTCCTTTCAGGTTATGCGTCAGTATCATTTATTTCGGTCCCAGAATGTTTGGGACCGACCGACACGCGTGCGGCACTTGACGGGGCACGGTTTCGGCAGTTCGGTCCCGAAGTGAGACATAGATTCTGCGATGAATCTCGAAATGCGGCGCGGGGCTTCCTAAAGCTTGAGCCCGAGTGGGTCCTTCGAGTTCTGCGATCGCGGCCACTGTTTCCTGTGGCCGCAGACGCTCGATGAAATCAAGTGCCGGATCCAGATTCTTCCCTAGGAACGGCACCCAGGTACCGGGCGAGGACGCCAAAGACGAACTCAATCCGGTGGGAATCCACAGTGAAAAATCGGATGGGATGATCGCCTTGGTTTAGGCCGGAATCAGCGGCCACCGCCCCGGCGTCCGCTAGCTTGTTAAGGCATTGCGATGTGTAGCCGTGACTAAGGCCGAGGCCGAGGCTGTCGGCGACGTGGTGCCGGGTGGACGGGCCGTTAGTCCGGAGGAACCGGATGATCTGAATCTGCGCAGCCTGACCAAGGACGCGGACGCCGTTTTGAGCTCATCTGACCACGCGGCATCCAAGCGGCCCCTCTTCCTTGTAGCCAAATTCATCGGTGGTGGTCCTTTGCTGTCCTGCCGTTTCTCGGCCGCGACGTTCTGGTTGGCTTGATTTTGATGCCCAGTTGAGGCGTTGAGGATGAGGGGCTGCCCGGACTTGCCCGGCCAGCCCCTCCAGGTCGAAAAACGTCCCGCTAGAAGGCCATCAGATTTTCCCTAAACGTCGGGTGGTCATATTCCGTCCGGGTGAGTCCCTTCCGCTGCAGTGCCGGCACGAGGCCGTCTGTAATCTGCGAGACATATACCCGGCTCAGAGGGCCGTTGATCAGGAAGCCGTCCCCGCCGATTTGATCCATGGCGTCGCCCATCTGGCCGGCGACTTGTTCGGGTGTGCCGATCAGGTCCAGGCATGACACCGTCCAGCTTGCGGCGGCTTCGCGCAGGGTCTTGCCACCGTCGCCCCGCTTCACGAAGTTGTTCAAGGCACTTTAGTGGCCGTTGGTTGTCAGCCCATCGGGGATTCGCTCATCCAGATCAAACCTGGAGAAGTCGATCTCAGTGAATGCTGAAAGGTGTGCGAGGGCTTCTTCGGCGCGCCAATCTGTAGCCGCGTGCGTCCGATCAAAGAGCGACTGGGCCTCTTCCCGGGTGTCTCCGACGTAGGGCGTGACGACAAACAGGACCTTGCAGGAGTCCGGATCCCGTCCGATCCGTTCAAGCGTTCCCGGATGGCGTTGCGGTAGTCCCGCATCGCGGGAATCCCGCCACGGACGATGGTGCATCGTTGATAACGCTTTCGCTACAGCTGCTCTTGTGCCTTGCTCGGCCGATAGTCAGCAGGCTTACTATAGGCGTAGTCGATCGGAACGGCTGCGAACGGGGAGAGATCGAAGAGGGTGCGCTCAGCGAACGGGGCGCACCTTTTTCGTGCCCTCGGATGGGCAAACGTCAAGGAGTTGAGTAGGTAAGTGCAGCAGGGAGCCATGCGGACGAAAAGGAGGCGCGCGAGGGAGCGCGAGTCAGGGACGGGCTACATCGTTTCTGGTGTCATCCTCCTTTGCGCCACGGTGGCCTTCGTCGTCTTCGGACGCCTTGCTGCGCCGTGGCCTGCGTTCGTCGCCCTGGGTGCCGGGGCAACATTGGGAGTCTGGCTGTTCCGCTCTGGTTCCCGTCGCGTGTGGGTGTCGCAGATATGTTTGTTCGGGGCACTGGCCGTCTGCGTGGCACTTTTTATGGCTGCTAACACCGTGGGATCTGCTGGAATCGCCTGGATTGGATCCTTTGTCGCCGGAACGAACCTTGGTACTGGCTGGAGGCTCGAGGCCACCCGCCGGGCCCCCTCTCACGCCTGAGGACCAGCTAGACACCTTACAGCCGGGATGCTTGAAGGGGCTGTCAGCCATCGCCGGGAAGACGCGTCCTTCTGGTCGGGGTGTCATGCCCCGGACGGGCCCGCCCACGCACTGAAGTCGCCCCTTCGCCCCTTCCCACGTTCGTCGTCATCCTTGCCACACCGACGGCACCGCCTATACACCGCGCCGTCCTCAGCGTGTTCAAGATGCCAATCGTGCCGGATATTCAGCTTGCATAGCAGGGCCCGAAACATGGCAGCCTCCGATCAAAATCGCAAGACTCTGCAACCTCAATAATGCTCCTCATGACCCCCGGAAGAAACCGGCAAGTGGTGGTGATACGGCTACCCCAGGAACCTCTGGACCCACCAAGTGCAACGCGGAATACAACGGGTACAGGATGCCATCGGGAGCTATCTCGGTTCCATCGCCCGCGACGATGGTGCAGGGTTGTCGGCAGATGGTTCAGGCTCATGGCCCCACCAGTAGCCCCAGGACTGTGCCGTACGCGAAGTGGGAAACCACGGCTACCAGGGGAGTCTGGGTCCCGTAGCTGAGCCCGAGCAGGCCCGGAGGTTCCAGGGCCGCGGTGGAGGCCAGGCCGGCCCTCGCGGAAGCCATCCGGGGATGAACGCCAGGCAGCAACGGAAGGATGACGGTCATCGCTACACCGGCGTGCAGCAGCCCCAGAAGGGCTCCGGCCCACCACGTGGCCTGGCCCAGAAGGGCGAAGGTGGCGGCATAGCCCAGGGCGAAGGCCGGCGGCGATGTGAATGAAGAACCCGGCAATACGTGCCTTGTCCGGGTCGGGGGTGATCATGGTGCCAAGCACCAGTGGCAGGTCCAGGCGGGTAAGTCCCGCCATCTGCGCCCCGATCATGACCAGTGTCAAAACAGAGGTTGCCAGCAGGCCGAACAGGGCCCACCCCTGCCAGTTCATCTCGCACCTCCTGCCGCCGCCGGCGGTTAGCGGTTCTTACTTCCGAGATGCCCGGGGCCCGGCGGGGGAGAGCCGGTTCAGGGCGAGGGCGCTGATCAACAGCCCGAAGTCACGAAGCGCGACATCGTAAAAGCTGCCCAGAACCAGCAGGTTGATGATGATCCCCAGAAGCCAGGCAGCAACCAGCAGGGAACCGAAGCGCGGCCGTACGGCAACGGCGACCCCGGCGATGATTTCCACTACCCCCACGGCGTACATGAAACTCTGCGCCGGCACCGGCACCACGGAGGTGGCAACCGGGGCGAGGTACACGGTCCAGTCGGCGAGGAAGTTGGTGAACTTATCCAGGCCGAAGAGGATCGGTGCAACGGTAAACACTGTGCGCAGCAGCATGAACGCCTGATGAGTTCCTGCCCGGTCCGGCACCTGAAGGGGAAGTCCCGCTGCGCTTGCTGTTGTTTTCATGGTGCGCTCCTTCTAAAAGTAGGTATAGTAATTTTAGAAGGAGCTGCAGGGTTAAACAAGGTTTTTGTTTTTAGAAAGGCGGGTTGATCTTGATCAGGCTTCCGTGGGCGCAGCGCCTTACAGCCGTCGCATCGCTCGGCGATGCCAAACGCCGGGACTTGTACGACTACGTTTCGTCGTCGACGGCTGCTGTGGGCCGGGATGCTGCGGCCGAGGCGCTGGGTATGGCGCGGAGCACCGCGTCCTTCCATCTGGACAAGCTCGTCGAGGACGGGCTGCTGGCGGTCGAGTTTCACAAGCCGGCCGGAAAAACCGGCCCCGGCTCGGGCCGGCCGGCAAAAATGTACCGGGCCGTGATTGGGGAAGTCGGAGCCTCCGTCCCTGACAGGAATTACGACCTGGCCGGAGAACTGCTGGCGACAGCTATCGAGGAGGCAGCGCAGTCCGGCACCGAGGTCCGCCAGGTCCTTCTGACATCGTCCTACCAAAGGGGCAAGGAACTGGCCTCGGGCGATTCAACCCTGGAAGCGTTCCTGGTGAACCAAGGGTACGCCCCCCGGTCCGACGGACAGGGCGGGTTCGTGCTGCCAAACTGCCCCTTCCACCGGCTCTCGGCACGGCACCCGGGCGTTGTCTGCGCAATGAACGGCGCCTTCCTCCGCGGAGCAGCAGCCGGCTGCGGCGAAGCAGAGAAAAGAATCACCGGAAACCAAACAGCCGGACAATGCTGCGCCCACATCACAGCGGCGCCATAACTAGGGACCCCGACGCCAGCCACGCACCCCCAGCCTCCATTGGCGGTTCGGCCTACAGTGCTGTGAGCGGGCCAGCCTGCTACGAGCCCTGCGTCCACTGGCAAAAGGCGGCTGGTTATGTATCTGCGCAAGGTTCTGCGGTGATAATCGCTCGTCCCTTAGATTTTCGGGACTTCAGCGGCGGCCGGAGGAGTGGTGCCGGTAACTTCCACCCACCGCAATGACGATCCTGGTCAGCACGACATGCGAGAGGCCCCGTGGCATTGGGGGTTGCCGCGGAGCCTCTCTATGACGCACTCCCCAATTGGGGGAACTGGAAAGCCGCCTCACCAAAGTTACTGGCAGGTAGCGGCGCCGGCAACAAGCATTTTCGCAGGTATGGCCTGCATCCACGCACAGTGGATTCCGTCTCATGGCGGAGCATTCATGAAACGCCGCCACGCAACGGCCCCGCGTCTTGCGACATCTACCGGAGATGGCGAAACTCCGGCCAAATAGCGGTGGCCGAAGTTCCACCCACATCCTGCACGCTGAACCTTGAAGTTGGCTGGGAAGCAGTGGCCGGCTTTCCCCGGGCAGCGTCCGGCGTCTCCCTGTCGGGGGTTTCCAGGCAATGCGGGCGGATTACACCCGGGCCAGCACGCGGTCGTTTCCGGCGCACTATGACCAATCGACGCGGCCGCAGACCGAGCTTGTCCGGCCTCTAGGAACCCGTCGGCGGCGTTCATTGACGACGACCCGGTGGGGTCCCGCTGCCGGCCGACAGAACTTTAATCGGCAGGTAGAAAGAGGGCTTTTAGGCCTCTCCCCCACGGATCGAAAACGCCGATAACCTATGTTACGTAAAGTAAGCAGGCTGATAGTTGCAGACGACTCCTATTTCAGGTGTAGCTGGCATGCTTGATCGACACCCCACTGCGTGGATCCAACGAGGCTCTTGCGTGAGCCGAAGCAGCGCGCCCGGTTATAAGGGGATCCGCGCGCGCACCCGCCGCCCTCCCACGACATTTATCGCCGAGAAGCCAATCCCTTACTCTTACCGCAGGACTTCTTGAGTCAATCTTGAGCCGATTCGTGAGAGCTATTGAGAAACGTTTGCAAGTATGGAATAACACGGATGTAACACATCATGTGGTGTTCAAGCGCCAACGCGAATACTACATGTAGTATCAGCTCGAATGTCGGTCGTATATGAAAGGCTCGACAGCATCCATCGCTCCTACCGAGATCGGAGGGCCTCTTCGTGGCTCACCTCATACAGCAGTTCAAGGATGCCCTGAGCTCAATCGAGCCCGGCGACGATAAGGCGAACGCCCCAGAAGCTCACCACCTCGTACGCCAGGCTCTGGGGACGGATGCCAAGCTGGCCGGGTACGGAGTCGACCCGGTCCTCATTGGTTCGTATAAGCGCAGCGTGTCCATCAAACGTGTCAAAGACGTCGATGTGTTTATCCGGCTGCCAGACCTTCCGAGCGACGTGACGTCCAAGGACATCCTCGACCGGTTCTTCAAAGTGCTCCACGCTGAATTTGGTGTGGATGCCAATGGTCGCCGTCGCACAGTGCGCCAGGACCGGAGCCTCAAAATTGCGTTCCCTGAATACGACCTTGATGTGGACGCTGTGCCGGCACGTCCACACTGGGACGGGACGACATGGGAAATCCCTCAAAAAGGCCAGGAAGACAAATGGGTGCAAACCAACCCTGAAGCTTTGACCAGCCTTTCCAGCGAAATGAACGCTACCCACGGCGGCTACTACGTCCCTACCGTCAAACTTCTCCGACAAACTCGCCGCGCTCTGCTTCGCAGCGGTGCGAAGCCCGGAGGCTTTTTCATCGAAGTGGCAACCTACCAGGCCTTCAAATCCGGCCTTGTTTCAGGAAATGACCACGCAGAGTACTACGTGTCAGCCCTTGAAGAGGTCACCAAAATCATCAGCAACTACGTCGTTTACGGTATCGGCGTGACCGACCCAACTCTCTGGGGAAAAACCATCAGCATCCGCGCAACCGAGGACGAGCTTGAGACCGCGAGGGTCCGATTTGCTGACGCGGCTGCCTCAGCCCGCTCAGCTCTCAACGAAGAGGACGCGGGTAAGTCTGCCCTGGCATTCCAAAGCCTGCTCGGCAAAAACGGCGACGATGACACCGTGTTCAAAATGCCGCCCGGGTTCAACGAAGACGGCACCAAACGCGCAACCGCAATTTCTGCAGGCGCACGAACCGTCCCCGCCGGAACACGGACATTTGGGTGAACCTTGACGCATACACCGACTCTGTAGCCCACGCCCGCCAGCACTTCGAGGAAGGCCTCATCCGAGCTGGCTATAAGGAGACAAAAGAGGGGTGGACAGGGGTGACTGGAAACCCTGAGGACCCGACCGAGGTCCTGATTTCCCTCCCGGAACGCTTTCCCTTTAAGCCCCCAAGGGTAGCCCCGGTTGCAGAGGATGCAGTGCCCTGGTCTTGGCACCGCGAGTTGGACGGCGCCCTCTGTTTGATCGCCGAGGACGATCACGAGGGGCTCTGGTGGAGTGAGGCCTCGGCATTCCTTGAACATGTCACGGAATGGTTGGCGCAAGCAGCAGCCGGCTGGCCGGACGATCGCCCTGATCTGGATCTAGACCGGTATTTCCACCGTTCAGAGGAAGACACCAGGATTTACCTCTACGACGAGCTTGATTCGCTGCGTGAGGGCTTAATTCGGTTCCGACCAGCCAAAAACAACATCATGCGGGCAAGCAAGGGTGCAATTCCGAAGAAACTGGTGAAAGCCGGCAACGACCGGTCGGCGTATGTGGTCGACGCCGGTGAAATCGACGTACCGCCACGGACCTGGGCAGACATCAGCGTCCGAATCCGGCCCGAGAACAAGCTCGATGCCAGAATCCTGCGCCAGGAGATCTCGGTGGTGCTGCTGAAGTACCGTCGCGGCAATCACGATGGCGCCATCGCGCTGGAAGTTTGGCCAACAGTCGGCGGCGACATCAGCGTACGGCGACTGATATCGGCAGCCGATACGACAGCGGCCCGAACCGCCCGCGCCGGTGTCCAAAAGGCAGAACTCATGAACAGTAGCGTGGCTATCATCGGGCTAGGCGCGCTCGGTTCCTTCGTCGCAGACATGCTGGGGCGCGCAGGAATCGGACGGATGACATTAGTGGACGGAGACCTGGTCCTCCCCGGCAACATCGTCCGGCATCTCGTGGGACCCGACACAATCGGGTTGCCAAAGAGTGAAGCTGTAAAACGTCACCTCGTCGCCAGAAACGAACTCACGCATGAGGACATCGGCCTGAGTACGCAGCCACTCACGTCCGCCGCGGAGGCAGCCGTTCTCATCAGCAGTCACGACCTGGTCGTGAACGCCACCGGCGACTTCAACACGACAGCCCTTCTCCACGTCGTGGCCGAGTCCATGGGCACGAGGATTCTCTCGGTTTCACTACATCATGACGGAACCGCCTATCGTGTCGACATCCTCCCCCCTGCCAACGACGCCTCCCCCGTGCCGCCTTTGGCGACGTCACCGGGTACCGGCGTTCAAGCCCCAGAGTTGTTCGAGGCTGGATGTGGAAGCCCAATCTCCCCAACTCCGCCGCACGCTGTGATCGAAGCAGCAGCCGCCGCCGTACGGCACAGTATCGGTCTGCTTACCGGGCGTATCCTCCATCCAGCGGGAGAATCACGAGACCTCACTGCTGTTCCTGAAAGGCATCACTAGTGACCCGGCAACCTACCCGTATCGAACTACGACATGAGGCACATGAAGTCATCGATGCCGAAACAGCGAAAAGCCTGCCGACGGAAATCGGAGGTATCCTTCTCGGCTACCACGAATCCAATACCATCGTGGTCACAAATGCACTGACCATCGGCAGCGACCAGGCAACAACGAACCAGTACGTCCGCGACGACCTCAAAGCCAACAAGCTGCTCAAAGACTTCCTCGCGGATCGGGCCATCGATGATCCGACAGGATACGTCGGGGAATGGCACAGCCACCCGGCTCCAGCAGGACCGAGCCCCATAGACGTCAGCTCACTTCGTGCAATTGCGAAAACCAGCGACGGTCCGATTGCCTTGATCGTGCGCTCCACGTCGCACTCGACACCGTTCCACGGAGTCACCGCACAGCGTCAACAGTTTGGTCGCGTCACCAGCGGAAATGTCCCAGTCATATCGCCCGAGCCCAAATTCCAGCCCCTGGGCCCCCTGCCTCTAACCGCTGTACGAGGCGACGGGCCTGTCTTCATCTCCTACCGCCAAACAGACGGAACCGACCAAGCCGCACGGCTGGAACACCTACTCAGAGCAACCGGCCTCGTGGTCTGGCGTGACTACCGCGATCTGCGCGCCGGCACAACGATAGACAGACTCGAGCAAGCCCTGACCCAAGGCCTCTCGGCGGCAGTGCTCATCGTAACTCCCGACATCGTCCACAGCGAGATCGTCCGGGAGCGTGAACTCCCACGCCTACTTCAACTCGACGAAGACCGTGACTTCAGCCTCAGCATCGCGAATACAGTCCCTAGGCGCGGGAGCTCTTCCAAATGTGATTATGACGCCCCTGACCGGCTCCTGCGCCTCACACCACAGCGCACACTTGCTGATAAGAAGCAGAGCAACATGCTCGACAGCACGGGTGACCTTGACATAGCACGTGACTTGCTCATGCACCGCATCGAGCAACGCAAGCCATCACTCCGGGCAGAAAATCGAGCTTTCACCATTCGTGTGCAGAGCCGGCCGACATCATTCGCCATCGACGCGGACGACGAGGACCTGCACATCCGGGTCAACGCCGCCGAGAACGGACGCCTTCCCTCAGCCGAAGGACTCCATCTCCTCCAAGAAACGCTGCCCCTCATTAGCGACGCCATTTACGCAGCACGGGCACCGCGCGTACAGATCTTAGGCGGAGCCCACCTTTCAATCGCTCTGGCACTGGGCGCAGCGCTACCCGAGACCAAACTCGGAACAGTCGAAGCAATGGACACGCGCAATGCGGCCTGGGCCTCGGAGGCGTGCGAAGATGACCCGCTCGATAACGTCATTAGCGTGGAAGAAATTGCCTTCCCAGCCCAACAATCCGCCGTTACCCAAAACAAGATCGCAATCTTCGTCAGTCTCACGCACGGAGCAGATTCCACCGCCTTCCAACAACTCATCAGCACGTCCCCCCACACATTCGCTAAGGCGGCAATGCTTACCACAACCACCACTCAGATTGACGCTCGTGAAGCCGGACGCCTCAGTTCATTGATCGGCCAGCACATCAAACAACTCGCGGCCGACAGTGGACGCGCTGAGGTCCATCTTGCCTTCCACGGCCCGTACACAATGGCCGTATTGATTGGACGCCATTTGAACACGCTCCGAACGGTGGCCTATGAATGGGAAGACGACGCCGACAACGGTCCCAAGTACCGTCCGACCCTCGTTCTCGACCCCGGCCGTGCCAGCGGACCTATAGCCGAAGTGCTGCTTGAAATTGAGGATTCAAAAGGTGCCTAAAACCTCGGATACTCTGTGCCCGGCGAGTAACGAAGTGGGGCCAGATATAACCGTCCTACCGGGGCCATCCAAACCTGTCACAGCCAGGGGTACATCCAGCTTCGACACGGCCCGCAACATGCTTATAGACAAATAGAGTGATCACACCTGACACGCAGGTCCCATTGGCCCACCGATGGAACCCGAGAGCGGAGCAGCTGCACCATGAGCACCTCGTTTGACTTGAGAGAGGCATTTGCGGCCAAGCAAAAACATATGCTGTCCGGGCTCGGCCTCATGCCCAATTTCACCAATCATCCAACAGCCAAGGGCGACGCAACGGAGGAACACTGGATACGCATGCTCAGCGATTTCCTCCCCCGGCGCTACGGAGTAGGCAGCGTCTTCGCGATCGATTCGTACGGAAAGCAGAGCCAACAGATAGATGTGGCTGTCTACGACCGCCAGTACTCACCCCTGTTCTTCGAGCAAGGCGACATGACATTTGTCCCCGTCGAGAGCATCTACGCGATATTCGAGGCCAAACCGGAGTTGAGCAAGGGCTACGTTGACTATGCACGGGAGAAGATTGCCAGCGTCCGCAGCCTTCGTAGGACCTCCGTAGGCATCCGGCACGCCGGGGGAACGTATCCACCTCAAGAGCCAGCGAACAAGCCCATACTGGGAGGCCTCCTTGCCACCGAGACATCCTGGACGGACATCCAGGGAAAGGCCGCACGTAATGCCCTTCTGACCGGAAATCAATCCGACCGGCTGGACTTCGCGATAGCCGTCAGAGACGGTGCGGTCGAAAGAGTCGGGGACGAACTTGTCTTCGCACCATCGGACCAGCAGCTCATTTGGTTTGCAATGCGGCTGTACAAGAGGCTGTCCATGCTGGGCACTGTACTAGCACTCGATTTGGACGCATATGGGCACTACATCGAGGACGTCCAAGAGAGCTGAACTACCAGGCGAGGCGTAGGCACGGCTGTGCCGTCATAGCTAGCAGGTCACGAGTACGTCCACTCAGGGCAGCCCAAACCTCACGGATAGGACCCCGCGTGTCTTGACTTTCTTCTGGAAGGAGCCTAGAACTCAACCTGACAGCACGAGGGTTGGAGGCGCAGGTGGCTGGACAGCGGATCGGGTACGTGCGCGTGAGCACGTTGGACCAGAACGAGAAACGCCAGCTCGACGGCCAGGTTCTGGACCGGGTCTTCACGGACACGGCCTCCGGCAGGGACACCGCCAGGCCACAGCTCACGGAACTGCTGCGGTTCGCCCGCGAAGGGGACACCGTGGTGGTGCACAGCATGGACCGGCTGGCCCGCAACCTGGATGATCTTCGGGCTCTGGTCCAGGGCCTGACCCGGAAGGGCGTGCGCGTGGAGTTCGTCAAAGAAAGCCTGGTCTTTACCGGCGAGGACTCCCCCATGGCCAACCTCATGCTCTCCGTCATGGGTGCCTTCGCCGAGTTCGAACGCTCCCTCATCAGAGAACGCCAAAGAGAAGGCATCGCCCTGGCCAAACAACGCGGCGCCTACAAAGGAAGGAAAAAGACCCTCACCCCGGACCGAGCCGCCGAACTTGTCCAGCGCGCCGGCACCGGTGTTCCAAAAGCCCTCCTTGCCCGTGACTACGGGATCAGCAGGGAAACCGTCTATCAGTACCTGCGCCAGGCCAAGCTGGAGTGAACCGCTCCCCTGCCGGCGCCGTCGACGGGCAATAGTCTGCGCGGCCATAGCTTGACGGAATATCCGTTATCGGCTTTTCATGCATGTGATTTCGGGTGTGATCAGTGGCGTGTTCTAGCCGTTGAAACAAAGTGTCATTCGTGACAGCATGGAGGCATGACAGCAGTTGCAGGAGCCCGGGGAGGGCTGAAGGCCCATCAGGATTCCATCCGGCTGCCCGAGGCCGAGCTAGTCCGCGACCTCAGGGACATCCTGGGCGCAAAACTTGTCGCCTACATCGGCTCGGTCAAGGAAACCCGCGCGGTACGCCAATGGGCAGACGGTGAACGGAAACCCTCCGCAGAAGTCATGACCCGGCTGCGGCACGCTTACCATGTCGCTGCCTTACTGGCCGAGCGCGACTCCAGGGCCGTTGTCCAGGCATGGTTCCAAGGCATGAACCCGCAGCTGGACGATGTCCCGCCGGCCAGGCTCTTGCGTGAAGGCCATGTCGACGAGGCCGCACAATCCGTCCTTGCCGCTGCCCGGGCCTTCGCGGCCGCCGGCTGACGGATGGACCAGAACGCACTAGCCATCATCCCAGCGGCCGGCACTGTATGGCGCATCGGGTTCCGCCCCGAACCCTGGGCGTGGAGCGGCTGGGAATGGGCCACGGACGGCCGTTTCCCCGGACGCTGGGATGACCTGCACGGCAACTTCCGCACCGTCTACGCCGGCTCAAGCTTGAAGGCATGCCTCCTGGAAGTCCTGGCCGGCTTCCGCCGCGACGCCAGGCTGGCCGCGGAACTGGACGAAATCGTCGAAGACGATGAAGACCAGGCGCTGCACCCAACCATCCCGCCAGGAGAAGTTCCACGTGAATGGCTGGAGCCACGCGCCGCGACCCGCGCCGAACTCTCCGGGCACTACTGCGCCGTCACCGCCTCCCAAACCATCGCCGCCCTCTATCCGAACTTCATCGCTATTGCCTTGAGTCTCGGACTGGCCGATTTCGACGCGGCGGCGTTGAAAGACGCCCGCCCCAGGCAACTGACTCAAGGGGTCGCCGCCTGGCTATATGAAACAACCACCGTCGATGGTGTCACCTTCAACTCCCGGCACGGCGACGAGCTCCGGTTGTGGGCTATCTTCGAGCGGCCCGGGAATCCCCCGATCAGCCCCAAGCTTGACCGGACCCAAGTGGTTGACCTCCACTACGATGCTGCGGCCATCAAGGAAGCATTCGAAATCCTCAAGCTCAAGTGGCAAGAAGAGTAGAGCCCTCCTCAAGAAGCCTCTGCAGTCGGCTCCAGCTACCGGCTAGCTGACGAAAGGTCCATTATCGGCGTTCGGTCTTGAGCGGGGGAGTGGCCCGTCAGACGGGGAAATCAGCTCCAACAGGGTCACCGGCTTGCCCGACGTCGCGAGTACCAACTTCCTCCAGGAAACGCACTATCCAGAATCGCCCCCTGCCCGCGCCATGAATCGGGCGTCGAAAGAGATCCCTGAATAGTCGGCCAGTACGTGGTCACACCATTCCGTTCACCACCGATCCTTAGGGTTCTTTCCAACCCGCGGCTCTTCCCTTACGCTGTGATTGTTGCCCCGGACCCTGGCAGCGCCATCTTTTCGGCGCAGTTGTCCAGGGAGGAACTCCTCACATCGAAGGCACCCGAACACTCAACGCCTTGAGGCGTTGGGGCATCCCTGCACATCGCAGCCATCTGCGGCGACTTCCGCCTCATAACCTCGTGGTCCCGTGCCGGACACGACTGCCTTGGAACTCACGTATGTCGAGACCGCCATCCCCCACCTGCCCGGCGGGCGGAAGGCTGACCATGATTGCTTCAACCTATTCACTTTTCCTTGCCGATTCCATCGCCCCTGCCGAACCAAACCACGGTCTAAGCGACGACGAACTGTACGGGGTGTACACCAGCTGGTGTCTGCTCCGCCGGGAATTTCCCACAGCCTCACCGGCCTTCTGGACCGCCATGCGCGAGAGGGGAATCCCCGATCGGTGCAGGATCGCCAAAAGAGTCATCCGCCCGGGACTGCGCATGACAGGGCCAGCTGCGGTTGACTACATCCTCACCAGCCAACCCAGCATGCTCTGACGCCTTCGTCCGGTTGCCGTGGAGACGGGAACCGGGCTAAAGCCAGCCGATTAGACGTGAAAAAGTTAGGTGCGGAACATGACATTGGCGGAAACAGGTAGCGTGCTCACCCCCATTGAAGGCGGCAAGGGTGTGGTTCGCCTTGAAGCCGGCACGGTTTTGCACCTGGTGTGGGACGCGGGGGTGAGAATTGAGGTCGCAGATGCTCGGGCCGCCATGGAAGCTGTGAATCTTGTCGCCGCCGGCTCCTCATATCCTTTGCTCGTTGACATGGCCGGTACGGAGTACGTCAGCAGACAAGCGCGTACGGTCTTTGCCGCACCGTGCGCTGCCTCCAGAATTGCCCTGCTTGGCGCAAGCCCGGTCGACCGCGTGCTTGTCGATTTTCAACTCGGCAGCCAGGAGCCGCCGTGCCCTACCCGCTTTTTCATATCAAGGGTTGAAGCGACGGCTTGGCTTCACGAAGCTTTGGACCGGCCGGCCTGAATTCTGGAGCCCGGCGGTCGTCTGCCCGTGCCGGTGCTAAGGGCCAGCGGGGTGGTCTTCCTGCGCGGCTGAAGGTACGCACCTGCGGAGCAGGTCACGGTCCGCCAGGCCGGCCTCTCAATATCCCGGTTCATACAGGTCCCTTGAATCGCACCGGGTCCGATCCGACCAAGAATCAGGTTTACGGGATATCCGTTATCGGCTGCCAGTCCGGAATGGGCGGGGCGCCCCAGCCGCCTTGGAAAGCTGCTTCAAATAGTGGTGCGGGCCACACCTATCTGGGGCACGACGAGCTGCGGCCCTTCGATGCTGCCCGAGGCGGAATTTGTCAAGGTGAATGAGGCCAGCGGGAGTTAGGCTGCTGCTTTTGTGTCGTTGTTCTCGGCTGGTTTGTTGATCCAGGCGGTGTCGGGGATGGCGAGGATTTTGGGGTCGTTGTTGGTGGTGAATCGTTCGGGTGTTTTTGCCCGTGCGATTGCGAGGGTTTTGGTGCGTTCAAGGGCTTTGCCGGAGTTCACGGTCGCCAGGATGTGGGCACGCTCTGCCGTTGAGAGCTTGTTTGCCGGTGCCGGGGCAGGCAGCGGGTCTTCCGCCGGGGTTCGGACTTTGCGGGTCGCCGTGGCCCTGGGGACCCCCGCAATCACGGCCGCTTCCCTGGTTGAGATGTCCGCCTGGGTGAGAGCGGTGTAGGCGGACATCAGGGTTTCTTGTACCAGGGCTGCTGCTCCGCGCTTTCGGAGATATCCTCCAAAAGTAGTCGTGCTTTTTCCATTATCGACAACGCAGCTTCAGTCCGTGCCAGCTTGCGTTCACTCACCTCAAGCTGCCGACGTAGACGCCCGATTTCTGCCTGTTCAGCAGTGGGTTTGCCGATCTTTTCCCCAGGTTTCTTGCCGTCCAGGACACCGGCGTCGCGGAGCTTGCGCCATTCGGTGATTTGGGATGAATACAGGCCCTCGCGGCGCAGGTAAGCCCCGTCGCCGGTACCGTCGTCACAGGCCTGCTGATACGCATCCAAGTACGCCAATTTTTGTGCCGGCGTGAACGACCTTCGAGAGGACGGCCCACCGGCGCGGGGGCCAGCATTGCTCATGGACCCATCTTCCCGCACAGGGGAAATCGGGCCCTTCGCATTTAGGCATGGTTGGTCTGTTTGATCCGGTAGGGCCGGTGGCCGCCGGCACTGAGTAGGCATCTGAGTCGGTAGTTGGTGAAGTTTCGGAAGCCTCTGGCGATGCGGCGTGTGGTTTCGATGACGCCATTGATCGCTTCGGTAGGCCCGTTGGAGGCGCCGTCTGTGTCGAAGTAGGCCAGGACCGCGCTCTTCCATTGTTTGAGGGTCCGGCCGAGGCGGGCGACTTCCGGGACGGGGCAGGTTGGGAATGACGCGATCACTTCCTTGACCAGTTCCCTGCCCCGTTCAGGCCGGGCATGATAGATGTTCCGGAGCTTCTGATAGCACTGCCAGGCCAGGGTGACTTCGTGGTCAGGGTCCCCAAGGGCGAGTTTGGCATCGAGCCTGGAGGCTTGTCTGTCGGTAAGGTGTTCGGCGCCGATCTGCAGGGTCCTTCGGATCCCGTAGAGCGGGTCTCCCTTGCGTCCGCGGTGTCCGAGGGTGTCCTGCTGGACCCGGCGGCGGACCTCGTCAACCATGGACGATCCGAGCTTCACGACTTGAAAAGCGTCCAGGACGGTGATGGCTTCGGGGAGCTCATCACGAATCGCGTTGGCGTAGCCGCGGAACGGATCCAGCGCGGCGGTCTTGATCCCCGCGGTGAAGTCAGGGCCGCGGGTTTTGAGCCAGTCCGCGTAGGCCTTCCCGGACCGGCCCGGAACGAGGTCCAGCAACCGTGCATGCACCACGCCGTTCTCGTCACGGGTGTGGTCCACGATCCCGGTGACCATCCCGGTGCCGGGCGGACCGGTGTGGGACCAGACATGTTCATCCACGCCGAGCGCGTCCACACCTGCCAGCCTGCCGGACGCTGAGATCCGCCCAGTGGCCTCACTCTTCACCGCGTCCCAGACCGTGTGCCAGGAGACGCCGAGCTGGTGGGCCAAGGCCGAGACCGAGGTATCGAAATGTTGCAGCGCGTCCGTCGCCCAAGCCGCAGCGCGGGCAGTGAGTTTCGCCCTCGGACCGGCCAGTGCATGATCCTCGGTGAAGGTCGTTCTCGGGCAGTCGCGGTCCGGGCAGCGCCAGACACGCTTGGCCCACAACAGCATCACGGGCTTGCCGAAACATGGGATGTCATGAAGCCGAACCCGCCGGCGTCCATGGCCCACGGCAACGACTCCGCAGTCCGGACAACCGGTGATGTCCTCGCCGGTCTCGACGCCCAGGACCAGGCCCCTTCCGGTCGCCATAACAGAGCTGACGTGAATGCCCGCGACGCCGAGCAGCGCGTCCGCGCGCGTGCACCACCGGCCATCGGAACAAGACATAGAGTTATTCATGTCGGGGTCTCTTTGGTTATTGGTTTGCTTGGTCGCTACCAATTCAAAGAGGCCCTGGCCTCATTCCTCCCGCACCACGCCGCACTATAAGCGGCAGCAACTACGGCGTCAGCCTCAGACGGCCCTAACCATGCTCATCTGCGAAGGGCCGGAAATCGTGGAGACAGACATCGGTGATGTTCCTGATTCTCGCCCTACGGATTAGCGAAGTTGCTACGAGCCGCTGGCCTCATCCAACCCTGACATGTAGGGAGGTCATCGACGTCATGCCGGTGCCGATGACGATTGATGCGGCAGAACCGGGCGGGGTGAGCTGGACGACGCGCATGCCCGGGATGTGCTCAACGTCGTGGTCAACAATGAACCCGAAGCGCGGCAAGTGCTGCCAGGTTCGTTGATACGGAGGGTTGTAGCGTGGCCAGAACGCGCACCGCATGAGCCTCTAAAGCAAGAGCAAAAGCTGTTGAGTTACCAGCAATGTGAGTCCCAGAGACGAAGCTGCGAAAGCCACAGCGCGTGTTCTCCGTGGGCTAAGTATTCGGTTGACGTAGCGCGATAGAACATAGCCACCCGCGACAGCGGGAAGCATAACGAGGGACAGCTGCAACGCCTCCTTGTTAATTGCACCTGCCACAGCCAGTGCAACTATCGACATACAGGAGCCAACTAAAAAGAAGGCGCTCATCGTTCCACGTAGCTCAGCACCGACGGAGCGTTGCCAGATGATGGCCATTGGCGTGCCACCTATCGACGTAGTCGTTCCCAGGACGCCGGACGCAGCGCCGGCCACTATCAAGTTACGTTTGACAGGCAGAGGCGCCCAGCCGTTTAAAGCCGCGGCCAGACCAACGAGGACTGCGATGGCTACTAACCAGACAAGGGCGGTTCCTGGCAGAACGACGACGAGCCACGCCCCAAAAATGCTGCCCGGTATCCTTCCTACGAGGGCCCAGCTGGCACCGCGAAGATCCAGATGCTCACGTTCACGTATCGTGACGACGAGAGTGAGTAGGGCAGCTAATAGAACAACCAAGGCGGGCAATAATGAGGGGTTAATTACCGCAACGACAGGGGCAGCAATCATTCCCATGCCGAACCCCACAGATCCCTGAAGACAGGCTGCCGCGCACAAGGCGGCAGCAATTATGCCGAATTCGAAGTAGTTCACTTATTACTCTCTAGTCCTGCCGCGGATCATGTGGTGGTTGCAACAAGTCTCATGCGGTTGATTGTTCCAGAATTTGTTGGAGGGCTTGTGCGGGTGTTTTCCGCCCAAGGGTTTTACGAAGCCGGCCTTTGAGCCCGTCAGCGGCGTAGTCGAGGTCTTGACGGGTCACCGTGGTGAGATCCATGGCTATGGGGAAGTAGGGAGCTCCGCGCCACCTCGCTGGAATACTTCCCCGGCTCTCGAGCGCACGTTCGACTATTCGCCACGATGGCCGAAAGGGCACTGATGGCAGCGAACTCCTAGCACGCCGTCCTGCCTACAGGCCACAAGCCCTGCCCTGGTCATACGGCTGGCCGAGCAAATCAGCACTTTCGATGCAGAGATTGCTGACGTCGACGTGCAGATTACCGAGCTGTTTCGGCAGCATCACAGCGCCGATGTTCTGCGTAGCTCCGTGGCCTCACGGCTCTGTTCCAAGTGATGTTGAGCTTAAATCATGTTCGACCTAGTGTCCCCAAATGCTGCTGCTTAATTTATTGGCCGGCACCCCTCGTCATGGTGACATAAGTCATAGGCCTACGGCTCGGCGTGTAGGACGCGGACAAGGTCCTCTGAGCTGAACATTAGCGACATACCGCACCGACTGGTGCATCAAGTAAATTCCACGAAAGCAGAAGGTGTATATGATGCAGAATCTTCACTTTGGAAGCGGCCTTGCAATGGCTGCGTTGCTCACCCTCACGCTCACAGGGTGTAACACAAGTGGCGCTACAGAGCCGGCCGCTTCCGGCAAGGCTTCGGCGGGAGCAACCTCCGAGATGTATAGCGCGAAGCTACATGATTCTCTCCCCGCCGATATCCGAGATCGAGGCACTGTACTGATGACGGCGGACGCATCGAGGCCACCGAAGGCTTTCCATGATGAGACCGGGGCGCTTGTTGGGTATGTGCCCGACCTCAGTGCGGCTCTCAGCGACGTTCTCGGAGTCGAGTTCGTCTTTCCCGAGCTCGCCAAATTCGACGCAATCCTGGTGGGAGTCGACTCCGGACGGTTCGATTCCGCCGCCTTCGATAACACTGTCGAGCGCCGCGCCAAGTATGACTTTGTAGATGTGATGGACACGGGCTTCGGGATCGGAGTCGCGAAAGGCAACCCCAAGAACCTCAGCATTGACAACCTCTGTGGTGCGTCAGTTGCCAGTGGCAAGGGTGACATAATGACCACAGTAATTTTGCCTGAAACGAGCGGCAAGTGCGAGGCTGCCGGCAAGCAGCCGATTACTATCCTCACCTTCGACGACGCCAGCCAGGCGACGCTCTCAGTGCATGCGGGTCGCGCCGATGCTTTCGCTCAGGACGCGGTGACCGTCGGATATATGGCGCAGGCGGATGCCGATAAATACGAGGCTCTAAATGGCTCCATCAACACACACACTTGGGGCTTCGCCTTTAAGAAGGGGTCTGATATAGCTCCTCAGGTATACGAGGCGATGAAGATTCTGAAAGAGAATGGGACTCTCACCAAGATCCTCGGCAAATATGGGGTCGAAGACCTCGCGATCGACGAGATCCAACTCTATAACTAGATCCTTATAGGGCCGCTCTCTGCAGACAAGCGCGAGCGGCCCGATCGATATCGGAGAAGCCCTTGATAAACGTTGAAACGACTAAGGTCGCCCTGCTCCAGCTCCCGGACAAGCCGCGTCGAGAACCCTTCAAGCATACGATCGGTGTAGCGTTCGGACTCGTCCTCGCCATGGTTGGTATTCAAACCTTTCTAAACCCGAATTTCCAGTGGGATGTGGTTGCGAAGTACTTATTTTCACCGTTGGTGTTTCATGGACTGGGTAACACGATTGCACTGACGGTGATTTCGATGGTAATTGGCACGATCCTCGGACTTATCAGTGCATCGATGCAGCAATCAAGAATCCTCGCGTTCCGAGCAGCTGCCGGCCTCTACATCTGGTTCTTCCGCGGAACACCGCTACTTGTCCAATTAATTTTTTGGTATAACCTGGCCATTGTCGTACCCCAAGTGTTGGTGTGGAGTGCCGGCGGTGGGTTCGAGATGGTCTCAACCAACACTGTCATTACACCTTTCCTCGCAGCAGTTCTCGGTCTGAGCCTCAACGAGGGGGCGTACATGAGCGAGGTCATCAGAGGCGGATTGCTCTCAGTATCGAAGGGACAGCGCGAAGCCGGGTACGTCCTTGGGATGAGTTCGCGAACATCGTTCGTGCGAATCATTCTGCCCCAGGCCATGCGAATCATCATCCCCCCAACCGGCAATCAGCTGATCGGGATGCTCAAGACGACATCCCTCGTAAGCGTCATCTCCACACCCGACCTCCTGTACAGTGTGCAGGCGATCTATGGGAGGACGTTCGAAACCATTCCACTTCTCTTGGTCGCATCCATTTGGTATCTCGTCGTAACGACGGTGCTTACGGCCGGACAGCACGTTCTCGAGAAGCGGCTATCTCGCGGGAGTACCCATGCATAACACTATTGAATCAAACGATCCGCAACCTACCACCGCCCTCACGTCGATCGTCGACAAAGCGACAGCAGCGTCAGTCGAAATCGTGGATGTCCATAAATCCTTTGGTGACAATGCCGTCTTGCAAGGCGTATCGCTGTCGATCGACGCGGGTTCGGTGGTGTGCGTCCTCGGTCCATCCGGCTCCGGTAAGTCGACACTATTGCGCTGCATCAATCGTCTCGAGAAGCCCGACCACGGCCATGTGTACATAGGTGGTGAACGCGTCGGATACCTGAAGGAGGGCGACCACTATCGAGAGATGAAAGAGTCGCAGGCGATTCTTCAGGTACAGAAGTTCGGGATGGTTTTCCAGCACTTCAATCTCTTTCCGCACCTCTCCTCCTTGGAAAACGTCACCATCTCACCGCGCCTTGTCAAACGCGAGTCGAAACGCGAATCCAGAGAGAGGGCCATCGAACTGCTGGAGCGCGTCGGTCTCGGAGATAAAATCGACAGCTACCCCGCTCAGTTGTCGGGCGGTCAGCAGCAGCGGCTCGCGATCGCCCGCGCTCTCGCGATGAAGCCTAGCGTCATGCTCTTCGATGAGCCGACGAGCGCACTGGACCCTGAACTCGTACACGAGGTCTTGGACGTGATGCGGTCGCTCGCTCGAACCGGAATGACGATGGTCGTTGTGACGCACGAAATGGGCTTCGCACGGCAAGTCGCGGATAAAGTCGTTTTCATGGATTCGGGGCGCATCATCGAATCCGGATCTCCGAAGGAGATCTTCGGCGCGCCCCGCAACGACCGCACCCGTGAGTTTCTTGGAAAGATCCTACAGGCGTGATTCCTTATTGGCGTAGCCAGATCAGGACCGAGTAGAGGATGACCCGGAGCGGTACGTGATGGCGAGTTTGTCGTGCTCCGCCATTGCTTGAAGAGGTTGAAGGACTGCTCGACCGACGGACCTGCCTTTGTAGGCCTCGCTGTCGAAGGCCACCGGTCGGCCCCCGCCGTGTTACGCGTCGCGGTCTTTGGCAGTAGGCGCGTCTCTGGCGATGACGATGCAGGGTTTTGCCGTGCTGTCTTGATTTAGTGCCGTCGGCGGCGCCAGGCTGACGACGTCCGGATCAGGCGAACGGCCGGCGTGGGCGTTCGAAGCACCATGCCGGCCGTTCTGACGCGTACAGGCCGCTGATTGCTCACGGTGAGTCGTGAGGCTGTCTCTGTCGAGTTGGATCTGGCTGGCGGGCGGTTGGTCTGTCCGGGGTGCAGGGGCCAGCTGCGGCCGTGGGGCTGGGAGCGGGAATGGCTGATCCGGCACGGCGCCGGCGCGGATATGGCCGTGGTGCGCGGGCGTCCGCCCCGGGGGGCGATGTGCGGATTGTTCGGCCACGCATATGCTGTTGGGCGTGGATCTGGCGGCCAGACGGGCCGATACGGCCGAAGGTTGAACCGGGTCGCCGCCGGGCTCGGCGACGCGGACCAACCACCCAAGTCGATCTATGGCCAAATTTTGAACAGGTTCAGTCCCCGGCGCGATAGTCAGTTCCCCTGTGTTGGCGGGGAGTCTTGCGGCGGAGCTTCGCTGTGTGGTCAAAAGCGTTACCAGACTAAATAGCGGGAGTAGGCGTGGTCCGTCAGCTTCCGCCATCCCTTATGTCCCGTTCCCGGGAGAGCCAATATGGTTCCGGAAGGAATGAGCTTCAATGATGCTGAAACTAACGTCCCCAAGTGCTGAGGCTTGGTTCCTTGCTCGCACCCGCCGAGCCGTGGTGATCTGAGTCATAGACGTCTTGGCAATAGAAGGATGGCCGGACAGCATCCCCGGGAGTACTCCCCGATGAGGGTTCCCGCTGAGATGACTGACTACTATATTTCCCGTTTCATCACCCGAAGGGACTCCGTGATGGCATCAACTCAAGAGCAAAGTGGCTCCACACCTGTCGGTGTTGTGCCACCGAGCATTGACCGGAAAACAGCCATGCAGGTTGCACGCGCCAGCTTCACCGGCACTGCAATTGAATGGTACGACTACTTCTTGTACGGAAGCGCGGCAGCTCTTGTCTTCCCTCAAGTCTTCTTCTCCGGTCTGGGCACAACCGCGGCCCTGCTGGCTTCTTTCGCAACCTTCGGTGTTGCGTTCCTTTTCCGTCCGCTCGGTGGAATCATATTTGGCCACTTCGGTGACAAGATGAGCCGCAAGCAGGCTCTTGTCATCACCCTGCTGATTATGGGAATAGGTACTTTTGCGATTGGCCTTCTTCCGACGACAAGCCAGGTTGGTATTCTTGCTCCGATCCTGCTGGTCATTCTGAGGCTGGTCCAGGGCATTGGGCTCGGCGGTGAATGGGGTGGCGCCGCGTTGATGGTTGTGGAGCACGCTCCAGCGGGTAAGCGAGGCATTTATGGCGTGGCTTGTCAGCTGGGTGTACCGGCAGGACAGCTTGCCTCTGCCGGTATCCTCGCGCTCATGGCGGCGATCCTGCCCAGCGAAGATTTCCTGTCTTGGGGCTGGCGCGTTCCCTTCCTGTTCAGCGGCGCGCTCGTCCTGGTAGGCCTTTACATCCGCGCCAAAGTTCCGGAGTCTCCGAAATTCCTCGCTATTAAGGCCGCCAACAAGCAGCCGAAACTTCCGATCTCAGAAGTATTCCGGTACGCAAAGAAGACGACTTTGCTGCTCATTTTTGTACAGGCAGCTTCGACGGTGGGCTACTACCTTTTTACCGTTTACTCTCTGTCCTATGTCGCCACAGATCTGAAGCTTCCCCGTGAATGGGCTCTTACCGGCGTGCTAGTCGGTGCCGGCTTGCTTCTGGTCGCGATGCCCCTCTATGCCCTCTTGTCTGACAAAATCGGACGGCGCCCAGTCTATGCAGCCGGAACTCTTTTCATAGGTCTGTACGCTGTGCCATTCTTCTGGCTCCTTGACACGCGAAACAGCGTCCTCGTTATCGTTGGCATTGCGGCGGCGATCGTGTTCGGTTACGGACCCACTGGTGCCCTCCACGGGCCGCTGTACGCGGAACAGTATCCAACTCGCTACCGCTACACTGGCGCCTCAGTGGCATACCAGTTCTCGAGTATGGTGGCAGGGGCGCCGGCCGCACTCGTCGCAGGAGCCTTGGTGGCTGCCACCGGAACCACCATGGCAGTCTCGTGGTACGTCATTGGAGCCGCCGTGATTTCGCTCCTCTGCGTATTCTTCCTAAAGGAAACATATCGCGCTGACCTGACGAAGGAGTAGCATCCCGTGTGCCCTTCAGAAATAGGAATTGTGATGCTGGACAACGAAATTCCACGCGTTGTTGGTGATGTCGGGAATCCTGCCAGCTTCCCGTTCCCAGTATCCCTGGCGGTGTGCGAGGGCGCCCGTACTGATCAGGTACTGGAACACGCGGCTGAGGGGTTGCTCCCAGCAATAACAGAAACAGCCCAATCCCTTGTGAATGAAGGTGCTTTAGGTCTCTCCACATGCTGTGGTTTCCTCGCCATCCACCAACAGGAGCTGGCGGCCTCACTCCCGGTTCCGGTCGCCACCTCAAGTCTGCTCCAAGTGCCCCTGGTGCTTCAGCTGTTGCAACCCCATCAATCAATAGGGATTATGACCGCTAACGGAAGTACACTGACGTCGACCCACTTGGGCGCTGTCGGAATCGATACCCACCTCCAACAGCGTGTGAAAGTGATTGGAATCGAGCACACTGCGCACCTCTACGGTGTCCTCACTTCGAATGGCGCGAAACTAGATCAGAGTGTTGCCCAAGCCGAGGTTGTAGGCGTTGCCAAGCAAGCGGTCGAAACTAACCCTGATATCGGAGCATTCGTCTTAGAGTGCACGAACCTGCCTCCTTACTCCGAAGCCATCAAGGAATCGACGGGTAGACCCGTGTGGGATGCGATTAGTCTCATTCGCTGGCTTCAGCTCGGGGTCACAGGTTCCCAACCCGAATAAGCATTATGCCCGGTGGTGCCGCCAATTACGGCACTACCGGGCATAGCCCTGCGGCCCGCTGACTGGACGCGTCTGAACGAAGGTTTACTGATTTCTTCTGGAACCTCAATTGATGGCCCTTTACTAAGGCCAACCCTGTAGTGCCGACCTCCAGTTGTTATCCCATATGACCAGGCAAAAGTTTTCTAAAAGCAGCATCAGAAATGCCGCTGCTCGTGCCCTGTCGCTGGAGTCGGGGCGCTTTGTAGTCTCATGGCACCCACCCCACTGGAAGGACAAAAGCAATGTCATTGAAAGCGCAAGAGGAAGTGCAGCTTCAGGCTGCAGACATCAGGTCGCTGCCTGCATGGAAGAACTTGAAGGAGTCAGTCATTGACTTGCAGCAGGTTCAGGTCGAGGACGGTTCCGTCTCCGATAGCGCGAACCACGCCCGTTCCAACGCGGACATCGACAACATCATTTCGTCGATCCAGCAGATTCAGCCACACCTGCCGCACGACCACGAATACCTTGAGCGTGTAGTGCAGGATTTCCGGAAATGGCAGTCTGCAGGCTTGGGCGTACCCGATTTCCTGGACTCTCTGCTGGCCTTCCAGCCCCAGCAGTGGCGAATCAACGGGCTGCCCCATCTGGTGGTGTTCCCCATGTACACGCAGAACGGAAGCACCAACCGGTTCGTAGAGGCAGTTCTGATCGATGTGATCTGGCCGGAGTTCATCGATGAGTTGGAATCGACCAGGTACTCGAACAAGCTCTTCGTGCCCGTACATTTCTGGGACTTCACGCCCGGCTACGACACCAATTCAGCTGTCCTCTTCCCGGAAAGCGTCGCTGTCCGTTCCACCCCCAAATTCACATGGGGCGCCATCTTCGCCGACCGCGAGGCGGCCCGCTTCCGGCGCGTTCTCAAAGCCGCCGCGGAGATCACTTCCCTTGAACTCCCGGATGATGCTGCGGCGCTCATTGACGACCAGACGCTGTGCCAGGAAACGTTTGTCATGTGGGACCTTATCCACGACCGTACCCACATGCGGGGGGATCTGCCTTTCGATCCGTTCATGATCAAGCAGCGCATGCCTTTCTTCCTTTATTCACTGGAAGAACTGCGGTGCGACCTCACGGCATTCAAAGAGTCCGTCCTCATCGAGAGGGATGAAACGTCGTCTGAAGAAGCCCGCAGGCACGCGAAACTCGTTCAGTACGCCGTCATTTTTGACAGGATCTTCCGGTTCGCCATCACCGGTAGCCGCGTCCGTAATTATGACGCCCTCGGCGGCCAGCTACTCTTCGCATGGATGCACCAGCACCGGGTCCTTCACTGGACCGACGGAAAGCTGAGCATCGACTGGAAGGACGTCGCCAAAGTTGTTGTAGAGCTCGCGCTGCGTGTCGAGGAACTCTACTGGCGCTCGATCGACCGCCCCAAGACGGCGCACTGGCTGGCTGCCTACGACCTCATCTCCGAGACGCTGACGCCCAACCCTGCTTCTGTATGGGCAAAGGGTCCGGATGCCCTTCCGCTTGACGGACCGCCAAAGGGACTCACGGACCAGGTCCTCGACGATGAATTCCCGCTTTCCATGTTTTACGAGGCTCTCGAAAAGAAGATGCGGACCGTCATCGAGTCAACGGCCGGCATTACCGGAGAAGCCTCCGCTAAATTCGCAAATGAGGTGGCTGAATGACCGACGCATTGGCAGGACGAACTGTAGTCGTGGCCGGATCCACGAGTGCCGCGGGCGCGGCAGTTGTCAGCGCCCTCTCCAAGGCTGGCGCCCGTGTAGCAGCCGTCGACATTCTTGAGGACCGGGTCCGTGAGCTTGCTGCTGCTCACGACAACGTCACCGGCTACACGTGCAACCTTGCAGATATGGATTCGGTCGACAAGCTCGCCGCTACCGTGAGAAGCGAACTCGGTCCTGTAGACGGACTGATCCACCTCGTCGGAGGTTGGCGGGGCGGAAAGGGTATAGCGGGCCAGTCGGATGAAGACTGGGATTTCCTCCATACAGGGATTATGACCACTCTGAGGAACACCAGCAGGGCCTTCTTCGATGATCTGGCCGAGTCTCCGGTCGGTCGGCTAGCAATTGTGTCAGCAGAATCCGTGGCAAGCCCCACGGCTGATAATGCCGCCTACGCCGCCGTAAAGTCTGCGGCCGAAGCATGGACGCTGGCAGTGGCAGACGGGTTCGAGAAGGAGCCGGAGGGTGCGGTTACTTCGGCGGCCCTGGTGTTTGTGGTCAAGGCGCTGCTCGACGAACGCATGCGTGCAGCCCAGCCGGAGCGCAAGTTCCCCGGTTTCACCCATGTCGATGTAGTGGCCGAGGCCGTACTCGAGATTTTCGCCACGGACGCCGGAGAGCTGAACGGCAGGCGGATCCGCCTGGGAACTTCGTCGAAGGCCAAAGCGGACGAAGCTCTCAGCGGGGCCCAGCGATGAGTGGGCCCCTCCACAATCCCGGGGTGAGGGGGTTTGCCTCTGACAACTACGCTGGAGCCCACCCGGAAATTATCGAGGCCATCCGCTCGGCCAATTCCGGTCACGTGGTGGCATATGGCGAGGACGAGTACACGGAACGGTTGCAGGAAGTCATAAAGGCACACTTTGGGCCTGGTGCAGCCGCCTACCCTGTTTTCAATGGCACCGGTGCCAACGTGTTGTCGCTGCAGACGTTGCTCCCCCGCTGGGGAGCAGTGGTCTGCGCTGACACGGCCCATATCAACACGGATGAGAACGCAGCGCCCGAACGGGTTGCCGGAATCAAGCTTCTTCCCGTGTCTACACCGGACGGCAAACTTACTCCTGAGCTGATCGACAAGGAAGCCTGGGGCTGGGGCGACGAGCACAGGGCGCAACCGCTGGCCGTGTCCATAACCCAGACAACAGAGGTCGGAACCTGCTACTCCCCCGAGGAGGTCCACCGCATAGCCGAACATGTTCACTCCCTCGGAATGAAGCTTCACATGGACGGCGCCAGGCTCGCTAATGCCGCGGCCCACCTCGGAGTTCCGTTGAAGACGTTCACGACGGACGCCGGTGTGGATATTCTTTCCTTCGGGGGAACCAAAAACGGGCTCCTGTATGGGGAAGCGGTTATCGTTCTGGATCCTGAGACAGGCACCGGAATGAAGCACCTGCGCAAGATGGACATGCAGCTGGCGTCAAAGATGCGTTTCGTCTCCGCACAACTGATCGCGCTTTTGGAGTCGGACCTCTGGCTACGCTCGGCCGCGCACGCAAACAAAATGGCATCCCGTCTACGGCAGGGCGTTGAGGCCATCGACGGTCTCCAGGTAACCAGGGAAACCCAATCGAACGGCGTCTTTGCGTCGTTGCCGCCCGAAGCAGCCGATATCGTCCGCCGGGCATTCAGGTTCTACGACTGGGACAGGGCAAACGGCGAGGTGCGGTGGATGTGTTCATTCGACACCACTGATGAAGATGTTGACGGACTCGTGTCCGCCGTCAAGGAAGCAGTCTCCGAAGTCAGCCTCTCGCTCTCCCTTGAGACCGCTGGCGGGCTTTGAGCCATCGCGGAGTGGTGACTTCATCGAAGTGCCCTTAGAGCTAGTCGACAAATCAAGGCTGCTGGCTGCGCAGCTGATCTCAAAGGCGTCCGTAGTCCAAACGATGAAGTCACCACTCCGCTAGCAAGGAAAAGTCCCACGAGCGGATTTTAGGCCCCGCAAAAGTACTAGATAAACCTAGAAGCACAATTCCGTGCAGCGTTTCTGTAAGTGCCGGTCCTGGCTTACATTCCCGCCACCGGGACTTGTCATCATGCACAGAATTACCGGTGGACGGACTCTTTACGGGCATCACTAGGAGTGCTGATGTTGGACAGGGTTTTCCCATGGCTCCCCTGGCGGCATCGGCAACGCTTACCTGGCCCTTCCCGGTGCGATACAAGATCGTAGAGTGCCGGCGGACTGATCGGATGATGGGACCCAGTCCCGACCTGGCATGCTGGAGCCTTTCATCGTCGCGTGCGAAGGAGCTTAGGGCACAAGGCGTCCGCGCCATCACCACGAGCTGCGGATTTGCTCGCGGCTTTTCAGCGGGAGCTCGCCGAAGCGGTATCAGTTCCTGTCCTGACCTCAGCTCTTTTGCAGGTGCCCATGGTGTCCCAGAAGTTAGGACCCTCCAGCAGCGTAGGAATTCTGACTGAACGGCCAAATCTAACGGAGAGCACTTCAGTGCTCAGGCTGGAGTTCGGATCAGTTTTGGGTCCATGTGAACGCGCTGCCGCCGGATGCGGTCTTCCCGACCGTGTTCATCGACGGCGCCCAGGAGGCAGATGTGGACGTACTCCGCTCGGAGATGGCCCACGCAGCGCATGATCTTGTCCAGCGGGCGTCCCGACGGGAGCGATCGTTTTGGAGTGCACTAATTTCGTACCCTTCAGCGCTGCGACCCGGGAAGCATCTGGCTTGCCGGTGCACGCATCTACACGCGCTCGTCATGCAGCCCTATCTGGCGACCGTCGGGCGGTCTTTTCCTGTCCATCTGGGATGGCCACAGACAGGTGGAGCGCCGGCGACGCGCTTCCACCGGCACTTTCCGGCATGGCTTTTGCCACGTACAAAAGCTCACTCGGAGGTCGGGTCAGGTTCCTCGTTCCAGGCGAGGACCTTTGGAAAGGATCATTGTGGAGCCCGGGCTGGGCCAAGTAGCCCTACGGGCTAGTTGGAAACGATGGATGCAACGGGGCTGTCCAGGTGGACTTCAAAGGCGTCGGTGGTCCAGTCAATAAAGTCCTCGGCGGCTTCGCGTAGAGCGGCGATGGTTACGGCGAGGAGGGGATTAACGTCTGAGGCACGGTGTGCGACATGGATGGTTCGCCGTGGCGGGTCGAGAAGCCGGTGAAAAGCAATGCCCCGGTCGATACCCAACGCCAGGGCCGGCACGAGGGCAACACCTATCGTCTCCTTGACCAGGCCCCTGATGACATCAAAATCGTTGCTGTGGAATCCGATGTTCGGTTCAAAGCCTGCCTCTTGGCACATTTGAATGAAATTTTCTGCGCCCGCAGACCCGGCCTCGTTCGTAATCCAGTTCTCGTGTGCGAAGTCCGCCAGTGGGACCTTGTCGCCTGTCTTCCCTGCTGCGTGCGCTGCGCTGAGGACCACTAGCTCTTCATCGAGAATGGGTTGGAGTATCAAGCCTTCCGGACGTGGAATCGGCACCCGGGCGTACTCATAGATGATGCCAAGATCCGTGAGTCCCTCTAATACGGAGTTTGCCAGTCCCTTTTGGAGACTAATGTCCTCAAGCGAGATGTCGGCGGTCGAATAACGCATCGCCAGGCGTGATAAAGCCCTGGGCACAAGCTGGGCGGCCGCTGTCCCGGACGCGCCGATTCGGAGGCTCCCCTGAGACCCGGAGGCAAATGCATCCATCTCGTCTTCGGCCCGGGCCACCTGTCTCAGGATCGCGTCAGCGTGCGCGCTCATGGCCAGACCGGCAGGTGTCGGCCACAGGCTCCTGGGGCCGCGCTCGAAGAGGTCCACACCGAGAGCTTTCTCCAGAGCGGCTATTTGCTGGGACACAGCTGATGTGGTGTAGCCGAGTTTCTTCGCCGCCGCGGTGTGCGAGCCGGTATTGATCACCATCTGCAAGGTTCGCAGGTTGATGATATTCAGGTTTCCTTTGACCCACCGCATGATTTTCTCCTTGCATCAACCCGGTGTCGGCGGGCCTGCTAATTCTATTTGGCCACATGCCTGTTACGTCAGCCAGTCGAGCAGTGCGCCCAGGCACTTCCTGACGTCTGATGCTAGGACATGCTCATCATCGGTGTGTGCCAGAAGGGCATTACCCGGTCCAAAGTTGACGGCGGGGATGCCCATCTGGGCGAATCTGGCCACATCCGTCCAGCCGTACTTCGGTTGTGGAGCACCGCCGACTGCGGCGATAAGGCTTTGGACGGCAGGGGTTCCCAGCCCCGGCCGCGCGCCGGCAGCGGCATCCGTGCGCACCAGATGGTACCCGTTCAGGAGCCGGCGAACGTGGTCTTCGGCCTCGTCCACGGACTTGTCAGGGGCGAAGCGGTAATTGATGTCGACGTAAGCAGCATCCGGGATGACGTTGCCCGCGATGCCTCCTCCGATTCCGACGGCGTTCAGCCCTTCACGGTATTCCAGCCCGTCCACGTAAATGGTGCCCGGTTCGTAGTCACGCAGAGTCGCCAGCAATGCAGCCAGCTTGTGGATGGCATTGTCTCCCATCCACGCTCGGGCGGAGTGCGCGGCCGTTCCTTCAACTGTTGCCCGCAGGCGCAGGGTTCCGTTGCAGCCGGCTTCTATCAGGCCGTTTGTCGGTTCCAGGAGAACCGCCAAATCTGCGCTCAGGAGATCCCTTGCCTGCGTGGCCACTCTTAGGAGTCCGCTCTTGGCTGCCTCCACCTCCTCATGATCGTAGAAGACGAACGTGAGGTCCTTCTCCGGGAGGGTCAGGGCATTGGCCAATGCAAGCTGAACGGCGACCCCGCTTTTCATATCTGTGGCGCCGCGCCCGTAGAGGGTCTCTCCTAACCATCGGCTTGGGACAGTGCCCCGCGCCTCGCCGGCGCTCGGAAGTGGAACGGTGTCGAGATGCCCTGCAAGCAGGATACGTTCTGACCGTCCCAGTTCAGTACGGGCGACGATCGAATCACCGAAGCGGGTCACATTCAGGTGCGGTTGCCTTTTCAAGGACTCCTCGATGACATCCGCAATGGTCTTTTCACAACCGGAAACACTGGGAACGTCGATAAGGTCAGCGGTCAACTCGGCCACATCCTTGCTCAAATCAAAAAACTTAGTCATACCATCACCTTCATGCCTCGAGCGCGGACATGACGTGCTTGATGCGCGTGTAGTCCTCGACGCCGTACAAGGAAAGATCTTTGCCGTAGCCGGACTGCTTGAAGCCGCCGTGGGGCATTTCGGCGGTAAGCAGGATGTGCGTGTTGATCCATACCGCCCCGAAGTCCAGGTCCCGGCTTAGGCGCATGGCAGTGCCGTGGTCGGACGTCCAGACGCTGGAGGCCAGGGCGTAGTCCACGTCGTTGGCCAGTTCCACCGCTTCTTCCTCGGTGCTGAACTTCTGCACGGTGATGACCGGGCCGAATGTTTCCTGCTGGACGATGCTGTCGGTCTGCTTCGCGCCCGTGATGATGGTGGGCTCGAAGAAGAAGCCCTTCTCCCCCGCACGCTGCCCCCCGGTTTCAATCTTGCAGTGGATAGGGAGGTTATCGACGACCGACCTGATGGCGTTGAAGTGGTTCACGTTGTTCAGCGGACCGAAGTAGTTGTCTTCGTCGTTCTGGGAGCCGGTGTGCAGCGTCTTGGTGTGTTCCACCATGGCGTTCACCAGATCGTCGTGCACGGTTTCCTCCACCAGCACCCGGGTGATGGCGGTGCAGTCCTGGCCGGCGTTGAAGAAGGCGAACTCCGCGATGGCGGCGGCGCTCTTCTTGATGTCGGCGTCCTTGAACACGATGGCAGGCGCCTTGCCGCCGAGTTCCAGGTGCGCGCGTTTGAGGCTCTTCGCGGCACCGGAGGCGACGGCGATGCCGGCGCGCACGGAGCCGGTGATGGACACCAGGCCGGGGACCTTGTGGTCAACCATCATGGCGCCGGTCTGGCCGGTGCCGAGCACAACGTTCAGGACTCCAGCGGGCAGGATCTCGCCGGCCAAGCGGGCCAGGACAAGGGTGGATTCGGGTGTGGTGTCCGAGGGCTTCAGGACCACGGTATTGCCGGCCGCCAGGGCGGGACCGATCTTCCAGATGGCCATCAGGAACGGGTAGTTCCACGGGGCCACCTGGGCCACAACACCGATCGGTTCGCGGCGGACGTAGGAGGTGTGGCCCTCGAAATACTCACCGGCGGACTTGCCCTCGAGGACGCGGGCTGCTCCGGCGAAGAAGCGCAGCTGGTCGGCGCCGGCCGCGACTTCCTCCGAGGCGATCAGGGAACGGACCTGGCCCGTGTTGCGATGCTGCGCCTCCACCAGTTCGTCGCTGTTGGCCTCGACGGCGTCCGCGAGCTTGAGCAGCATCAGCTGCCGCTGGCCCGGAGTGGTGTGCTTCCAGGCCTTGAAAGCCTCCTTGGCCGCGGCCATGGCCGCGTCCACATCATGCTGGTTGGAGACGGGCGCGTGGGCCATCACTTCCCCGTTGGTAGGGTTCACGATCTCCAGCAGGTCAGTACCGGCAGGGGTGACGAACTCGCCGTTGATGAAGTTTTTCAAAATCTGGGGCATGTTGAGGAGATCCAATCTGCGTGCCGGATTGCGGTGCTTAGCTGTGCTGCTGCACGGATGTTGCTTCAGGGTCAGTGACCTCATGTTTGGGGCATGCGGTACAAGACATTGCTTCAGGCGGGCGCGGGAAGCTGAGGTTCGACGGTGAGGGTAGCTTCTGATGTGCCGATCGGTGCAGCATCCTTGGACGGAGTGAACCGGTCGACCCGCAGTCCGGAGAGGAAATGGTGTGTTGGCCCGGAGCCTTTGAGGAGGTCGACCACCAGTTGGCCGGTCAGGGGCGCAAGTGCCAGCCCGTCCCCTTCGTGGCCCGCGGCGATGATATAACCGTCGACCCCTGGTGCCCGGTCGATGATTGGTAGTCCGTCTCCTGTGTAGGGTCTGAAACCAGTCATGGTGCGGATGATTCGCGTTGATGCAAGTTCCGGAGCGATGCGGGCTGCGTGGGCTGCGATGGTGGCGATGACGTCCTGGTTTGGCCGCTTGTCGAAACCGGCGAATTCGCGGCTTCCGCCGATGAGGAGGTTTCCTGAAACGGTTTGGCCGAGCGAAAACCCCACCCCGTAAGGGGGCGCATCATCGTTATCCGAACGCAGGTGTTTGGACGCAATGTACTGTGCATCGAGTATGCATCCGGTCACCTTCTTGGGAACAGACTCAGAGATGAGAATTGTTCCACGGCGCGGCTGTACCGGGACGTCAATGTTAGAGAGTGCCCCGACCTTTTTTGCAAACGGGCCCGCAGCATTGATGACCAGTCCGGTAGAGATACTTCCACGCGTTGTATCGACCCGTGTCACCTTCCCCCGTTCAGTGTGAACCGCTATCACTTCACTGTGGGTTTGGTGCACAGCTCCATGCCTTTTGGCGGCCCGGAAGAAGGCGGCGTTCAGTGCGAGCGGGTTGACGTCCGCATCGTCGGGACTGAAGGAGGCGCCCAGGATGTGGGGGGCCAGGAACGGCTGGGCTTCGCGGGCCGCGTCCCCATCGATCAAGGACACAGAGATGCCGGCATTGCGCTGCTTCTCAATGAAGTCCTTCATAAACTCCATATGGCGGGGAGTCTCGATGACGACCATGCCGCCGTCGCTCTCAAACTCCACACACTGATCCAGCTCCGCCTCAAGCGTGTCGTACATTCGACGGCTCGCCAAGGCCAGCTCCATATGCAGACCTGGACGTTTGGACTGCATGAAGATGGCCTTATCACAGGAGCCGGACGCTCCGGATCCTGGTCCGTTCTTGTCCACGATGACTACCTTCAGACCTTGCTGGGCAAGGCGGAAAGCGATGGAACTACCCGATACTCCTGCGCCGATAACGACGGCGTCTGCCGTTTTCATGCGTAACTCTCATCCTTTTGAGTCAGTAAATTTTCGCTGCCGCGTTTGAGCCAGAGATCGTCTGCGATCCGCCGGCCTTCCTCGATATCGGGCATGAAGGTGATGGCGCTCGATTTGCGGGCGGACCGCACCGCTTCTGCTGCCTGGTCTATGGCTTTTTTGCCCTGGATGAGGCCCAACCGCGAGGCGATAACAGTACCGGCGAGATTGCCCTGCGCCATGGCGATTTTTGCGCCTTCAATCCCGGTGACGTTGCCGGCAACAAAAAGGTTGTCCTGAGTCGTTTCCAACTCCTGGCTATAGAGGGGAACGGTCCCGCCCAGCTGGTCGATCCGCACCAGTTCGCAGTCGCGGGTGAGCTCCTGCACCGGATAAAGCCCGCCGGATATGCAGACACAGTCGACTTCAACGGTTTGGATCTTTCCCGGGTTACCCTGCTTGTCGATTGCTGCAGTTTCGATGTGCTGGACGCGGCCATCCCCGCCAATTGAGATGAGGCTCTTCCTCAGATTGAGACGTGTCCCCATCAAAGGGATGCCGCTCTTTGGGAAAAATGTCAGCGCAAGGCTTCGGAGGGTTGGGTTTGCGGCCAGCCGTCCTCCCCACCGGAGGAAAGCGTTCGGTGCCAGCTCGGACATTCCTGCCAGATACTCCAGATTCCGGTCAGGATCAGCTTGTGAACCAGTGAAGACGCTCTTGCTGGGCAGATAGATTCCGACGACATCCGCGCCGGCCATGCTCAATTCGTGTGCAACTGTCAGCGACAGGGGGTCGATCCCGACAATCGCTATGCGGTCGCCTGGCCTTACCCGATAGTAGTTCGTGAGGGTCTGGGCAGCTCCGATGGCCATCACGCCCGGCATGGACCAACCTGGAATGGGAAGCGGACGTTCGGCCGCGCCGGTGGCCGCAACTGCGTACTTTGCGCTCACGGATTCGCCGTTGTCCAGCGCCACCTCCCACCCTGGCGAGAGATTCCAGACCTGCCGGTTGGTCAGAATACGCACACCGGCGTCTGCAGCCCGCTCAGCCAGCTTCTTTGAGATGTCCGCACCAATCCACCAGCCCGTGCCTGGTTCCTCATGAAGCTGACCGAGGAGCTTTCCGCCCGCTCTGGGGTTCTCGTCGATGACCACAACGCTGGCACCGGCTTCGGCGGCAGCGATGGCTGCGCTCAGTCCGGCCGGCCCGGCGCCAATTACGACTACATCAGAAATCATCACGGCCCTCCCTGCGGTTCTCACCTTGGATTTCAAGAACGTCCCCGTCACAGGCCTGCGTGATGCAGGCCCTCACGCTCTGTACACCGTTAACGGTCATCCTGCATTCGAAGCAGTGACCGATACCGCAATAGATTCCTCGGGGTTCTCCATCACGATTGGAGTACCTGAGGGTTCGCACGCCATTCGCCAGCAGGGCAGATGCGATGGAGTCACCCTTGATCCCCTGGTAAGACTTGCCATCAAGTTCGAACTCAATTTCCTCTTGATTCAAGGGCCCCAGAACGGGATGCTCACTTATTCGCTTCAATGCACTCACTCCTCGGTTCCGCGTCATTGCGGGATGCCGCAAGATCCAACAAAGTCATCGGCCTGGCCGGTGCATTGCTGCCGGGCCCAAGCTGGCCATCGGCAAGCAACTCGGAATGGCCACGCAACAGCGCATGGATCAGCGGGCCGCACGTGCGTCCCTGGCAGATACCCATGCCAGCCCTGGTCTGCAGCTTCAGCTCGTGCGCTGACACCGGTCCGTCGGCGTCGGCGAGGGAAGTTTCGACATCGTCGAGGTACACGTCCTCGCATCTACAAACAATTACTCTTTCCATCTTTCCTTCGCCCATTGTGGGTTGACCCCGGCGTGGTGATGTGAAACACCTTTGACCCAATCAATCAACCGCAGTACGGGCTGGGGAACAACCCTTGCAGGACCAGAAGGTGAGCAACGAGGCTCCAGAAATTCTTTATCTCGATCCGGGACGGGTGTGCCGGTGCCCCCCTAAAGTCTTTCCCATGACACAGACCATCCCTCAAGATACCCCTGCAGTGACCGCACCCCGTTCGGCCCACGCCTGGGGATTAGCGACGGTGTCCAGCAACGGCACCGTATTGGACACCTGGTACCCGGCCCCTCGGCTCGGGGAGCCTGGAACGTCGGCAACCCCTCCACGCGAGCTACCCGTACTGGCCGCCAACGGGACCGACTCTGAGAGACAAGTACACCTCAAGGTCGTTCTTACTGAGGTGAACCTCGATGATCCACCGCGGGACACTGCAGACGCCTACCTGCGGCTTCACCTGCTGTCCCATCGCCTGGTTCGCCCGAACGAGCTGAACCTGGACGGAATCTTCGCCGTTTTGCCGAATGTGGTCTGGACGAATTTCGGCCCGTGCGAAGTCACGGAGTTTGAGACAACACGTGCCCGCCTGCGGACCCGTGGGACTGTGACAGTCTTCGGTGTAGACAAATTCCCCCGCATGGTGGATTACGTTGTTCCCGCGGGAGTTCGGATCGCTGATGCGGATCGGGTCCGCCTTGGGGCGCATCTGGCCGAAGGCACCACCGTGATGCACGAGGGCTTCGTGAATTTTAACGCCGGTACGTTGGGAGTATCCATGGTGGAGGGCCGCGTCTCGGCTGGAGTGGTCGTGGGAGATGGCTCGGATGTCGGAGGAGGTGCCTCAGTGATGGGGACGCTTTCTGGCGGTGGACGCGAACGGGTATCTCTTGGCGAGCGTGTCCTCCTGGGAGCTAACTCCGGGGTTGGGATCTCCATAGGGGACGACAGCATCGTCGAAGCCGGGCTGTATGTAACGGCCGGAACAAAGGTGCGCGTTGTGGGCACGACCGGCGGAGAGAGCTCAGAGCAGGATAGGGTCCTCAAGGCCGTAGAGCTTTCCGGAACGCCCAATCTGCTGTTCCGCAGGAATTCGTCCTCCGGGCAGGTCGAAGTGCTCCACCGTGGTGGTCGAACAGTCGAGCTCAATGAATCCCTGCACGCGAACTAAGACGTTCAGCAAATAGAAAAGATTCGGCCCTATTGGCCGATCCTCACTTCCCTTCGCAACGGCAAAGCGGGCCGGAGCCCTCATCGAGGCTCCGGCCCGCTTTGCCGTTGCTGGGAGACCGGCAGATATTGTGTCAGGTTGGATGGCTTCCTCAGCGGGCACCACCGGTCCAGGGTTGCGAATCAATCGTCAACTGCCGGCTCTGGATGACAGGAAAGGACAGGGGTAACGTCCATTAGAGCGGTGTACGCCGTGTCGGGAAAACTGCGAGTGCCTCGACGCACGGCCACACCACCGTCCGCGTGGAGGAGCCGGAAATGGCAGGATGGAATGCCGATACAGCTGCCGGGCCGCTGGGTGCTGGGACAGTAACCCTGGTCGAAGGATCAAATTTTTGTATCTCACAGCCCAATGGGGACATCCAACCCGAGCAGCCTCACGGGGTTTTCTTCCAAGACACCCGCATCGTGTCCCGTTGGAACCTGACCATCAATGGCCAACCGGTGGAGCCCCTGGTGGCTGATATGACGGAACCATACAGGGCCGTGTTCGCTGGGAGGGTGCCGCGCCTGGACGGTTATGCGGACAGCCCGCTGCTTGTGGAACGACAGCGCGATGTGGGCGCCGGCATCCAGGAACTGGTTACTATTCGCAACTATTCGCTGAAACCTTCTGAATGCGTGATTCGCCTTAGTGTCGAAGCGGACTTCGCTGACCTCTTCGAGGTCAAGGAAGCGCGCATCCAAAGGCAGTGGCACGAGACGCGGCAGCCCGACGGCGATTCGCTGATCATCCGTGCCGTATGGCAGGACGTCTACAAGGGTGTCGTCATTAGCGCTGAGGGGGCACAGGTCACAGCCGACGCGTTGACATACGACGTGGTAATACCGGCAAAGGGACACTGGAGCACTCGTTTCAGCGTGGTGCCCTCCGCTGACGGCCAGCGTCCTGCGGGGCCTTTCATACATCCTGTGCCCGGCGAAGTGTCCCAGCGGGATGTACGGCAACGGGAGTGGGTGGCAAAGATTCCGGTCGTGCGTATGGGCAACCGCTCCATTGAACGGACTCTGCGGCGCAGCTACGACGACTTGGGTGCCCTGCGGATTGAGGATCCGGAGCATCCGGAGCGGGTCGTCGTGGCCGCCGGGGCGCCCTGGTTCATGACCCTGTTCGGCCGCGACTCATTATGGGCATCGGAGATGGCGCTGCCGGTGGACCCGTCCCTGGCCTTGGGAACGCTGCAGACGCTGGCCGAGCGTCAGGGCAAAGTGGTGGACCCAATGAGCGAGGAGGAGCCTGGCAAGATTCTGCACGAGGTCCGGCTTGGTGTCTCCGGTGGGTTGTCCCTGGGTGGAAAGAGCACCTACTACGGCAGCGTCGACGCCACGCCGCTGTTCATCAACGTGTTGGGGGCAGTGAGCCGCTGGGGATTCGCCAACGAGACTATCGCTGCACTGCTGCCCCACGCGGATCGCGCGCTGACGTGGATCCGGGACTACGGCGATAAAGACGGGGACGGCTTCGTCGAATATCAGCGACTCAATGATCAGGGTCTGCTCAACCAGGGCTGGAAGGACTCCTGGGACGGGATTACTTATGCCGATGGGCGCTTGCCGGAGGCACCCATCGCCCTGTGCGAGGTGCAGGCGTACGTCTACAGCGCGTACATGTCCCGGGCCTGGATGGCCTACGACGCTGGCGACCGTGACTTGGCAGCGGACCTGGCTGAACGTGCGGCGCGGTTGAAGCAGCGGTTCAACGAGCAGTTCTGGCTGCCCGACAAGGGTTACTACGCCCTCGCTCTTGACAAGGACAAGCGCCCAGTCGACGCATGCGCGTCCAATATGGGCCAATGCCTCTGGTACGGCATCGTGGACGACGACAAAGTGCCGATGGTGGTCGAGCGCCTGATGTCCCCGGAGATGTTCAGCGGCTGGGGAGTGCGGACCCTGGCCTCGGACATGGGCGCCTACAACCCGGCTAGCTACCACAATGGCTCGATCTGGCCGCACGACAACGCGGTCATCGTTGCGGGCCTGATGCGCTACGGGTTCGTGCGCGAAGCGCAGCGGATAGCCACGGCCCTCCTCGAAGCTGCAGATTACTCAGACGGCCGGTTGCCGGAACTGTTCTGCGGCTTTGACCGCGGACAGTTCCGGCAGCCCGTCCCCTACCCGACGGCTTGCTCTCCGCAGGCCTGGGCATCAACTACGCCGATTTTCCTGATGACGAGCCTCATGCGCTACGACGCGTACGTTTCCCTCGGCGGCCTGTGGCTGGATCCCGTTCTCCCGGAATCCTTCGGCGACCTGCACATCAGCAACGCGCCGACAGGCGCCGGACCTGTCACCATAAACGCATCCGGTAGGGACGCCTCCGTCGATGGCTTGCCCGAGGGAATGGTTCTCCACCGCGGGGCCCGGCCGTGGATGACCGAACTTATGGAGCAGGCATATCTGGGCCCGGAGACGTAGCGAATGCATGCACTCACTGAGAGGTCCGGCCTGGCGCAGCAAGCCACAGTTGCCCTGCCAGTTGTTCCCAGCAAACCTAAGCGAGCCGGGTCCTTCTTGGTGCCCTCGGGCCACCACAGTAACCGGAAGGGCAATGCGGTACGTACCCGTTCAGGAATGGTTGGCTATCGGCAGTTGAGCGGCTTTCAGCCTTTGAGCAGCGGAAGCGACACGTTCATCGGACCCGGTGATCGAGAACCTCACATAGCCGTCGCCGGCTAGGCCGTAGAAGCTTCCCGGGCCAACTATGATTCCCAGTTGCGCCAGGAACTGTACGGTCTGCCACGTGTCCTGGCCGGCGGTGGCCCAGAGATACAGCCCTGCCTCTGAGTGCTCCACCTTCAGGCCGGATTCCCGTAGTGCCGGCAGCAGGATTTGCCGGCGCCGACGGTAGGCATCTTTTTGGATGCGTACGTGCTCCTCATCATCCAGAGCCGCTTCCATCGCTGCCATGACCGGAGAGGGAACGATCATGCCTGCATGTTTTCGGGTGTTGAGGAGACTGGCCATAATCTTGTCGTCACCAGCGACGAACGCGGCCCGGTATCCGGCGAGGTTCGATTGTTTGCTCAGCGAATACAGTGAGAGAAGGCCCTGGTTGGAGCCTTCGGAAACATCGGGGTCCAGTACACAGGGGACGCGCCTGCCGCCGTTACCCATGTCCCAGGAATCCCAACCGAGCTCCGCATAGCACTCGTCGGAGGCAACGACGGCCCCAATCTCCCGCGCCTGGGCGACGATGGTCTTCATCGACTCCGCATCGCGGACCTGGCCTGTGGGGTTCCCCGGGGAGTTGATCCACACCAGACGGACCCTTCGCAGCAACGCCGGGTCCAACTCCTCCAGAGAGTCGCAGGCCACTGAAGTAGCCCCGCACAACTTGGCTCCGATGTCATAGGTTGGGTAGGCGATCCTTGGTCGTACGATGACGTCCTGTGGGCCAAGACCCAGCATGAACGGCAACCAGGCGATGAGCTCTTTGGAGCCTACCGTGGGCATGATGCTCTGGGGGTCGAGGTTTTCGACTCCACGGCGCCGGGCAAACCACTGCGCAATGGTTTCCCGAAGGGAAGCGGTGCCGTGCGCCCCGGGATAGCCAGGGGCGTTAGCTGAACGGATCAGCGCCTCGCGAACCACATCCGGGGTCGGGTCCACGGGCGTGCCCAGAGAGAGGTCTACCGGCCCGTCCGGATGCTTGGCCGCTATGGCTTTATAAGGGGCCATGGCATCCCATGGGTAGTCAGGAAGACTGAGCCCGAATTGTCTGCTTGGCGCCAATGAATCCGGCTGGGTGCTCATCCTGCCACCTCGAGGAGTTCTTCTGCATTGTCAGTGCCAGTTTGCGGAAAGTCCCACATTTCGGGGTCAATGGTGCCGTTCGCGACCATCTTGGCGGGACCGCGCAGGAAGACATGCTCGCGTACGGCTCCTCCCCTCCCCCGTTCCTTCTGGAAGCGCACCAGTACAGGTCCACCGGGCATGTGTACTGTCCACTGGGCATCCTGAAGACCCGATACGAGACGAACGGCGATCGCTGTCGCACAGGCCCCTGTTCCGCAGGCCTGCGTTTCTCCAACGGAACGCTCGTACACCCTCATGGTGATAACCCGGGGAAGTTCCGGGTTCTCCGGTTCATCCAGTGAGGCGAATTCCACGTTGGTTCCCCGCCGCGGACGTGGGCTGACGTGGGGCTCGACCGTCAGGTTGAGTGGAGCAAGGGGTGTATCGGGAGGCAGAATCACAACCGTGTGCGGGTTACCCATGTCGATGGAAACCCCACGTTGCACTTCAATACCGGGAACAGAGACTACAGAGTCAGTGCCGTCAGCGGTGCTCCGCTCCGGGAAGGCTTTTCGCCAGGGCCCCATGTCGATCTCATAGTCCGTCCCGACCAGTCTGACTTTCTTAGCCCCGGCCCGGGTTCCCACTGTGATTGCAGAACCGGCAGGAAGGTCTGCCAGCCCGGTTGTAAGCAGGAAATGAACAAACACACGGACGCCGTTGCCGCACATTTCGGCCAGTGTCCCGTCGGCATTGCGGTAGTCCATAAACCACTCCGCCTCGGGTGCATATGTGAGGAGCTCCTGTCCTTCAGGAATATGTTTGGACCGGACGGCGCGGATGAGACCGTCTGCGCCTATTCCCCTGTGCCGGTCGCAGATCTGGGAAGTCATCGCGGCGCTGATCTCAAGATCGCTTTCCGGATCTGCTATCAGAACGAAGTCGTTCCCTGTTCCGTGTCCCTTCCTATAAGAAATGCTCTGGGACAGACGTGATGATCGGGATTCAGATGCGGCTAAAAAGTCTGTCATTTCAGGAGTCGGCCTTTCGAACCAGCGAAGTAATCGGGAAAGCGGCTGGGGCGGACGGAGTCAGCACGAGACATCACGGAGGAAAAGGTCCTCCTCGGTTTCACCGCGGACGATGAGACGCGCTTTCCCTTCCGAAACGGCGACGACAGGAGGCCGTGGGGTGTAGTTGTAATTGCTTCCCAAAACCCAGCAGTACGCGCCGGTCCCGGGGACTGCAATGAGGTCTCCTGGCCTGAGGTCGGAGGGAAGATAAGTGTCTTTGACAACGATGTCGCCGCTCTCACAATGTCGTCCGACTACCCGTGACAGCACCGAAGGTCCGTCTGAGCGCCGGGAAGCCAGGGCGGCGGAGTATGCCGCTCCGTAGAGCACAGGCCGGGGGTTGTCACTCATGCCGCCGTCCACGGACACGTAACGGCGCTCGAACACATCTCCGCTGTGTTCAACCTGGATAGTTTTCAGGGTGCCGATTTCGTAGAGAGTGAACGTCGAACTTCCCACGATGGCGCGACCAGGCTCGATGGAGATTCGCGGAACATCGATTCCCAGCTGCCGGCAGGTCTTGCCCACTACTTCCGCCATCGCCTTCGCCAGTTCCTTGGGATCTTGGGGATGATCCACTTCGGTGTAGGCGATTCCGTATCCACCGCCTAGGTCCAGCTCCTTCAGGGATACGCCGTGAAGGTCCCGGACTGAGGCGATGAAGGTCAGTAGCTTCTCTGCGGCAAGGGCAAAGCCTGCAGGGGAAAAGATTTGGGAGCCGATATGACAGTGGACACCGAGCAGCTGGAGGCTGGGATGTCCCAGAGCAGTGGCGACAGCCTGCTCGGCGGGGGAAGTATCACTTCGGACTGAAGCCATGGACAAGCCGAACTTCTGGTCCTCATGGGCAGTTGCAATGAACTCATGCGTTTCCGCGTGTACGCCGGGGGTAAGCCGCAAGAGGATGGGAGCCCGGACGCCCCGAACCCGTGCAATCTCCGCGACGCGCTCAAGTTCCTGAAGGCTGTCGACGACAATCCGCCCGACGCGCATATCGAGCGCCCGGTTTATCTCGCTGTCAGACTTGTTATTGCCGTGAAGACCCAGCTTGGAACCGTCGATTCCTGCTCGGGCTGCCAGCGCCAGCTCGCCTGCTGAGCACGTGTCCAGTCGCAGCCCTTCCTGCGCCACCCACTTGGCTACCTCTGTGCAAAGGAACGATTTTCCCGCGTAATAGACATCTACTCCGCCGCAGAGAGAGGCAAACGCCTCGTTGAACGCGTCGCGGAAAGCCCGGGCACGGCTGCGGAAGTGGTCCTCGGAGACGATGTATGCGGGAGTCCCGAATTGTTCAGCCAGCTCAGAGACGGGCAGGCCGGCCACTGTAATTTCTCCTGCCTCCGATCGAGACACTCCTTGGGCCCAAATCGAGGGATTCAGGTGGTTTGAGTCGTTGGGAACCGTGAGCCACTCCGGCGCAAGTGGAGAATCTAACTGTTGGGTTTCTTCTGTCGTCGACATAATTCGATTAAGGCCTCGTTCTGGGTTTTTACCGCTGGTCGGTTTGGAAGCGGCCAGGGGACCTTGGGCATTCAGGTGACTGCCAGTACAACAAGTACGGCCCGACTTGATCAATGAGGGTAGATGAAAGGGAATATTCACAAGGTACAGAAGTGCTAAACCTCGTTTGCGTACGTCCTTGTGCCTCATCTACGGTGTGAAGCGAATCACCTAAAATTTCAATAGCCTTTTGAACCGTGGCGGGAGAGTCCTCCCGTCATCACCGGGCAGGCGCCGTAGGAGCAAATCCTCCCCAGGAATCTCTCAGGCCCACGTACCGCCACGGCTAGGCAACTCTGGAAAGCAGCCCGGGCAGCCGGGCTCACCGTCGGTGCAAGCGGACTACCACGTTCGCGGAATCTCTCAGGTCCAATACAGAGCGGGGAGGAACCCAACCATGTTGTGCCACCCGTGGCCGGCCAGACCTGGAGTTCCTCATGACCATTCAATCCAATCCAACGACCTTCGCAGACCGCCATATCGGCGCCCGCCGTCAGTCCGACATCGACACCATGCTCAAGGCCGTCGGCTACGACAGCGTTGATGGCCTCGTTGACAGCGCGGTCCCTGATTCCATCCGCCAGGAAAAGCCCCTCACCCTGGACAGCGCACTCAGTGAAGTCCAGGTCCTCGGCGGGCTCCGCAAGCTCGCGGCCAAGAACAAAACCGCTGTGCAGATGATCGGCCAGGGCTACTACGACACCGTCACCCCGCCGGTGATTCGCCGCAACATCCTCGAAGCCCCCGCTTGGTACACCGCCTACACCCCCTACCAGCCCGAGATCTCGCAGGGCCGGCTGGAAGCGCTGCTGAACTTCCAGACCATGGTCCAGGACCTCACCGCCCTGCCGGTCGCCAACGCGTCCCTGCTCGACGAAGCCACCGCCGTCGCCGAAGCCGTGCTTCTGATGCGCAGGGCCAATAAGAACAAGACTGCCAAGGACGGCAAGACCGTCCTGGACGCCGACTGCCTCCCGCAGACGATCGCCATCGTGCTGGGCCGGGCTGAGGCGCTCGGTTTCGAGGTGCAGGTCGCGGACCTGACCAACGGGTTGCCCGACGGCGACATCAACGGCGTGGTCCTGCAGCAGCCCGGCGTCTCCGGCCGGGTCTGGGACCAGTCCGCCGTTATCGCCGAGGCCAAGGACCGCGGCGCCCGGGTCACCATTGCCGCCGACCTCCTGGCCCTCACCCTGATTACCCCGCCGGGCGAGCAGGGCGCGGATATCGCCGTCGGCTCCACTCAGCGCTTTGGCGTGCCGTTGTTCTTTGGGGGACCGCACGCCGCTTACCTGGCCGTCCGCGATGGTATGGAACGCACCCTCCCGGGCCGCATCGTCGGCGTGTCGAAGGACAACGCCGGGGTGCCCGCGTACCGGCTGGCGTTGCAGACCCGCGAGCAGCACATCCGCCGCGAGAAGGCCACGTCCAACATCTGCACGGCGCAGGCGCTGCTGGCCATCGTCTCCTCGATGTACGCGGTGTACCACGGTCCTGATGGTCTCAAAGCGATAGCGGAGACCGTCCACAGCAACGCCCGTGCCCTCGCCGCCACGCTGAAGTTCGCCGGCCGGGAACTGGTGAGCGACTCCTTCTTCGACACCCTCACCGTCCGCGTGCCCGGCAAGGCCCACAAGGTGATCACGGCCGCCGAGGCGCGGGGAATCAACCTGCGCTTCATCGACGCGGACACCGTGGGCGTGTCGGTGGATGAAACCACGACGCCGGAGGTCCTCGCCGCGGTCGTCGTCGCCTTTGGCGCCGGTCCAGTCGTGCAGGCTGACGGCTTCGAGTTGCCGGAGTCTGTGCTGCGCACCTCCTCCTACCTGCAGCACCCGGTGTTCAACACGCACCGCTCCGAGACCCAACTGCTGCGCTACATCCGCCGCCTCTCCGACCGGGACCTGGCGCTGGACCGCACCATGATCCCGCTGGGCTCGTGCACCATGAAGCTGAACGCCACCGCCGAAATGGAAGCCATCTCCTGGCCCGAATTCGCCTCCATCCACCCGTTCGCACCGGACTCCCAGACCGAAGGCTGGCGCGAACTCATCACCGGCCTGGAAGCTGACCTCGCCGAAATCACCGGCTACGACCAGGTGTCCATCCAGCCCAACGCCGGCTCCCAGGGCGAACTCGCCGGGCTGCTGGCCATCCGCGGCTACCACCACTCCCGCGGCGAGGCGCAGCGCACCGTCTGCCTGATCCCGGCCTCGGCCCACGGCACCAACGCCGCCTCCGCCGTTCTGGCCGGCATGAAGGTGGTTGTGGTGGCCACGGCGGCCGACGGCACCATCGACCACGCCGACCTCAACGCCAAGATCGAGCTGCACAAGGACGCACTGTCCGCGATCATGATCACCTACCCATCCACGCACGGCGTGTACGACGCCGATGTCCGAGAAGTCTGCGACGCCATCCATGCCGCGGGCGGCCAGGTGTACGTTGACGGCGCCAACCTCAACGCCCTCGTCGGGCTTGCCCAGCCCGGAAAGTTCGGCGGCGACGTGTCCCACCTGAACCTGCACAAGACCTTCTGCATCCCCCACGGCGGGGGCGGACCCGGCGTCGGACCGGTCGCAGCCAAGGCGCACCTGGCACCGTTTATGCCGGGAGATGCCAACAAGGCCGCCCACGAGACAGGGCACGGTGTTGCCATCTCGGCCTCCCGCTTCGGCTCCGCCGGTGTCCTGCCGATCTCCTGGGCGTACGTGAAGCTGATGGGCGGTGCGGGCCTGACCGAAGCCACCAAGTCCGCGCTGCTCGCCGCGAACTACATCGCCTCGCGGCTGAATGAGCACTTCCCGGTCCTCTACACGGGGGAGAGCGGCCTGGTGGCGCACGAGTGCATCCTTGACCTACGCGACCTGACGGCCCTGACCGGCGTCACCGCGGAGGACGTGGCCAAGCGGCTCATCGACTTCGGCTTCCACGCCCCCACGCTCTCGTTCCCGGTGGCGGGCACCCTGATGGTGGAACCCACCGAGTCCGAGGACCTCGCGGAGATAGACCGCTTCATCGAAGCCATGACCACCATCCGCCAGGAAATCGACCAGGTGGCCAACGGCGATTTCACCGTGGAGAAGTCCCCGCTGCGCAACGCACCCCACACCGCAGCCGCCGTCGTCTCCTCCAACTGGGACCGTGCCTACCCGCGCGAGCAGGCCGCCTTCCCAGTCCACACACTCCGGCAGGACAAGTACTTCCCGCCCGTGGGCCGCATCGACGGCGCCGCAGGGGACCGCAACCTGGTCTGCTCCTGCCCTCCCCTTTCCGAATTCGAAAACTAAGAGGATTCTGTGATGACAGAGAACTACACCGCTTCTCTACGAAGAGCACAAGAAAGCCGGCGCCTCCTTCACCGACTTCGGCGGCTGGCAGATGCCCCTCAAATACGCTTCCGAGCTGTCCGAGCACCACGCCGTCCGCAACGCCGCCGGCCTGTTCGACCTCTCCCACATGGGTGAAGTGTGGGTGACCGGCCCGGACGCCGCAGCATTACTGGACTACGCCTTGGCCGGCAAGCTGTCAGCCGTGCCCGTGGGCAAAGCCAAGTACTCGCTGATCTGCCAGGAAGACGGCGGCATCATCGATGACCTGATCTCTTACCGTCGGGCCGACGACAGCTACCTTGTGGTCCCGAACGCCGGCAATGCCGCAGTGGTGGCCGCCGCACTCGCCGAGAGGGCCCGTTCCGGCAAAGAAGGCGGCTTCGACGTCACCGTTGAAGACGTCTCCGCCCAGACTTCCCTTATTGCTGTCCAGGGTCCGCATGCCGAGGCCATCCTACTGACCCTAGTCCCGTCCGGGCAGCACTCACTGGTGACTGAGCTGAAGTACTATGCGGCCGTTGAGGTGGAAATTAACGGACAGGATCTGCTGCTGGCCCGCACCGGGTACACCGGCGAGGACGGCTTCGAAATCTACATCCCCAACGAAGACGCCCCGGGTCTGTGGGAGGCACTGCTGGAAACTGGTGCCGGGCACGGACTCATCCCTGCCGGTCTCGCTTCGCGCGACTCGCTGCGCCTAGAGGCCGGCATGCCGCTGTACGGCAATGAACTCTCCCGCGAGGGCAACCCCTACGCCGCGGGCTTGGGCCCGGTTGTCTCGCTCGCCAAGGAATCTGACTTCATCGGCAAGGCCGCCCTGGCCGAACTCAAAGCAGCCGGCGCCGGTGCCACCGCCGGACGCAGGCTCGTGGGCCTCAAAGGTCTTGGCCGCCGCGCCGGCCGCAGCCACTACCCGGTCCTCAAGGACGGCGCCGTGGTCGGCGAGGTGACCTCCGGCCAGCCGAGCCCCACCCTGGGTTACCCGATCGCCATGGCCTACGTCGATGTCGAATACGCAGCACCCGGCACCGTCCTCGACATCGACCTCCGTGGGAAAGCCGAGCCCTTCGAAGTAGAGGCGCTGCCGTTTTACAAGCGCACCGAGTAACCCCTCCGACGCTCTCTCACTTTTGACATCAAAACGCTAAGGATTGAACAACATGAGCAAAGTAGTTGCTGAACTGAAGTACTCCGCCGAGCACGAGTGGGTTGCCTTTGACGGGTCTGGCCCTGTTGGGATTGGTATTTCCGCCGTGGCTGCCGATGCACTCGGCGACATCGTCTACGTCGACCTGCCCGAAGTAGGGTCCACTGTTACGGCCGGTGAGACTTGCGGCGAGGTGGAGTCCACGAAGTCCGTCTCGGACTTGTACGCCCCGGTGACCGGCGAGGTCACCGAAGTCAATCCCGCCGTCGTCGATGACCCCGCCCTGATCAACAACGATCCATACGGTGCGGGCTGGCTGTTCAAGGTGGCCGTGGAGTCCAAAGGCCCACTCATGTCAGCTGTAGAGTACGCAACTGCCAACGGCGGCGAGCTGTGAGCGCCGCCGGGGCAGCAGTCACACGCACGGTCCTATTTGAGCAGGTTGTCTCGCCCAGCCTGGATGCGGACCTGTCCGTCCTGGACCCGGAGCTCGCGGCCAAGATCGACGACGAACTGGGCCGCCAGCGTGACGGCCTGGAAATGATCGCCTCGGAGAACCACACTGCCGTGGCAGTGATGCAGGCGCAGGGCTCGGTCCTGACCAACAAGTACGCCGAGGGTTACCCGGGCAAGCGCTACTACGGCGGCTGTGAGCACGTTGACGTGATTGAGCAGCTGGCCATCGACCGGGTCAAGGCCCTTTTCGGTGCCGGGTTCGCGAACGTGCAGCCGCACTCCGGGGCGCAGGCGAACGCGTCGGTGATGCACGCGCTGATCAAGCCGGGCGACACCATCATGGGCCTGAACCTCGCCCACGGCGGCCACCTGACCCACGGCATGAAGATCAACTTCTCCGGCCGCCTCTACAACGTCATCCCGTACCAGGTGCGCGAGGAGGACCACCGGATCGACATGGCCGAGGTGGATCGCCTGGCCCAGGAGCACAAGCCGCAGCTCATCGTCGCAGGATGGTCCGCGTACGCCCGGCAGCTGGACTTCGCCGAGTTCCGCCGGATCGCCGATTCCGTGGGTGCCTACCTGATGGTGGACATGGCGCACTTCGCCGGGCTGGTCGCTGCCGGGCTGCACCCCTCCCCAGTGCCGCACGCGCACGTCACCACCTCCACCACGCACAAGACCCTCGCCGGTCCGCGCGGCGGCATCATCCTGACCAACGACGCCGACATCGCCAAGAAGATCAACTCGGCAGTGTTCCCGGGCCAGCAGGGCGGGCCGCTGGAGCACGTCATCGCCGGCAAGGCCGTGGCGTTCAAGATCGCCGCGTCCGCCGAGTTCAAGGAACGCCAGGAACGCGTCCTGGCCGGCGCCCGGATCCTGGCCGACCGCCTGGTCCAGCCGGATGTCACCGCCAAGGGCATCAATGTGATCTCCGGCGGCACCGACGTGCACCTGGTCCTGGTGGACCTGCGGAACTGCGAACTGGACGGCCAGCAGGCCGAGGACAGGCTCGCGGAAATCGACATCACCGTCAACCGGAACGCTGTGCCGTTCGACCCGCGCCCGCCGATGGTCACCTCCGGGCTGCGGATCGGCACCCCGGCGCTGGCCACCCGGGGCTTCGGCGAAGCAGCGTTCCGCGAGGTCGCCGACATCATCGCCGAGGCTTTGATGGCCGACGCCGGCACGGACCTTTCGGGCCTGCGTCACCGCGTAGAGGCCCTCGCCAAAGCCCACCCGCTCTACCCCTCGGTTGCCAACCTCGCCTAGATTTCAACGGTCCCACCGGGCTAGTGCCTGGGTGGGATCGCTGCTCCTCACCTCACCTGCAACGATCATCCAGTTAGGAACCAAGCGCATGGCTGTTGGTGTCTTTGATCTTTTTTCGATCGGGATTGGACCTTCCAGTTCACACACTGTGGGTCCCATGCGGGCTGCTGCAGTGTTCGCAGAGGAGCTTCAGGCGTCAGGGAAGCTGGGGGACGTTGCGAGCCTGCGGGTTGACCTGTACGGCTCCCTCGCCGCGACGGGCCACGGGCACGGGACGATGACGGCGATCCTTCTCGGCTTGGAGGGCTTCCATCCCGAGAAGATCCTCCCTGACGAGGTGGAGGAGCGGCTGGCTGCCATCGCCGAGACGGGCACCCTGCAGCTGGCCGGTGCTGGGCAGGGCACTGGTGTGCCGCTGCCCTACGGCGTGAAGAACATGGTGCTGCGGCCGTTGACCATCCTGCCGCGGCACACCAACGGCATGACTTTCGCCGTCTCCGATGCGGACGGAAATGTACTGCACACGGCCACCTTCTTCTCCGTGGGCGGCGGGTTCATCGTCCGTGAGGGCGAGGAGGATGCGGCACAGCAGGAGCTCGAGGAGTCCAAGAAGGAGCTTCCGCTGCCGTTCCGAACCGCCGCCGAACTGCTGGGCCGCTGCCAGTCCAAGGGGTTGTCCATCGGCGAGGTCATGTTCGTCAACGAACGAGCCTCCCGCTCCGAGCAGGAGATCCGGGAAGGACTGCTCCACATCTATTCCGTCATGGAGAGCTGCGTTCAGGTGTCCCTCAAGCGCGAAGGCTTGCTGCCCGGCGGGCTGAAGGTCCGCCGTCGTGCGCCTGACTGGCATGAGCGGCTGCTGAAGGAAAGCCGGGACCATGACCCCGAGTACCGGGATCCGAAGTACTGGCAGGAATGGGTGAACCTGATTGCCCTGGCCGTGAATGAGGAGAACGCGTCCGGCGGCCGGGTGGTCACGGCCCCCACCAACGGTGCTGCCGGGATCATCCCCGCGGTGCTGTACTACGCGCTGCATTTCGCGCCGGGGATGGAGAACGCCACGCAGGAGGACCGCGACGACGTCGTGGTGAAGTTCCTGCTGACGGCCGGTGCCGTCGGGGTGCTGTACAAGGAGCAGGCATCGATTTCGGGTGCTGAGGTGGGCTGCCAGGGCGAGGTTGGGTCGGCGTCGTCGATGGCCGCGGCGGGCCTGGCCGAGGTGATGGGCGGGTCCCCTGCACAGGTGGAGAACGCGGCGGAGATCGCGATGGAGCACAATTTGGGCCTGACGTGCGATCCGATCGGCGGGCTTGTCCAGGTGCCGTGCATTGAGCGGAACGCCATTGCCGCGGCGAAGGCCATCAATGCCGCGAAGATGGCGCTCTGGGGCGACGGCACGCACCGGGTGTCCCTCGACGAAGTCATTGTGACCATGCGCGAAACCGGCAAGGACATGAGCTCCAAATACAAGGAAACCGCCATGGGCGGCCTCGCCGTCAACGTCGTCGAATGCTGAAGGAAAGAGAACAATGACACTGGCACCAGAAGGCCGGAAGATGCTGCGTATTGAGCAGCGAAATGCGGCCACTCCGGTGGAGCGTAAGCCGGAGTGGATCAAGGCCAAGGTCCAGATGGGCCCTGAGTTCGTCCAGCTCAAGAACCTCGTCAAGAAGGAAGGCCTGCACACGGTATGTGAGGAGGCCGGCTGCCCCAACATTTTCGAGTGCTGGGAAGACAAGGAAGCCACCTTCCTGATCGGCGGGTCCGAATGCACCCGGCGCTGCGACTTCTGCCAGATCGACACCGGCAAGCCCTCCCCGGTGGACATGTTCGAACCCACCAAGGTGGCCCGCTCCGTGCAGGCCATGCAGCTGCGCTACGCCACCGTCACCGGTGTGGCCCGCGACGACCTCGCCGACGAAGGCGTCTGGCTCTATGCCGAGACCGTACGCAAGATCCACGAACTGAACCCGGGCACCGGCGTCGAGCTTTTGATCCCGGACTTCTCCGGCAAGCCTGAGCACATCGAGGCGATCTGCGATTCCAAGCCCGAAGTTTTCGCGCACAACGTCGAGACCGTGCCGCGGATCTTCAAGCGCATCCGCCCGGCATTCCGGTATGACCGGTCGCTGGATGTCATCACGCAGGGCCGGAAGCTGGGCATGGTCACCAAGTCCAACCTGATCCTGGGCATGGGCGAAACCCGCGAAGAGATCTCCGAAGCCCTCCGTGACCTGCACGAGGCCGGCTGTGACCTGATCACCATCACCCAGTACCTGCGCCCGTCCGAACGCCACCTCCCTGTGGACCGCTGGGTCAAACCGGAGGAATTCGCAGACCTCCAGCAGGAAGCCGACCAAATCGGGTTCCTCGGCGTCATGTCCGGGCCGCTGGTCCGATCCTCCTACCGCGCCGGCCGGCTCTGGGCCACCGCAATGCGCAAGAAAGGCTGGGAAATCCCCGCCGAACTCGCCCATATCGAAAGCTCAGGCACTACCCGCCAGGAAGCCAGCACGATCATCCGGAAAGATTCCAGGAAAGGATCCTCCCTTGGAAAATTATCGGTTTAAGATCGCGCCCTCCCGTGATGCCGAGGAAATGGTGAAACGCTTCCTACCTTCCCGATCAGAACTCACCATTTCCTGCGTGCCCGCTCACGGAATCAGCGAGACTCTGGAGACAGCGGCGAGGTTGTCGGGGCAAGGCTATCGGGTCATTCCTCACCTGCCGGCCCGGATGATCCCCAGCACAAGCTTTCTTCGAAAAATTCTGGCCATCCTTGCTGGCTCCGACATCGGACGAATCCTTGTCATGGCTGGAGATGGGGCACAGGAAGGACCATACGCTGAAAGTCTCCACTTGATGGAAGACATATCTGAGTTGAGCAACGGATCATTCCAGCTCGGAATTGTCGGCCATCCTGAAGTCCATCCGCATGTTCCGAACCCGGCCCTCTACGACGCACTGCTTGCCAAACAACATCTGGCCGCCGACATCACGACACAGCTCTGCTTCGACGTAAAGATCCTCCGAAGCTACCTTCAGCGGCTTCGGAACGACGGGATCAACCTTCCAGTCTGGGCAAGCGCACCATGCCCACTTGGGCGGGATGAGCTCATAGATGCTGCTTCCCGCCTCGGCGTGGGTGCGTCCCTCCACACGATAAAGAGGTTGGGTCCTCTTGCGAGGCGGCAGTTCAGACACGGCGCATTCGATCTCGAGCAGTTCAGTCTCGCCCTTGGACCGGACTTCGCCGGGTTACACATCAATACCTTCAACAGGCTCAACGCCCTTCCGCTATCTCTGATGGCTTCTCACCTGACAGGAGCAACACAATGATTCAAACCCCAGATCTTCAAACCACAGGCAGCAGCCGCGTGAAGCGCGGCATGGCTGAGATGCTCAAGGGCGGCGTCATCATGGACGTCGTCAACGTCGAGCAGGCCCGCATCGCCGAAGATGCCGGTGCCGTGGCCGTGATGGCGCTGGAACGCGTTCCGGCCGATATCCGTGCCCAGGGCGGCGTGTCCCGGATGTCCGATCCGGACATGATCGAGGCGATCATCGATGCCGTGTCCGTGCCGGTCATGGCCAAGGCCCGGATCGGCCACTTCGTTGAGGCGCAGGTCCTGCAGTCCCTGGGCGTGGACTACATTGACGAGTCCGAGGTCCTGACCCCGGCCGATTACACCAACCACATCGACAAGTGGAACTTCACCGTTCCCTTCGTCTGTGGTGCCACGAACCTGGGTGAGGCGCTGCGCCGCATCAACGAGGGCGCGGCGATGATCCGGTCCAAGGGCGAGGCCGGCACCGGAGATGTCTCCAACGCCACCACGCACATGCGCCAGATCCGTGCCGAGATCTTCAAGCTCGCGGCCCTGCCGGAGGACGAGCTGTACGTCGCGGCCAAGGAACTGCATGCCCCGTACGAACTGGTCAAGGAAATCGCGGCCACGGGCAAGCTTCCCGTGGTGCTGTTCACCGCCGGCGGCATCGCCACCCCGGCCGATGCGGCGATGATGATGCAGCTCGGCGCGGACGGCGTGTTCGTCGGCTCGGGCATCTTCAAGTCCGGCAACCCGGCCCAGCGTGCCGCCGCCGTCGTGAAGGCGACCACCTTCTTCGATGACCCCGACGTGATCGCCAAGGCCTCCCGCGGTCTGGGCGAGGCCATGGTGGGCATCAACGTCGACGAGATCCCGCAGCCCCACCGCCTCGCCGAGCGCGGCTGGTAATGTCGTCATGACGCCGCTGGACAAGCGCGAGCTCTTAGCCCCCGTCTCCTACGAGAGGGGCACGGAGCTTCCGTCCAATCAGTGGGACCAATTGGAAGAGGGCCACTACGTCATAGTCCAGCGCGGTGCCTCTGCAATTTCAGTCGGAGAAGTTGAAGAGCGAACTCGGGACGCCTCCGTCTTTTGGGTTTGGCTGGACGGCGGTCGGGGACGGATCGCGGTGTACGACGATGAAGCCACGTGTGTCTGGCTGCCCAAGGGCTATCGACTGTGAACATCAGTGGGAGCCATACATGCCAACCACCGTTCATATGTAAGCGGCAGCTCTCCCAAGATCCACCGAGAGGGTTGCGCTGCAATTCCCCGACATTTGACGGGTCAAAGATCCCAAGTGTTATCAATTTTGGGACTCGGCCTCTTCCGTGGAGCGTGACCAGGTGATCCAAGGCGCCTCTATGAGCCAACAGCCAGTTACCGGGAATCGCGTCTTTGAAAATGCGAACCAATTGTAGGAAAAAGAGCGTGCAACAAAATGAGGTAGCTCCAAAGGATGCAATGGTGATTCGTCGCCGACGTCCGCATGAACTTCGGCGGCCGCGTGCTAAAGCGAAGGATGCTATCGAGGGTTGGTTTGTAGGCCTTCTAGGCACCACTGCCTTACTCGGGTTAATGTACGCGTCCGCCCAGTACTCGGGATGGCAATTGTGAAATTAAGCCCAGCGGCGCACACATTGTGCGTCTGCTCCTTGCCAAGTTTGGGCACACCCCATTCTGACGTCAGGCAGGGAGTAAAAAGGTCGTCAGAATAGCGTCCGGAAAGCCGTTCCTGCACGTGTCCTCTGCACAGTCTTAGATTCAAACCTGACAGCTGGCCACGCTGAAGTACTTCGGCAATTGCGCAACAGCTTGTTGCACAATTGCCGGCGTTGGGTGATGGCCCGAATTCAGAGACGCCGCCACCGTAAATTTGACATTGGATGCTGACCAGAACTTCCGCTTTCCTTCGAGGTTGCAGACTTCCACGCCCTGGGACCAGGACTGCAGGATGGTCATGAGGTTGATGCCCCGGGAGCCGTAGTCGCCAAGACCAGTTCGGAGTTCACCAAATTCACCCGAACTACCAAATTCACCAAATTCACCCAAATTCACCCGTAGACTTGTTGGCATGATCAACGTGGAGAATCCATTCCGTCCGACTGCCGGAGCCACTCCGCCCGAGGTCATCGGCCGGGCCGGGCTTCTGGATGAATTCGCGTATGGTCTGCGGCTGGGCTCCGGTGCGCCAGGTCTGCTCTCCATCTTCACTGGTGCCCGGGGCATCGGCAAGACCGTCATGCTGGGAGCCGCCCATGACGTAGCCCGGGAACATGGGTGGGCTGTGGTCTCCGAGACCGCCACGGGAGCGTTTATGGGGCGAATCGGGGAAAAGATGCGCCGGCTTGCCCAAGAGCTCGGCGACGGTCCCGAGTCCCGTCGCCGCATTACGGCGGTGACGGTCGCCGGGTTCGGCCTCACCACACAGCTCACGCCCGAACGGCAGGTGGACTGGCGTGACCTGGGCGAGAGCCTCCTCAGGCTTTTGGACGAGCGCGGGACCGGTTTGCTGATTACCGTGGATGAGATTCACGCCGCCGATCGGGCTGAACTTGCCCAATTAGCGGCCAATGTCCAACATTTCATCCAGGACGGGCTACCCATCGCGCTGATCTTTGCCGGCCTGCCGTCCGCGGTGTCGGACCTTCTGAACGAGGGCGTGGCGACGTTTCTTCGGCGGGCCGATAAGATCGACCTCCATGCCGCAGCGGTCCGCGATGTCGAGAGGTCTTTCTCCGAAACGTTCAGCAACGCCGGAATCGGGATCACGCCCGACCTGGTGCGCAGGGCAGCCGCTGCCACCGGAGGCTACCCGTTCCTGATCCAACTCGTTGGCTACTTCCTGTGGAGGGAAGCCGAAACCCATGATGCGTCTCTCTCCTCCGATGCCGTCGACCGAGCCATCGCAGCCGCCGTACGACGCAACGAACGTGTAGTCATCGAAGCGGCACTCGCCACAGCCTCCGAAAAGGACCTGGAGTTCCTGCACGCCATGGCCGTGGATGACAACACCTCAACAGCCGCGGACCTGGTACAGCGGACCGGTTCGCGGCCGACGCTCGTGGCGAAATATCGCACCAGGCTCATCGCGGCGGGACTTATCGAGTCTGCTGGACATGGAAAGGTCGGCTACGCCATTCCTGGTCTCCGCCAGTACCTGCGGAAGAATCCTCCATCCTGAGCCTTGTGCCCACTCTGACGTCCCACGGGCTGCGTCGAAAGCATCTGCTGGATGGAGGAGGTGCAACTGCGGACTGTTGTCGATCCCGACACCGATCGCGATGCCATGACGGAGGGATCCGCATGAGGCTCGCGAAGGCAGGTATCCTCGCGGGATTGCCGGCCCTGGCTGCCAGGGTCTTCCTGCGCCGGGCCAGGTTTACGGACTTTCATCAGGAGTGGGCCCTGCGCCCTTCTCTCACAGGAAACGCAGAATCGAGGGCGGAAAACCGGCTGACGCCGCAGAGTCAGGACCGAACGTGCGCCGGTCCAGCCCGAGAACTGGCGTACGGACCGCTCACCAAACACCACAAAAGGGGATGGCCAGCACCAGCCGGGACATCCCCTCTTTGCTGCAACCAAGCCATCGGCCTCATAGCTTGCTATTTCTTGTCATCCATCCAGAACAGACGTCGACGGCTACAGGTCGAGGTCACTGGACCGGTCGCTGTGTTGGCGGTCCCTGACGGCCTGTTCCGCTGCCAGTCTGGCCTGGCGCTGGGCATCAGTTTCCGGAGCCTTGGCTTCAGACGTTTTCTCTTCCGCGGCCTTCCGGGCTTGCTGTTCGGCGACCATCTTTTCCATGCGGGTCATGAGGCGCGGCTTTTCTGTTTGCGGCGGTGTGATCGCGGTAGGTTCCTGGCCGTTGGCCTGGCGGTCCGCGTCGGAGGCCTGCTGCGCAGGGGTGGTCGGGGCGTGCGTGTCTTTGGTGCGGTCCACGGCGCTGAGGGCGCCCAGGGCACGGTCCTGGTCGGTGGCTGAGTCTGGCAGGACGCGGGAGCGTTTGCTGACGGTGACGGCCTGTTCGTGCAGCTGCCGGCCGGTGCCTTCTTCTGCCCTGAAGCGTTCGGGCACGGGGGTGGTTTCTGTTTCGGGGACGTTGTAGCGGGCGCGGAACAGTTCGATGTGCGCGGCGGTGTCGCGCCACTGCTGCGCGGCGTCCGGGCGTTCGGGGACGGGCCCGAGCTTCTGGGCCCAGGCCGGTGGTTCGGCGGCGAGGAGGTGGCCGCGTTCATCGATTCGCGCGGCGAGGATTGTCCGTCGTGCTTCGAGCTCTTCACGCCAGGTTTGGGGCAGGTGGGTGCTGAATGCGGCGCGTGAGGGGGCGAGCCATTCGGGCAACCTGTCCGGCGCCTCCACTGCAGTGGCGGGGCGGGGGGTGAGGGTGCGGAGGCGTTCCTCAGCGCGGGCGCGGGCGGCGATGGCTTCGTGCCCGCCGGCGCGCAGGGTGGCAGCCCGGGCGGCGGGGTTGTCGTTGCCGTAGGGGGTGCGGGTGCCGCGTTCGATGGTTTCGGCGGCGCGTTGGGTGTCTTTGAGTTGCTGGGTGCGGATGCGGTGTTCGTGTTGGAGCGCGCGGAGCTGGTGGTGTCCGCGGCGGGCCGCGGCGGGGTCGTTGATGGAGGCCTGTTCGCGGGCGGTGAAGCGGGTGGTGAAGATGCGGCGTTCCAGTTCCGCGTCGGTGAGGCGTCCGTAGCGGCGGTTGGTCCAGTGCCCGGCCGGGTGCGGGCCTTCTTGGGCGGCGATATCGCGGGCCGCCCGGGCGGCGTCTTCGGCCTGGGCGCGGATGGCCGCGAGCTGGGTGTCGGTGAGGTCCTGGAGCGGCCGTTCACCTGCTTTGGCGAGGAGTTCGGGGGCTTTGTCGATGATCCTTTCGACGCGCCAGGCGAGGACGGCTGACTGGTCATCGGCGGTGGCGAAGTCGCGTTCACCGGCCGCGGTGCGGAGCAGCCCGGCGGGGTCCCAGCCGTTGGTTTCGGCTGTGGAGAGGTGGGTGGCGACGGCTCCCCATGATTCGGCGGTGATGAAACGGTCCGCGTCGGGACCCAGGACGTCGCGGGCGATGGCGGCCATGCGGATGCTGTCTGCTTCGTCGGTGAGGTGGCGGTATTGGTCCGCGAGGGTCAGGGGTGAGTTGATGCGGTTGTATTCGGTGGCCATGGCTTCGTGGGCTGCGTGTTCGGTGCCGTGGTTGGCGGCGATGGCCGCGAGGACGCTGTCGCGGTCCTGGCCAGGTTCAATGGCGACGAAGAGGGTGTTGTCGTCCTTGCCCCGGGTTGCGGCGACGTAGGCGTTGGCCCGGGTGGTGGCGGCATCGAGGATGGGGATCCCGGCGTCCCGGGTCATGCCCTGGGCCCGGTGGGTGGTGAGGGCGTAGCCGAGGTGGACGTGTTCGGCCACGTATTCGGCGGGAAGCCGGACAGTACCGCCGTGGCCGAGGTGGGAAACAGACAGCGAGCCGTCGGTGTGGGTCTGGTTCACGGTCCAGAGGTCGCCGTTTTTGACGATGTCGCGGCCGCGTTTGGTCTTCAGTTCGGAGTTGTTCTGGCGGGTCACGATGTGGTCCCCGGCCCAGGCCCGGGACCCGTCGCGGAGTTCGACTCCGATGCCGGTGCCGGTGACGTTTCCGGCGGCGATGCGGTAGGCCTGGGCGCGTTCGGAGAGCCGTTGGGCGCTGTCGTTGGTGGGGGCCATGATGACGGCGGCATCGCCGTTGTTCAGGCGGGTCTGCCAGGCGCCGAAGGCCAGTCCTTCGATGGTGTCGATGTCGCCGGCCTGGACGCGGCCGTTGTCCTTGTACCAGGCGAAGGGGTCTGTTTCCCGGTCCGTCGGGGTGCGCAGCAGCAGGGAGGCGTGGGCTTCTTCGGGGCTGGAGAAGCGGTGGATGGTTTCCAGTTCGGTGGCGCCGATTTCGTTCACGAGCAGGCGCAGCGCGCCGCCGGCCTGCACGGCGGAGAGTTGCCGGTCATCGCCAATGAAGCGGACGAGCCCTCCCCCGGCTTCGACGACCCGGACGATGTCGGCGAGCTTGGAGGTGCCCTGCATCCCGGCTTCGTCCACGATTACGACGGTGCCCGGGGTCACCGTGTAAGGGCCCGCCGCTCCCCCATCTTTGGCGGTCTGGTTGGTGTTGGTGTCCTGGTTGATGAGCAGGAATTTTTCGGTGGTGGCTGCGGTGACGCCGAGTTGTTCGCCGAGGTTGGCGGCGGCGATGGCCGAGGGTGCCAGGCCGATGACGCGGCCGCCGGCGGCGGTGATGGCGGCACGGACCAGGCCCATCGCGGTCGATTTGCCGGTGCCGGCGGCGCCGATCCCGATACCGAGGAGGGCCGGGGAGGTCGCGAACTGGCGTGCCAGTTCGATCTGTCCGGCATCCAGCGGGTGGGCCTTCTCCCCCGCTTCGACGGCTGCGTTGTACGCGGCGACCGCGGCCTCGAAGTCCTCCTCGGAGGCTGCGGGGATGACGGTTGTCCGGCCTGCGCGGAGGAGCAGGTTTTCGTCCTGCAGGATTTTCGCGGAGGTGTAGAGGGTGTCGGTGCGGTGGACGAATTCGCTGGTGCCGGCGTTGCGGGCGAGGGCCTCGAAGGTGCCGTGGACGTGGTCCGGGGTCAGGCGGAGTGAGACGTTGACCAGACCCCGGGACACGACGGCTTCGACGCTTCCCGGGGGCAGGGGCCCGTGGGCGGAGGCGTATTCCTTGGCCCAGCGGTTGGCTTCGGCCATGACGTTCTGCACGGTCCATGTCGATCGTTTGTCCGAGACGGCGGTAATGATCTGTCTGGCTGCTTCGTCCAGGTCAACGCCGGTCGCGGGGGTCCGTTCGGCAATACTGCGGGCCGAGGTGATCGCGGCCAGTTCCTTCTCGGTGAACAGCGTGTGGGCCTCTGAGCGCCAGTGGGCGGCGTGTTCGGCGAGGGTTTTCGCGGCGGCTTTGTCGGGCCGGGTGTCGAGGGTGGCGGCCTGGGCGAGTTTGATCAGGGCGGCCTGGTCCGGGGTGTGGCCGTGCTGTTCTTCGTAGGCCTGGCGCAGTTCGGTGAGGGATTCGCGGATCCCTTCGCTGCGTTTGGAGAACAGCGCAGTGAGCTCCCTGGGGACGGCCGCGATCTCCATGACGGGTTGTTGGGAGCCGTTGACGTGGCGGGCTTCGAAGTCGATGCCCGCCGCTTCGAGGTGGGCCTGCAGGCGGGTGTTGTAGTGCTCGGACACGGCGACGGCGCTCCGGTGCAGGAGCTTTCCATCGATGGTTTTCCAGTTGCCGTTGGCGTCCTGGACCTTGTTGGACACGACGACGTGGTGGTGCAGGTTCGGGTCTCCGAGGCGGGAGTCGTGGTGGCGGAAGCTGGTGGCGATCACGCCGCCTTTGACGGACGCCTGGGCGATGCCGTTGGTGCCCAGCCGGGTCGCGAGGGCGTGGTCTTCAAGGTAGGTGATGGCGTCGTTGATGGCCGCGTTCTGGGCGTCTTCGACCATGCGGCGGGTGTCAGCGTCCCCGAGGGCCCAGAGCACGGAGACGCTTTTGACGGGGGTGAAGGTCAGGTCGAAACCGGCGACGGCGCTTTGCTGGGGGCGCAGCTGAGCGGTGATGTATTTGCCCAGTTCCTCTGTGGAGACGGGGTTTCTCCCGTGGCTTTCCCTGAACATGACCGCGGCGGCCGTGGAGCGCATCCGGTGCCGTTCGCCGGCGGTTGGTTTGCGGTGCTGCATGCGTTCAAAGTCGCTCTCCCGGGTGCGGATGGCCAGGGCGAGGGCGTTGTCCTTGGGGCTGTATTCGTAGTACTTCCGGCCCAGCTTCGCTGCCTTGTCGGCGGCCTTGGTAGCCGCCTTCTCCGTCAGCCCGCTCCCCTGTTCGGCGGCGAGGATGGCCTCGTACTCGGGGTGCCGGCCCAGGCCGAAGAGGTTGGCCATCTGCGCCTCGGTGACGTTCCCGGACACGCCCAGTGCCGCGGTGCCGCGGCCCAGCCACTGGCCCGGCGGGAGGCCCTCGACGGTGTAGTAGTCCCCGAGCTGGCGGCCTTCAGCGCGCGGTTCATCACCGCTGGCGGTCTCCTGCACGTAGTACAGGTATCCGGTGCCAGCACTGAGGACGTGCAGCGACATCATGACCCCGATCCTACCGGGATCGGCCTCGTTTATTCGAAATGCAAGAGGTGTGACTGGATTTGGCGTTTTGAGCTGATGTGAGCGCGCGAATACCGGTTCGAGAAACGTCGGATTCGGTCCATCCGAAATCATGCGAGTATCCACATGAAAAGCGTCAGCTTTGAGGTGTGGGTACTCGTGCGGCTCGGGTTATGCACAGGCCGTCCGTGACCGCGCGTCCAAGGGCCCGCATGGGGCGGGGTGTGGCCGGGCCGGTGGCGCCGCGGTCCACGCGGCGGCCGCCCAGGGCGCACGGTCGTGGACGGGCGGGGTGCGGCACGCCGTGGTCTAGCCGTGAGGCGGGCGGGGTCGGTGGTCTCTGCCAGAATGGGTGGCGACAATCGAATCAAGGGGACCACCCGGGGGGAACAGCAATGGCAGGGAAAGCACGCAACTCAGTGATCGTTCAGGCGCGGCGTAAGACCGAGGAGCTGGCAGCGAAGCGGCGCGAACGCGAGACCACGCTGCAGGCGCTGGCCACGGACTACCACGCCGCCCAGATGACAGCGGAGCGGCTGGTCCTGGACGCTGAGCGTGAAGCCGCGGAGCTGATCGCGAAAGCCAAGCGGGACGCGGAGGCTACGGGTGAGGCTGCGAAGGTCACCGTGAGGAAGATGCTCGACACCGGAGAAACCCGCCAGGGCATCGCCGAGCTGCTGGACGTGAGTGTCTCCTTCGTCCGCGGCATCGACATCGCGACCGCAAAGACGAAGAAGACTGACGCCGCCGGCGACGGCGGGCAGGGTGCTGACGTGTCAGAAGAGCGTGGGGGCGTCCGGGTCGACGCCTGACATCAGGGGCCGGTGACTCGTCCCAGCCATGCTCTTTCGGGGCATCGCGGAGTTCCGGTGACCGGGTGGCGAAGTTGGTCGCGCCAAACGGCCATGAGTGGGCGTTGGCGTGGCGTCTTTTGTGTGAGCGGTCGATGAGGTGCATCGCCTGGGTGCCAGGGACCAGGTGTGAGTCCTGGTTTTCGGTGGCGCGGGCGCACAACGGATTGTCGCAGACACGCATAAGTATCACGTGGGCCGGCAGCTGCTCACCGGTGAGCAGTTCGTGCGCGTGGCGCTGCGGGCGGACCGCCTGTTGTCGGCCCGGCGTCCTGATCCGGTAGCGGCCATGGCCGTCATAGGCGTCCGCGCCGGTCCACAGCCAGCAGTCCCCCGGGCGGGGCCTCTTGATGACCTTGGACCGAACCGGTCCAAGCCATCGGCCCCTTCCCGCGGGTATGTCTTACGCCCGGTGCCAGCGCAGTTCGAGCCGGTTCGCTCAGACGAAGAATGCTCCGGCGAGAAGGAACGGCAGGACCGCGGCCAGCAGGTCCTGTCCCAGCCACACCACCACCCCGGCGAGCACTGCGGAGACGCCGGCGGCCTTGCACAGGAAGATCAGCGCTCCCCTGCCGGCCAGGACCGGGTGCGTGAGGGCATGGATGATCCAGCCGATCAGGAACACGGCCAGGAAACCGGCGATGAACCAGAGGAAGATCATGCCGGTCCCGTGTCCTCGGCCGCCTCATCCCCGGGCGGGATCTGCCCGGAGGCGATCCGTTCCTGAGTGTCCTTGTAGGCCTGCTCGAGGTAGGCGGCGAGATCGTCCTCGCTGATGCGCCAGTAACCGCGGCCGCCGATCTGCACGCCCCGCAGTTCGCCGCTGCGAAGCAGCGAATACAGCATGGGCGTTCCGATGTTCAGGATCTATTTGACGTCCTCGAACGTGAGCATCCTGGAAAACCTTCCACCTGCCTCCGGCGTTGCCGTGGGCTTCCCTGTCCTTGGCGCCATCTCAGAGGCCTTCCTTCCGGTGTTGGAGTTCCCCGCGTGTTCTTTGCCCGGGGCGCAGTGTCCCGGCCGGGACCGGATCCCATTTCCGGCCCTCGTTGTGCCGGCGCTGCAGCCGCCGTACTTCCCGCATCGTACCGGCCACGATCAGGTCGGAGATGGAGGCGAAGCCTTCGGCTTCCCCCGCGGCCAGGAACGCCGCGCGGACCTGCCCGGCCTGCTCTTCGGTGTAGTACGGCGTGAACGCCGCGACCTTCTTCGCCTTAGGCATCCGGGCTCCCCTCCGGCGTTGACTCCTGAGTAGGGGCTTCGGGCGTGATGCGCTGCAGCAGCGCGTCATGGGCCTCCTGCAGGGCCCCGGCCCTGGCCTCGGCAGCCGCTGCCCGCGTGCCGGCCTCGGACGCGGCGGCCGCCGCGTCGCGTTCCGCGGTCCGGGCCTGGACAAGTTGCTCCCCCATCGCCGCGGCCTGGCTTTCCAGTTCTGCTATCCGCGCCGCGGACTCCGCTGCGGCAGCTTCCTTTTCGCCCGTGACCCTGTCCAGGTCAGCGACCAGCTCGGCGACCTCCTGGTTCAGGTCTTTCTTCTCCTGCACCCAGACGGCTTCGGCCGCGGCGTGCCGCTCATTCGCCACCCCGGACGCTTCAGCCCAGACCGCGCCGGCGAGCCGGGCCGCCTGCTCAAGCAGCACCGCCGGCGTCGCCGCGACCTGTCCCCCCGCGGCCTGCTTCTCCTCGATCCATTCCTTCAGATAGCGGGTGGCGTCGGCGTTGCTCACCCCGGCCGCCGCCCGCACCGTCGACACGGTTGGGCGGCGCTCCGCACTGATCTGCTCCGCAGCAGCAAAGACACGGTCTTTCACACTCAACGTCACGGCGGCGACCCTTCAAAACCAGAAATAGTAGTAGGAGTAGTAGTAAAACTACTACTCCTACTACTGGGACGCAATGCCGCCGCAGCTGTGGCCACCGCGCTCGGCAGCATACGGGCGCCCGTGGGGCCCAAGGGCGCGGGCGGCGGCTGGGCGGGGCCTTGGGAACATCAGCGTGGGCCAGCCAGGATCCCCCCTTCCCCTCTCTTTCAGTTCCAGGGACGGGAAGGCTCAGAAGGGAAGGGGCATAGGGAATGCGCGCGGACGGTGCTCGCGTCAAGGTGACTTGACGCGCGCTGGCAGGTCAAGCTATCTTGACGTCATGAATGAGCCACGTTCTGTCGAAGAGACGCTTGCGGCCGGCGATGTCCGGGACCTGATCGGGGTGTGGGATGCCTTCAACAGCGCCGAGACGAGGCGCGAGGTTGCCGCGAAGACCGCAGGCACCGAGCACGCCGCGGTGGCGGCCGGCGCGCTGGACCAGTTGCCCGAGGCCACCGCGCTGGACGCGCTCCGCGCGAACGTCAGGGCGGTCGATTTGCTCACGGCCCGGCGGTGGTACGTCATGAAATCCGCCAGGGAAGCCGGTGCGACCTGGAGTCAGGTCGGCGAAGCGCTGGGGATCACGAAACAGGCCGCACACGACTTCTACCGCCGCAAGATCGAGGAGCAGGAGACCTACGTGCCGGATCTCCACGACGCGGCCGGGGCCCGGGCAGTACTGGAGGATTGAGAACGCCCGTCCCGACGGGGGTATTGCCACACCCGCGTCCTGGGCTTCGTTACAGCCCTGATGCGCTGCAGAGTTAGCCCTGCAGCGCCTGGACGATCAGCAAAGTGACTGGGCGGCCCCTGCAAGGGGGTCCTCAGTTGCTTGTCAGCTAAGCGGCGGCTCTGACGTCGTCAGTCGCGGCGTGCGGCGTTGATCAGTCCCTCGGGGTTGGCGTCCTTGCCGAACCACGGGTCATCGTCGGCGTAGCCTGTGCTGCTGATGGTGAGATTGTCGGCCGGGTGCGGCCCATCCTGTTCGGCCTCGTTTGCCGGTTCCGTCCGGCTGCCGTGGGAGCGGGTGACGGTGACGTTCGCGTGGCGGAGCGAGGCGCCGATGTCTTCGACTTCGAGTTCGATCACTGTGCGCTTCTCCCCCGTCCTGGTCTCGTAGGTGCGGGGCTTCAGGATGCCGGTGGCGATGACGCGGGTGCCTTTGGTGAGGGACTGGGCGACGTGTTCGGCGGCTTCGCGCCAGACCGAGGCGCGGAGGAACAGCGTGTCCCCGTCTTTCCATTCGCCGGCCTGCCGGTCGAAGGTCCTGGGGGTGGAGGCGATCGTGAAGTTGGCGACCGCTGACCCGGCCGTTGTGTACCGGAGCTCCGGATCCGAGGTGAGGTTACCTGTCAGGGTGATGCTGGTTTCGCCGGTCATGGTTTCGTTCCTTGTCTGCTGGTTGCGTATGGGCGATGAGAGTCGGTGGATAGTGCTGGCCGATGGATTCTCAGCTGGGGGCTTAGTGGGTGGCGGTGGCCAGTGCGGTGTGGTTCATGTTTGCCTGGACGAGTTTGTCGCGGCGCAGGCCGGACCAGTGGTCCTGGTCATCGGAGTTATTGACCACGACGGGCGCCTGGGAGTAGCCGAGCTCGGCGGTGATGTACTCCAGCGCGGCCGGCACTTCGGTGATGTCCACGGCGGTATAGCTGATGCCCTTCTCGTCGAAGTAGGACTTGGTCCTGTCGCAGTTCGGGCATTCAGGTTTGGTGTAGACCGTGTATCCGGTGGGTGAGGAAGTCATTTTCAGTACCTGGTTTCGTATCTCAATTAGTTTCGTTCGCCTGCCTGACTTGCTGCTTCCATTCTAGCAATCATTCAACTGAATGAATAGAGGTTTAATGGCTAATTCTAGGCATTTTTGTTGTCATTTTTAGAGATTAACCGCAGTGATTTGATCAGGTGGGTCCGTCAGCTGACGGGCGTTTAGCCCCGCGCTCCTGGTCCTCGGAATAGAGCCTGCGGTAAGAGCCGCCACTCCCCCGCCGGATGATGGCCACCCGCCCCGTCGCCGGATTCTTCGCGGTCGTCCATGGCCATGTCTTGAAAAGTAAGCTTGCTTTCTATTAGGGTTTGGGTGAGCTTCTCCGCATAACCCCCAATATGCGGAGCCGGCGCTTAGGAAGACCCCGCATAACTTGACTCGTGCTGCGGGGTTTTCCGCTGTCTGCACCATTCATGAAAGTTCGCTTGAGAGGGAGATAACTAATGGCCCAGAGTGATATCGAGACGTACTACGAAGACGGCGCATGGAAGAACAAGCGCGAAGGCACAAGCCGGGCGTTCGGCGCCGGCTACGCCACCAAGGATGAAGCGGTCGCCGCAGGCCGGGAAGCGGCCCAGGCTGACAAGGTGGAGCAAGTGATCAGGAACCAGGATGGCCAGATCGGCTCCAAGAACAGTTACGGCAACGATCCCCGGAACGTCCCGGGCTGAAATCAATATGGGGCCCGGCTCTCCCCGTTAACCCGGAAAGGAGCCGGCGTGTGCCGGCTCCTTTCGGGTTTCTCTGCAAGAAATCTATGGATCAGTCTAGCTGAAGTGATGGCCGCGTTCTTGCCCCAGCCTCGTTGCTGGAGCGCGGCTCCTGTTCTATGTTCCTGGCTGCTGGCGCAGACGGCGGTCCGCCGCTGGTGAGTGGATGCGGTGGTTCGCCCTGGGCGGCGGACCGCCCGAATTCTGGAAGGTTCCGGGCCTTCCTGCGGTGATTGGCCTGGGGCCTGTGCCGGGCGGGGTTCGGGATGCGCCGCCCGGCACAGGAGCCGTGGTCTATCCGGCCGTCTCGGCCTTTTCTCCGCTGTCGATGATGATCTGTTCGACCTCGCTTGCCGTGTAGCCCCAGAGGACCAGCTGGTTCAGGTAGTCCCGGTGGGTTTGGCTGGGTGAGCGCCACGAGTCCTTTTGGATGGTCTTTTCATACCCAGCGCAGACCAGCGCAATCAGTGCGAATTCCGGCCGTGCGGTCGTCTTGGCGACGTGGTCCCTGAGCGGATTCCACGCCCACTGGTTGGACTCTTCGAACTTCACCCCGGCCATCTCGGCGGCAACCTTGCCCTCGTATCCGCTGGCGGTTTCGGAGTGGTGGGTGATCGCGTGGACGGTGAAGTACTGCCAGCCCTTGGGGGCCTGCTTCTTTGCCAGCAGGTTTTTGACCCATTCGCGCCGGACCACAGTTGCGGACTGCATCAGCTTATTGTTCTCGATCAGCGTCTTCCGCTCGGCCTTCTGCTCCTCAGTCATAGGGCCTTTCGGAGCCGATGACGTGCCGTAGCCGCTGTAGTAGCGGAGCGTGAAGCCCCGTTCTTTCCAGCCCGTGACGACCGCGACGGCGGAATGCTCGCCGCGATAGTCCGTTTCGATGTAGACGGCATTTGCGTCCTCGTCGGTGGCCGGTTCCCCGTCTGCCCTTTTCAGGGACGTGACACGGAGCGTTTCACTGTCCTCCCCGTAACCGCATTCCGGAACAACAATCGTTCCGGCCGCTTCCAGCTCAGCGCTAAGTGCCGCCAGCGCGGCGGCGCGGTCCCGCTTATCGCGCAGCTGCTGGGTGACATGCAGGAGCATGTCGGGTTCGTCCATGATGACCGACTCGAGCTCGGCAGTGGCTTCCTCATCCGACTCAAATTCCGCGAGGATCAAAGCTTCTTCGATGGTGTAGCCATTACCCAGGGCGGCGGCCCCGGTCTCGGTGGACTTGGCTTTGAGGGCGCTCTCGACGGTGGTCTTGGTCCGTCCGGTCTTCTTGGCGATCGCGGCTGCCGAGACGCCGATCAAGGACAGCTGGTGGTAGGCGTCGGCTTCGTCGGCTTCGGTCAGTTCGGCGCGCTGGATGTTCTCCACCACCTGCGTGACGATGCGCTCGGCTTCCTCGGGTGAGTCGATGATCATGACCGGGATCAGGGGCCGTCCGGCTTCGACGGCGGCGCGGGTGCGGCGCTGGCCCATCAGGACGTGCACGGTTCCGTCGTCCTTGCGGTGGGCGATCACGGGTTCCATCACGCCGTGTTCCTTGATGCTGGCGATGAAACCGGCGGTCAGGGCCGCGTCCTTCCGGACGTTGATATCGACGGTCAGGGTTGCCGGGTCGAGCATTTCGAGCGTGGGTGTTGCGTTCATGGTTTTGTCCTTGCAGAGACGTGAGGGGTGTGGGGCGGCTTAGGTGACCGGCCAGCTCCCCTTCTCCCCCCGTTGTTTTTTGGCTGCTGGCGAAGCTTGCGGAGCTGTGCCCGTGCAGGCCCGTCTACCCGCAGGGCAAGACCCGGAAAATCTTCGGAGGAAATCAGCGACGAAGGAGCGCCGGAGAAGACTTTTTCGGGGCGCAGGCCCCGGGAGGAACGACAGGGGCTAGAGGGGCCGGAACGGGCACGTACAATCCGAAGGACAGCAGCCAAAAAACGTCGTAGACACACAGGGCCAGGGGGTCCGGAGCTCTGCGACGGCGGCCCCTGGACCCAACAGCCGGCCGCGCCAGCGGACGCCCATCAACTGGTTGGAGCGCAGCGCAAACCAGGGCGAGCCCAGCGAGCCTACCTTCCGCTCCGGGCCACGGACAGCCCAACGAGACTGCCAGTCCTGGCTTGCCGCCGGCGGCCGCCACCCGGCACCTGGTTACTGCGGTATTGGCGGTCCGCCGCCGGCGACCACCAGCACAAGCTGGCCACGACGGCGGACCGCCCCGCGGTGACCGGCCCCGTAAGACCGGCCACCCCGGTGGGTTTAGCTGGCGAGCAGTTCGGTTAGTTCTGCCGCGTCGGTGACCAGTGCCGCGCCTCCTTCTTTCAGGAGCCGGTGGCATCCTGCGGAGTTGGCGCTATGGACGCTGCCGGGGACGGCAGCGACGTGCCGGGCGATGGTTTTGGCGTGATGGGCGGTGTTCAGTGCCCCGGAGCGCCAGCGTGCTTCCACGACGCAGGTCACCCCGGCCAACGCCGCGATGATGCGGTTTCTCTGGAGGAAGCGGTACCGGGTGGGCGCGGATCCTGGGGGCAGCTCGGAGAGTGTGAGTCCGTTGGCGCGGATCGCGGCCGCGAGGTCGGCGTTTCCGGACGGGTAGTCCCGGTCCAGTCCCCCGGCCAGGACGGCGATGGTGGCCGGTCCGTTGCCGGTGCTTCCGGCCAGTGCGGCGCGGTGGGCGTGGGCGTCGATGCCGTAGGCGAGTCCGGCGATGACGCAGATTCCGCGCTGGGCCAGGCTGTAGGCGATGTCTCCGGTGACGGCCGCGCCGTAGCTCGTGCAGTCCCGTGAGCCGGCCAGTGCCGCGCAGTTGGTCGGGTCGGGGATTCCGTTCCCGATGGTGCCCCGGTGCCAGAGGCCAAACGGCGCGTCCGAGAGGTCGTCCAGCCCGGTGGGCCAGTGCTCGTCGCCGGGGATCAGGAAACCGCCGCCCAGGCGTTCGATGGTGGCCAGGTCCTTCTCCGGGGCCAGATCCGGGACGCGGGGCGCCCAGCGCTTCAGCGCGTCGGCCAGTTCTTCGGGTGTCACGTCCGGGAGGGTGTGGGCGGGTTGGGCGCCGGTGGCGAGCCGTAGCGCGGCGTACGCGCCGAGCCTGCCAACAAGGGTCCGTCCGACTGTGTCGTTTGGGTCGAACAGGCGGGTCAGGGCTGCGTGTGCAATGCGATCGTTCATGGTTTTGTCCTTGCAGAGACGTGAGGGGTGTGGGGCGGCTTAGGTGACCGGCCAGCTCCCCTTCTCCCCCCGTTGTTTTTTGGCTGCTGGCGAAGCTTGCGGAGCTGTGCCCGTGCAGGCCCGTCTACCCGCAGGGCAAGACCCGGAAAATCTTCGGAGGAAATCAGCGACGAAGGAGCGCCGGAGAAGACTTTTTCGGGGCGCAGGCCCCGGGAGGAACGACAGGGGCTAGAGGGGCCGGAACGGGCACGTACAATCCGAAGGACAGCAGCCAAAAAACGTCGTAGACACACAGGGCCAGGGGGTCCGGAGCTCTGCGACGGCGGCCCCTGGACCCAACAGCCGGCCGCGCCAGCGGACGCCCGAATCAGTGTGAGCCCCGGCGAACACGCGTCCTGCACGATTGCGGAATGTGAGGCTGAGTACCACAGAATTGTCGGATGACTTGGGGACAAAATGAGTGGTTATGGCTGATTGGCATCGTTATAGCCGTAGTTGGGATAGTTATTGGCTTCGCCGTTGCCAGGAGGTACGGCACCAGGAGAAGGCGGCTGCTCTTCACGTGGGATGCTGTACAGCTCATGCCTGGGACAGGTTTGGCACCAGGAGTCCTGCAGGTCTCTTACTCAGGGGTGCCTGTCACCGATCCCTATCTAGTGCAGATTACGCTGAAGAATATCGGCCCTGCTGACATTGCATCAGCTGATTTCGATGACAAGCGTAATCTCAGAATCTCCTTTCCAAACGGCTACCTGACGATGGTGTCGGCACACTCTTCCGGGGTTACCCCGTCAATTTTGTGTTCGCCTAATTGCATTGAGATCGCACCTGTTTTGTTGCGGAGGCAATCCTCGATTTCGTTGGACGTGTTGGTGGACGGCCCGCCCAAGATAGACCCACTTTCCTCGCCCCTGGTCAACACGGATGTGGTGAAGGTCGATGCGGCCGCCCGAGCCCAAGCCTTGCTGGATCAGTCGGGCGATCCAATTGGACTAGCCATAGGACTCGTGAGGCTGCTAATCGAAGGGCGCTCAAGGTAGAGCGGGAACACGAAGAGCCGGCACATAGTGAACTGCTCCCCGAAAGTTGGACTGAGAAATCAGTTCTGACTTTCGGGGAGCAGTTCTATGCATGGAAGAAGTACGTTGTCCGAGGAGCAGCGC
>NZ_JBHJZH010000007.1:0-204305 GCF_042270935.1 Pseudarthrobacter sp. NPDC055928
CGTCGTGAGAGTACGACGGCGGCCGCTGGCTTTCACACGGGCGGCCAGTCCGCGGCGCCCGGTCCGTCAAACAATGCGCTGGTGCTGCTTTGGGGCACCACGACGTGAACGGCGTTGCGCTGGATAGTGAAGTCTGCCGGCGTGGTGGTGGCGATTTCGCCGTCAAGGTTCACGGAAAGCGGCGGCTCGGTGACCAGCCGGACGTGTCGGCTGGTCACGTGGTGCACCCGGTCGTGTTTGATGAAGCTTCCGTCCTTGAGCAACCGTGCGATACTCACGTGTTCCCGGAGCGGGCCGGCCAGGATGGCGTAGATGTCAAGGATGTGGTCATCGATCCCGGCGGTGGGGGAGACCGTGTTGCCGCCGCCGTAGTGCCGGCCGTTGCCGACGGCCACCTGAAGCAGGTCCTCGAACTCCATCGGCTCGTGGTCCCCTTCCGGGAACTCGAGGCGGGCCCGGAACGGCTGGTGCCTGGCATAGGCCCGAAGCGTCGCGATGCTGTAGGCCAATGGCCCGATCATCCGCTTCAGGCGGGGGCTGAGGGCTTCGGTGACCGCCACCGACAGGCCCACGGACGCGACGTTGAGGAACGGCTCGCCGTTGGCCCGGCCGAGGTCGATGTCCACCACCTTCCCCTCGGCGACGGTGGCGCACGCCTCGGCGAGATTGTTCGGGATCTCCAACGTACGGGCGAAGTCGTTGGCGGTGCCCAGCGGAAGAACGCCGAGCATCACGTTGGTGCCGGCAACCCGGCCCGCGGCGTAGGACACAGTCCCGTCGCCGCCGCCGACAACCACAAGGTCGTGCCCGTCTGCAAGCACCCGGTCAAGCGTCCCGGCCAGGTCTGCCCCGGACAGCACGTGGTGCACGGCGGAGATCGGCACGCCTGCCTTTCGCATGGTGTCCACCGCAAGTTCGGGTGCCGCCCCTCGGCGTGATCCGGCGTTAATCACAACGGCGGCTGAGCGGACGTCCCTGGCAGCTTTCATGAAGGCCATGGTAGGCCGCGGACCTGTGAATTCCTTAGGCCGAGTGGGTGGGATCTTGGGAGGCCCGGCTTCGCTCCTTGCATTCCGTGCAGCTGCGCCGAAGGGTTCAGCGCTGCAGGCCGGCCCTGATCTGGATGAGGGTGAGGTCCAGCAGCGGCGCGGGAACGTTGAGCTCCCGGGCCCTGCGTGCGAGATCGCCGAGGATGTGCTCCGCCTCCGAAGGGAGCCCTGCGCTGAGGTCCCGGTACAGGGAGGAAGTGAAGGCCGATCCCGGCTCGGTGAGGATTCCGACCGCCTGTCCATGAGCGGCGTCGGAAACGGGGTGCCCTGCCGCGTCGGCCACCGCTTCGGTTTCGCTGATGGCCTCCAGGATACTGGACTGCCCGCCGGCCTCGATGATCCGTCCCACTGGCGCCCGGAACAGGCAATTGACGATCCCCGCGGCGGCGATGAATGCCCATTTATCCCACAGTGCGCCCACTATGTCGTCAACCACCGAGAAATCGACGCCGGGCACGTCCAGAGCCTCAGAAACATCCGCGGGGACAGGGTTTCCGTTCAGCCCACCTACCGTGAGCGAAGTGAGGGGCACCTGCTGGCGGACCACATCGCCGTCGAGAGTGGCGACGATCCGGGCCAGGCCGCCCAGCACCTGTCCCGGGTACTGCTGCTCAAGCCGGTCCACATGGGCCATGCCGTTGAGGATGGGAATGATGCTGGTTTCCGGCACCACGAAAGCGCCCAGTTCGCCGAGGACGCCGTCGAATGCGGTGGCTTTGACCGTGACGAGGATCAGATCGAAGGCCTCCGACCCGTCCGGTGCGGTAATGGTCTGGACCGGGTGCGTCCGGTCAGCGGTGGGGGAGATGAAGCGCAACCCGTCGCGGCGAAGGACCTCCTGCTTGCGCGGCCGCACAAGATATGTGACATCCCGTCCCGCTTCCTGCAGGAGCGTGCCGAACGCCCCGCCGGTGGCTCCGGCTCCGACAACGAGTATCCGCATGGGTGCATACCTTTCCGGGGTGGTGCTCAAGGATGTTGACCGGGCCCTGGAGACCGGGACAGCTGATGAGCCTTTGGATCCGATGTTCCAAGGCTAGGGGGTTTAAGCAGGACCTCCCACCCGCGGCGCACCTGTATCCTGAGAAGGCAGGTTGAATGGCTCCAGCGGCCATCAACCACGCTCGGTTCGCGGCCGGATGACGGTCCGGAAACCTGGGCCGTCGCCTTCCCCGTCGTGGATCACCGCCGCAATCGTCAGTTGCCGATCGGCTCCCATGACGCTTGGAATGGATCTCTATCAGTACCGATACACCAGCTCCCGTGGGAATCCCGACGCCGGGCCTCAAGCCCTCGCGCACAGCTGCGGTGGATGATCCCGCCGTCGTGACCTGGGCCGAGGCTGGTGTCAGCATGACCGCGCGATGGCGGTCGGCGAACGGCAGACCGGCGCCGACCCGCGTAGAAGTAGTCGACGACTCCCTCACGGCCGATGATGCGAACCGGATGGCGTCCCAGGGGATCGCGATGCTCTGGCACGGTGACTTCCACAACGCACGGCAGATCCTCAACGCCTTGGACCGGCGGATAGGCACCGGAAAGAAAGAGACCACAGCAACGTCGGCCGAAAAATTCTATAGGCATCGCCAATCCGCCTCGCACCGTGCGCGCATCCTTGGCCTGCTGCTGGTTCCCCTTGATCCGGGCCCGGTGGTGCCGCTGCGCCGCGCACCGGACATCCGGGAGGCCGCCGCCGAGGCGTACGGGGACATCGGCGAACCCTCCGTGGTGTCGCTGCAGGAGCTGGTGGGGGCCATCGGCGCCCACGAGTGGCGGCGGACGGGCGTCTACGTCGATGCCCTGCAGGACCGCATCCACCCGCACTACGGCACGTTCTTCCCCACCCGGAGTGAGTATGTGGACCTCGTGGCCGCAGCACCGCTGCCCTCTGACACGCTGGCGTTCGACGTCGGAACCGGCACCGGGGTGCTCGCTGCCGTCCTCGCGCGCCGGGGCGTCCACCGCGTGGTGGCAACAGACAATGAACCGCGTGCCATCGCCTGCGCCGCCGAGAATTTCCGGAACCTCGGTATTGACGACCGTGCCGAGGCCGTCCTGACCGACATGTTCCCGCCCGGGGTGGCACCCCTCATTGTCTGCAACCCGCCCTGGATTCCGGCCACGCCGCATTCCAGCCTGGACAACGCCGTCTACGACCCCGGGAGCAGGATGCTGTTCCGCTTCCTGAACGGGGTCACCGACCATCTGCAGCCCGGCGGGGAGGCCTGGCTTGTCCTCTCCGACCTGGCCGAACACCTTGGCCTGCGGACGCGTGACGATCTGCTGGCCGCCATCGCGGCGGCCGGGCTCAAGGTGGTGGACCGACTCGACACCAAGCCAACGCATCCGAAGGCATCGGACCGCGACGATCCTCTGTTCGAGGCACGCGCGGCCGAGGTCACCTCGCTGTGGCGGCTTGTTCGTCGGTAGTTTCCCGCGGGACCCAACGGGTACATCGTGGTAACCAGCCTCACTGGGCGCCGCTGATGATCCCTTCCTCGATGGCATGTGTTGCAGCCTGTGTCCGAGAGGTCACTCCGAGCTTGTCGAAAATATTGCTCACGTGGCGCTGGATGGTCCGCTCGCTGAGGAACAGCTCCGCACCAATTGCCCGGTTGGTCAGGCCCTGCACGATTAACCGGAGCACTTCCACCTCGCGGGGTGAGAGTCCGTGCTGGCCCGGCGTGTCGGGATGCCGGAGCATGCCTTCGACCATCAGCAGGTCGTGACGGGCGCCGAGGCGCGTGAAGGCCTGGCGTGCCGATTCGAGTTCAAGGTCCGCCGCTTCGTCGTCCCCTACTCCCCGGTACGCGGTGGCCAGAAGTACGGAGCACCGTGCCGTTTCATAGGGGACGTCGAGGTCTCGCCACAGACCGGCGGCCTGTCGGAGCCAGGGAAGTGCCTGATGCAAGTCATCCTTTGCAAGGGCCACTTCGCCAAGTGCCCGTGCGTGGGTGGCGCGCACGCTGTCGGACGCGAAATGCTCGGCGAGGCTGCCCAACTCGGCTGCAGCGGCCTCGGCTTCACCTGCAGCCTGTGCCGCCAACAGCACGGTCACTGCCGCAGGCAGCAGTTCCACGCGGGCAGCCGGCCCCACGGACTCGCCGAGCGCACGCCGGATCCCCGCTGCCGCCGCTGGCACGTCTCCCAGGGAGAGCCTGAGCAGGGCGAGCCCTGGCTGCGTGGGGCCTCCGGTGAACGCTGCCGTCCGGTAGGCTGCCACGGCCTCGGCGAAGTCGCCTAAGAGGCGATGCGATTCACCGAGCTCGTAGCGCGCATGCCCCATGAAGCGAGTTCCTGCGCCCTCGGCCAAGCTACGGCATGCCTCTTCCAGTTGGGCAAGGGCAGCCGCCCACTCGCCTGCGAGCCGGAGGTGGACCGCATAGTAAGTCAGGCAGTGACCGTAGAAGGGCCCACCGAACGGAGGTACTTTCTTGAGCCACGATCCGAGGGCCGCGCTCCATTCCCGGATCCGCGCGACGTCGTGCACCTCCATTTCGCAGGTGCCGATCGCCGCGCAGTAGAGCAGGCTTGTGACCCGTGGCGTTGTCTGGCCCGCCACCACGCGGAGCATCGAATTGTCGAGCCAGTCCAGCCCGTCCGCGAGGCGGCCGGACAGGACGAGGGCGCGGCCGGTGAGGAGCGTCGAGAAGGCGAGCTGATCGTCGTCGTGCGTCCTTGCGGCCCCGTCACGGGCGCGCGCGAGGAGCGTGACGGCGTCGTCATAGGCGCCAGCGCCCATCCGGTAGTACGCCGTGGTGATGAGCAGCCAGCCGGGCTCTTCGCCGGCGTCGTCCGGGCCGAGTTCCCGGGCCCGTGCCAGCCAGCCGTTGGCCTGCGCGTCCTCGCCGTTGAGGCGGTAAGCCTGCCACAGCCAGAAAGCGGAGGCGACGGCGGGACCCACCTGGCCGTTCGCGGCCCGCTCCTCGAAGGCACGCACCAGCGCGGCAATCGCATCGTCGCGGAACCCCACGATTTGTGCGCACTCGGCGAAGCACTCGACATCCTCCACCCCGAGGCCGGCCGGCCCGCCGGCGGCGCGGAACTCGTCGCAGGCCTGCCGCCACGCGTACGCCGCGTGGAATGCCCGTGCCTGCGCGAGGTGATTTCCGTCGTCGGCCACTTCAACCTCCTGAGCACTACTATGCATCGTTGGACTGGGCATAACTACCCAATGCCGGATGTCGAAGGTGGCGCGGTTTGCCGATGCCTGCCTGGCACCGCCGGCGGGATCCTGAGAGTGATCCGCAGGGTGCGGATTAGCTAGTTCAGGAGGCCATCATGTACGAGCCGTTTGTCTACTTGGGCACCTACACCGTCCGCGAGGGGCATCTCGATGAAGCCCTCACGTCCTGCCGCGAGGTGGCCAGCCTCGTGGAGAGCCGTGAGCCAAAGATGCTCGTGTTCCAGTTCTTCGCCGATGACCAGGGCCGGCAGATCACAGTCCTTCAGGTCCACGCCGACGCCGAATCCATGGCCAACCACATGGGTGTGGTCAGCGAACACCTGGCACGGTCCGGATCGTGGATCGAATCGTTCAGCAACACGACGGTCCTGGGTCAGCCTCCGGCGGTCCTCTCGCAGTGGTATCAGGAGGCGGGCGAAGAGCTGACAGAGTTCCCGCGGCACATTGCAGGGGTAATCCGGGTCGGGTCGCCTGTTGGGTGAGCGGTCCAGCGGGGGCTTACGACGGCGGCGGGCTGGGTAGGTCTTGAAGGTTGCTACCCCGCCACCGCCGCCTTCGCCCCCTGCTTGGCCTGCATCCATTCGCTCATCCACGGGGCCCGGACGCTCGAGGTGATGCGGCAGTCGGCCACGAACGTTCCCTTCGCGCCGGCGTCGATCCAGTCCGTGAGCGCGGAAAGGTCCGCCAGTGAGCGGATAATCGCCGACTCGGCACCGAGTGCGCGGGCGATCCCGCTGAAGTCCACCTCGGGGATCAGCATGGGATTTTCGGTCAGGCCCTGGGATCCGTACTGGTGGATCTCGGCCCCGTAGGCGGCATCGTTGTAGATCACCACGACGGCGCTGCTCGCCGCACCAATGAGCGATTCGAGGTCGGACAGGCCCATCAGGAAACCGCCGTCGCCGGAGGCCAGCACCAGGGTGCGGCCGTCCTCCACGGCGCGGGCCGCCCCGACGGCGCTCGCGAGGCCCAGGCCGATGGACTGGAAGGCCGTCCCCACCATCACCAGATCCTGCGGCCGGGGGATGTTCCAGTACATGGGTGCCCAGCCGATGAAGTGCCCGCCGTCCTGGACTACGGTGCGGCGCTCCGGCAGCACGGCATCCAGCGCGGTGGCGAGGGCGCGCGGGTCCAGCCTGCCGTCCGGGGTCTCGTCGGAGCCTGCTGCGTGGCCCGGCCCTTCGGCCAGACGCCTGCGGGCTTCCGCGCGCCAGGCTTCTCCGCTACCGGCGTCCGGCAAGGCCGGGCCATCGAGCATCCTCAGGATGCGTCCCGCAGCAGCCTTCACGTCCGCGCTGACGAACGTATCCACCCGGGGGTGCGTCGGCTGCAGGGCGGTGTCGATCTGGATGACAGTGCTGTCCGGGCTAAGCAGGTGCCCGAACCGCATGGTGAACTGGCTCAGGCTTGCCCCGGCCACCAAGACCACGTCGGCCTCGCCCATGAGCCCGGCCGCGGTGTCCGTGCCGAAGCCGCCCGCGACGCCGAGGTATCCCTCGCCCTGGAGGAGGTTGAGGGCCAGGGCGGTTCCGGCAGTCAGCGCACCCAGACGGTCCGCGAGCTCCCGGAGCTCCGGGCCGGCTCCGGCGAGATGCGCACCCCGGCCGGCGAGGATCAGCGGCCGCTTGGCCCCGGCGAGCAGGTGCGCTACCTGCCCAATGCCGCCGTCGACGTCGTCCGTCACCTGAGGTGCCAACGGCTCCGGAAGTTCCTCATCCGCAGCCTCGAGTGCCGCGAGGTCGTAGGGAATGGCAATCACGACGGCGGTGCGCTTGGTGAGTGCGTACTCCACTGCCTGCCGGGTGATGGAGCCCGCGGTTTCGCGGGTGACGGTGAAGGTTGCCGCGCCGAGGCCTGCTGCGATGGCCGCCTGGTCCACGTCCTGGGGCCGGGCGCCACTGGTGGGGGCGTCCCCGGTGACCAGCACCACGGGGATCTGCGCCTGGACCGCCTCGGCGAGGGCGGTGAGCGCGTTGGTGTAGCCGGGGCCGTAGGTAGTGGTGCCTGCTGCGAGGCGTCCCGAGGCCCGGAAGTAGGCGTCGGCCGCGGCGATGGCGGCGCCTTCGTGGCGGACGGGGGAGAAGCGGAGGCCCAGCTTTTCGGCGGCGTCCAGGAAATACACATTGCCGTTGCCCATGACGCCGAAGACGTCGCTGAGGTAGCTGCTGAGAACCTGTGCCACGCGGCCGGAGACGGTAAGTGAAGTCATGCAGGAATCTTGTGGGCTGGTTCACAGATCGGCAAGAGGCGTGAAGTTGATTGGGATAATTGGCAGTAGGGCGCGGGTAAGTGTGCAAATATGCCCAGCTGTGGTGTGCGTCACCCGCGCCTAGTTCGTAGGGCGAGATTCCTGCTCTGACAGCCGGCTCAGGAGGCCGTCGTAGCGGGGTGGCATGAGTTCCAGTACGGATATGGCTGTACTGGTCCGTTGGATTCCCTCGATTTCGAGGATCTGGTTGGTGATGCGGTAGAGATCGGCCGTACTGCGGGCCACCACCTTGGCCATAAGGTCCGCGTCCCCGGTGGTGGCGTGCACCTCGATGACCTCCGGAATCGCGGCGAGCCCGTCTTCCACCGCGCCTGTCCGCGTCTGGCTGATGGACAGTGAGAGGAAGGCCATCAGGTCATAGCCAAGCGCGGCGGGATCCAGCCTCCGGCTGAAGGATCGGAGGGCGCCGCTGCGCTCGAGCCGTGCCAGTCGGGCATGGACCGTGTTCCTCGCGACGCCGAGCGTCCGCGAGAGTGCCAGCGCGCTGGCTTCCGGATCCTTGTCGAGGGCGAGGATGATCCTGCCGTCGAGGGAATCCACGGTGCGGGGGTTCGGGATGGTCATATTTTCACCACAGACAGTAGAGGTTGAGCAGAAGTCCCAATGTGTTGAGGGTATCTTGCATTGTGCGCCGGGTCACATCCATGATCGGTCCTCATGACCCGTGATCAACTTTTGACCGCACCGGACACCGCGGTTCCCACGCTTCGCGGCGCGGTGGCCGGCCTCCCGCCCTACGTCCCGGGCCGGCGCGGCGCCGGCACGGACGTCGCAGCCCTCGCCAGCAATGAAAGCCACTACGAGCCACTTCCCGCTGCCGCCGCTGCGGTGGCCGCGGCGGCCGGTACGATGAACCGCTACCCGGACAGTGCCGCCGTCGAACTCCGCGAACGGCTTGCCAACCACCTTGGCGTCACGGCCGGGGAAGTGGCGGTGGGACCCGGCAGCGTAGGCGTCCTCCAGCAGATCATCACCGGACTGTGCGACGCCGGGGATGAGGTGATCTTCGCGTGGCGCTCCTTCGACGCCTACCCCATCTTGGTGGAACTGGCAGGCGCCCGGCCGGTCCGCATTCCGCTGGACGAGGCTGAGGGCCACGACCTCGATGCGATGGCCGCGGCCGTCACTGACCGCACCAAGGTGATCCTGCTTTGCACGCCCAACAATCCGACTGGCGTGCCGATCAGCCACGAACGCGTCTTGGCCTTCCTGGAATCCGTCCGCTCGGACATCCTCGTGGTGATCGACGAGGCCTACGTGGAATACGCCGAACCGGGCAGCGGCCCCGCTTCCCTTGCGCTCTACCGCAGGTACCCGAACGTCTGCATCCTGCGCACGTTTTCGAAGGCCTACGGGCTCGCCGGCCTGCGCGTGGGATACGCCGTGGCGGCGCCCGTCATCGCTGAGGGACTGCGCCGGACCGCCCTTCCCTTCTCCGTGAGCGCGCTGGCCCAGAAGGCGGCCATCGCTTCGCTGGACGCGGGGGAGGAGATGGAAGCGCGGGTATCCGCCGTCAAGCGGGAGCGCGCGCGGATGGCCGCCCAGCTGGCAGCCCAGGGCTGGAAACTGCAGCCGAGCCAGGGCAACTTCCTGTGGATCCGTGCGGATGACGAGCTCCGCGCGAGGCTGGTGGACGCGTTTGACGTCGCGGGAATCCTGGTCCGGGCGTACCAGGGAGACGGCGTGCGGATCACCGTTGCCGATCCTGCCTCCAATGACCGCGTGCTCAGGATCCTGCAAGCCCACGCAGCCTGACAACCGACTTTCCTGTTACCCCAACCCGTTCCACCTACAACCAGAGGACTCCCCATGGAACAACAGACAATGAAGTCTGGCCGCGCACTGGGCGCGGCACTGAAACCCCGCCAGCTCACCATGATGGGGCTCGGTAGCGCCATCGGCGCGGGCCTGTTCATCGGCTCAGGCGCCGGCATCCAGGCGGCCGGCCCGGCGGTGCTGATCTCCTACCTCGTGGCCGGCACCCTCATCATCCTGGTGATGTGGGCGCTCGGCGAGATGGCCGCAGCCAATCCGGACAGCGGTGCCTTCTCCGTCTACACGGCCAAGGCCTACGGGCCGGTGGCCGGTGCCACCGTGGGCTGGCTCTGGTGGCTGCAGCTGGTGGTGGTCATCGCGGCCGAAGCGCTCGGCGCGGCAGGCCTGCTGGCCACCATCTTCCCGGCCCTGCCGGTGTGGCTGATGGCCTTCGTGTTCATCGTGGTGCTCACCGCTGTGAACCTCACCAGCGTGAAGAACTTCGGCGAGTTCGAGTTCTGGTTCGCCCTGCTCAAGGTGGCAGCGATCGTCGGGTTCCTCCTGGTGGGCGCGGCCCTGCTCTTCGGCTGGCTGCCGGGCGTGCAGTCGCCGGGGCTGGCCAACTTCACCGGTGCAGGTTTCGCGCCCGACGGCTTCGCCGGGATTGCCACGGCACTGTTCGTGGTGGCGTTCGCGTTCGGCGGCACCGAGATTGTGTCCGTTGCTGCAGCTGAGACCGCAGAGCCGGCCCGCAGTGTTAAGAAGGCAGTCCGGACGGTGCTGTGGCGCATCCTGGTCTTCTACATCGGTGCTATCTTCATCATCGCCGCCGTCGTTCCCGTGGGTTCGGCCGGGCTGAAGAGCCCGTTCGCCGCCGTGCTGGAGGCTGCGGGCATGCCCGGCGCGGCCACCGCCATCACGCTGGTAGCCGTCGCCGCACTGCTGTCCGCCCTTAACGCCAACCTCTACGGTGCATCACGGATGGCATACTCCCTCGCCGAGCGGGGCGACGCGCCACGCCTGCTTGCATCGGTGTCCAAGGCCCGGGTCCCGGTTGTTGCAGTCCTGGCCAGCGTCGCTTTCGGCGTTGTCACGGTGGTGCTGGAGTTGGCTTTCCCCGAGATGGTCCTCGGCGTCCTGCTGAACATCGTGGGCTCCACGTGCCTGCTGGTGTGGACGTCCGCGCTCCTGGCCCAGCTGGCGCTGCGCCTCCGCGCCGACCGCGAGGGGACGGAACTTCCGCTGCGGATGCCCGGCTTCCCGTGGCTGACGTGCTTTGGCCTGCTCATCCTCGCGGCGATCTTCACGGTGGGCTTCATCGGCGAAGACTCCCGTCCCCAGCTCCTGAGCACGTTCGGACTCGTGGCGCTGCTGGCGGTGGCGAACTGGCTGAACCACCGAGGCCGGAAGGTTGCGGGACGCGTTGAGTCTTCCGATGGTGCCAAGCAACCAGTGCTCATCGACTGAATCAAGAGCCCTCAACCAATTCGTGGTTTGGGAGGCACGGAGGGCGCGCTGGCTTGGTCGGGGCGCGTCCTCCGTCATTATGCCGGGCTTTCGGCCGGACGCTGGCTGCGATTCTAGATGACAGCTGCCGGGCGGGAGCAAATGCGCCCCGACCTTGCCCATGGAGTCCTCGGCCCTGGCGCTTCTTCGCTGCAAGGAGGTGCACAACATTACGCTTTCGGCTTGTCAGCGGAGTCGGGCTTGAATAGAAAAAGCCGTCACTGGTACGGCAAGACCCCGCCCGTGAGAGCGGGGTCTTGACTTTACCTAGCAGTAGGAATTCAAGATACAAGCGTCGCATAGACAACATAGTTGTCGTCGAATTCACCTGTTTTCGCATCATATCCGTCGCAGGTGATTAGCCGAAGCTCAGCCCCCTCTGTGTTGCCGTACACCTTTTCCGTCGGGAACGCGGTCTTTGAATACTGTTCGCCGCGATCCGTTTTGAAAACGGCTATTGTGCCGTTTTGGCGTGTGATCCTGATGAGGTCGCCCTTTGCAAGACTTCGAAGGTCGGCGAACACTCCTAGTCCACCGTCAGTTGCGTTAACGTGCCCATAAATTACAGCGGGCCCACGCTCACCCGGTGTGGGTGAGCCGTTGAACCATGCTGCCGGAGCTCCTGGTTCGCCTGGAGGAACTTCCAAAGTCCCATCATTGCGGAGGCCAAGACTGATCAGCTTGGATCGCGTGACTGAGCTTGGGATGTCTATAGATACCGGGACGGAAGCCGCCATGACATCAGCAGGCGAGGCCAGTGCGGCCGCGGCGGATGACGGGGATGTTGACGTACTGCCCGTCGCAATTGTGGTGTCGAGGGCGCTAACGGTTTGCGTCGAAGCGTTAGATGCACAGCCCGTGAGAAGAAGCAAAGCGACCGTCGCAGATGCAATGCATCTGCGACGGCCACTGATTGAGCTAGTCATTCGAAGTAATCAGTCCGAAATGTGCTCTAGGCCTTGACCGCAGCACGGCGGCGCACGAGGACAGTCGTGGTGGCTGCAGCCGCCACGAGACCTCCAAGGGCAAGGAAGCTCATGGCATTGTTGGTCTCCTGCTCGACGCCAGTAGGAGCACCGCCGACGGGCTTCCTGGCAACCTGGGCACCGACCTGGCTCTGGGCGGGAGCCTGCACAGCCGTTCCGCCTTCTACGGCTCGCTCGCACCCAACACCATCACCATCGCTGTCCAAGTGCGTGCCGTAGCCGGGGTCCCCTACCGGGATGTTGAAGGCGCCGGCTGCAGCTGCTGCGGTGCAGTTTGCGTATGCGGCCCCGACAATGGCACTGGCTGGGCTAGCTGTCAGCGCTGAAAGGCCAGCCACTGCCGCTACTGCCAGAATTGAAGTGCTCTTTTTCACTAAAAATCCCCATATTCTTTGCGTTGATTTCAAAAAAGTCAATCGCACGACTGCAGAGGAAACAGAAACTACCGTGCCCCCTGGCCAGTTCGACCAGCTTTTATTGGCATTTGCCAAGCTACTTATATCAACCTTCAACCATTGAAGGTTAATGTGACTTGACGCACGGCCGAGGATGACGTTCGACACTGTGGGTGGGCACTGATATCCGAGTTCAACAGGTATGATCAGGAATTTTCTGGCGTGGTCAATCCCATAAACATCGTCCGATGCAGGATGTCCACGTGCTTCCGGGCAACCTCAACAGCATCCTGAACGTCGCCTGCACGGAGGGCTGCCACGAGGGCGATGTGGTCCTGGTTGGATTTGTGCAGCTTCTCGATGGGGTAGGGGATGAAGTAGTCATAGAGCTCGGCGAGCGTCTCGTGATAAACCTCGACAGCGGAGTCCAGGCATGATGCAGTGCCCACCAGTTGATGGAACTGCTCGTCCATCCGGTGGTAGTAGGACCAGTCGGTCGCCTCAGTCATTTCCCGGGTCAGTCGCTCCAGCTCATCCAACTGCTCGCCAGTGGCATTGACCGCCGCGTAGTGAGTGACCGCGCACTCGAACAGCAGCCGCCGGTCCACCAGCCGGTTCACGGCCTGCGACTCTGCCGGTGACGCGGACAGCTGCGCTAAGACGTCCGACGGCGGCGCATCCGCCACAAACGTTCCGCCGGCCCGGCCACGCCGGCGCACCACCACGCCCTGCTCTGCCAGGCTCGCCAGGGCGCGGCGCGCGGTGATCGGGCTGACCGACAAGCCCAAAGCCACGTCTTCCTGGTCCGGCAGGCGCTCACCGGGCTTCAGCAGCCCAAGCGAAATCGCCATCCCGATCCGCATCCGCACGGCGTCCATCGCGCTGCGGCGCTCCATTCCGGGCAACCTGCCGGCGCCGAGGCGCGGGGGGTCAACGGTGTCCTCCAGCTGACGGGTCATAACCGCTACTTTACGGCCCACACCAGCCCCCTTCCCTTTATTGGATCATTCTGATCTAATATAACCCGGATCACACCCCAACGCGGAGAAAAACCCATGCAACGCATCCTTCCCCTCATCGCCGCCCAGGCCCGGCCGCGGCTCATCGGCGAACCCGTCTCGGCCTTCGCGGACGAAGTCAAAGCAGCCCTCGAAGCCCAGCCGCACAGCAAGCTGGTGGTTTTCCCCGAGCTGCACCTGTTCGGCGATGAAGACCCGGACCTGCAGCGCACCGACATGCTCCAGGCCTCCGCCGAGCCGCTGGACGGCCCACGGGTCAAAGAGCTCAAACAGCTGGCGAAAGACCTCAACATCTGGCTGGTCCCCGGCAGTGTCTGCGAACGCGGCCCCGAAGGCCAGCTGTTCAACACCCAGCTGGTCCTGTCGCCGGAGGGGGAGCTCGCCGGCTACTACCGCAAGATCTTCCCCTGGCGCCCGTTCGAGCCCTACGATCCCGGCGATCGTTTCACCACCGTGGACCTGCCGGGCATCGGCAGAGTGGGCCTGAACATCTGCTACGACGCCTGGTACCCGGAGGTATCCCGCCAGCTCGCCTGGATGGGCGCCGAGGTGATCCTCAACGTCGTTAAGACCACCACCCCGGACCGCAAACAGGAACTGATCCTCGCGAAGGCCAACGCCATCGTGAACCAGGTTTTTGTGGTCAGCGTCAACTGCGCCGGACCCACCGGCAAAGGCCAAAGCATCATCGTGGACCCGGAGGGCAACACCCTCGCCGAGGCACCCGACGATAGCCCGCAGCTGCTCACCGCGGAACTGGACCTGGCCGCCGTCGAGCGCGTCCGCACGCACGGCACGGAGAACCTCAACCGTCCCTGGTCGCAGTTCCGCGAGGGGGAGCCCGCCGTCGAACTTTCCGTCTACCAAGGCCGCATCAACCCGGCCACCTGGACACCGCCGTCCTACAAGCCCTAAGGAAACACCGTGACAACAACCCTCACCCGCACCCTGAAGCTGCCCTCGCTGGTCCTGTTCGGGCTGGCGTACCTCACCCCCATCATCGTCCTGGGGATCTTCGGCATCATCGCCGAAACCACCGGCGGCGCCGCGCCCGCCGCGTACGTCGTGGCGCTCGTGGCCATGCTGTTCACCGCGCACAGCTACGGCCGCATGGCCATCGCCTACCCCGTGGCCGGCTCCGCCTACACCTACGTTCGCCGGTCGATCGATTCCCGCGTCGGGTTCCTGGTGGGCTGGGCCGTCCTGCTGGACTACCTCTTCCTGCCCATGGTCATCTGGCTGATCGGCGGCTCCTACCTCAGCGCGCAGTTCCCTGGCATCCCCATCGGCGTTTGGATCGTGGGCTTCATCCTCATCACCACGCTGCTGAACATCCTGGGCATCAAGGTGGCGGACAAGGCCAACTACGTGCTGATGGCGTTCCAGCTGCTGGTCCTGGTGTTCTTCGTGGCGCTGGCCATCGGCAGCGTGGTCTCCGCCAACGGCGCCGGGGGACTGGTGAGCACGCAGCCGTTCTTCAACGACACCGCCAGCTTCGCCACCATCTCCGCCGGCGCGGCCATCGCCGCGTACTCGTTCCTGGGGTTCGACGCCGTCACCACCCTCACCGAGGAAACCATCAACCCGCGCCGGACCGTGCCGCGCGCCATCATGCTGGTGGCCCTTATCGGCGGCGGCATCTTTGTGGCGGTGTCCTACGTGACCCAGCTGGTCCACCCCGGCGGCGTGTTCGAGGATTCGGCGTCCGCGGCCAGTTCCATCGCCCTGCAGATCGGCGGGCAGTTGTTCGGCGCCGTGTTCCTGGCAGGCCTGGTGGTGGCACAGTTTGCCTCCGGCCTCGCTGCGCAGGCCAGCGCCTCCCGCCTGCTGTACGCGATGGGCCGCGACTCGGTCCTGCCCAAGGCGGTCTTTGGTCGGCTGAGCGAGAAGTTCCACACCCCGGTGGCGAACCTGATTGTCACGGGCATCGTGGGCCTGATCGCGATCTTCCTGGACGTGGCCACGTCGACGTCGTTCATCAACTTCGGTGCCTTCACCGCCTTCACGCTGGTGAACGCCTCGGTGGTGTTCCACTATGTCCGCCAGGGCAGAGCCGGGCAGCAGCTGAACCCGGTGTCCTACGTGGTGGTTCCGGTCATCGGCGCCATCATCTGCGCCTACCTGCTCTCCCAGCTGGACAGCAATGCCATTACGCTGGGTGTGTCCTGGCTGGTGCTGGGCGTGGTGGTGCTGGCCCTGATCACCCGCGGGTTCAAGGCGGCGCCGCCGGAGATGACGGCCACGGAGAAGGCGACGGTCGAGGCGGCCGCCTGAGCCTGGCGTTTGTCAGCCGGGCCGTCGCGTGGCGTAAGGGAAGGAACCATGGTGAGGATAGCGCTCGGGCAGCTGGAGTCGGGCACCGACATCCAGGCCAACCTCGTCGCGATGGACCGGTTCGCCGCAGAGGCAGCTCGCGACGGTGCCGCGCTGGTCGCCTTCCCGGAGTACGCCACCTACGAGAAGAAGAAGGTGGACGCCACCTTCCCCGCGGTGGCCGAGCTGCTCGACGGTCCCGTGTGCCAGGAACTCGCCGCCATCGCCCGGCGCCACCACATCGCGCTGGTGGCGGGTGTGGTGGAAACCTCGGACGAGCCGGGCCGGGCGTACAACACGCTGGTGGCGTTCGGGCCCGACGGCGGCCGGCTGGCTTTCTACCGGAAGATCCACCTTTTCGACGCACAGGGCTTCGGGGAGTCCACGTTCATCAAGCCCGGACCGTCCACCGATCCGGTGGTGTTCGAGTGCGGGGGAGTGCGCTTCGGCCTGATGACCTGTTACGACCTGCGGTTCCCGGAACTGGCCAGGTCGCTCGCCGACGCCGGCGCGCAGGTCCTGCTGGTGTGCTCGTCCTGGGTGCCGGGCGAGCACAAGACCGAGCAGTGGCTGGCGCTGAACGCGGCGCGGGCGATCGAGAACAGCGTGTATGTGGCAGGGGTGTGCCAAGCGCCCCCGGTGTCCGTGGGGCGGAGCGTGCTGGTGGATCCGATGGGGGTTGTGGAAGCTGACCTTGGGCTTGCCGCTGGTGTTCGGGCGGTGGAGGTGTCGCTGGAGACGGTGGACCGGGTGCGAGAGTCGTTCCCGATGTTCCGGCAGCGGCGGCTGCTCTAGGCCGGCTGCATGCCAGAGCTTCATGAAGGCGAACGCGCGCTGCATCCGGTGGCGCGGGTTTAGCGGGACGGCACAGTCGGGTACTAAACCGGGCATATCGCGCCTGAGTGAGCGGGCAGTTGAGCCTACTCGAGCCGCTTCCGAGCGCAGGTGGGAGTCACTTTGTCGAGGAGTCTGAACGCGCCGTGACCTATCAAGCTTGGATCTATGAATACAATCACCATAGATTCAAGCGCCACTGGCGAATTCTCACCTTTCGGCCGCGTTCACACCTCCGAGAGGTGCAACCACGGAGGAGTAAGCGATGACCGATATCGAGAGCATCACGCTGGAGGCAGAGCTTGTCGGCGAGGACGCCACGCGTGACATTGCAAAGGCTGTAAGCGCCCGTCATTCGATCGCTCGCAAGTACGTCATGAGGCTCCGCCGGCGCCATCCGGATGCGACGCCCGCTGAGGTGATCCAGATGTTGGAGCGTCACTACGCAACCTCGATTACCACTGCTGGTGCTCTCATCAGCGCCGGCGCGATCGCAGCTGATATTGGTATCGCGATGATCCCCGGAGTAGGGGCGGCAGCAGCCGGCATGAAGAGTGCGGGGCAACAGGCCGCCACGAAGACTGGCAAGGAAGCCGTCAAATTGGCCGCAAAGAGCGCTGCCAAACAGGCAGCGAAGAACATGGCGATGGGCACTGCGAAGAACGGTGCACAGCGCGTTGCTGCTCTCCTTCCCGCAGGCGATGAACAGCTGCAGTTCGAGATCACGGCGGTGTTTGCTCTCGCTATTGCCGATATTCACGGAATGGATCTCGATAAAGACCAGGCCCTCGCCCTTGTCTATGGACTCTCGAATGAACGAGTGAGCCAGAAACAAATCGCGGCGATGGCTACGGACCTATCGAGCGCGTCGGCTGAAGGTGCCGTCGGTGTTGGCAATAGGGTCGCTGCCGGCCGCACGGATTGGTCACACTGGGCGAACACGCTCGCGGAGACCCTCCCTGGAGGCGCGGCGCAGACTTTGGTTCGGACCATGGAGACCGGTCAGCTGGAGACCGTGCGCCAAAATTTGAGCGGAAAGCAGCAGGCAACGATCGAATACGGAGTCGGAGCCTTGGCAGGAGGTGTCACGCGCTTCGTGTTCGGTCGAGAAGTCGTGACCGCCGCCCGCGCTGCGTTCGCTGAAGCCCCAGACACGTTCCCCGAACATCTGGCCGTCAATGCAAAAGATAATCCCGAGGCCGAAGACCGCGAGATCGAACAGAACCGAGCTCTCGCAGCAATGGAGGACGCCGCTAAGGTGACGGGAAACTGGATCGCAGGCACTGCCAGCACAGTCGGAGGCGGCGTCGCGACAGGCGCCGTCGCAGTGGGCACAGGGGTAGCAACCGCAGCCGACACGGTAACGCGCGCGTTCCGGAGCGTGGACATCGACGGAGACGGGATCCCGGATGAGCCCCAGGCCCTCACCGCGGTCAAGGGCGTTGGTGGCGCCATTGCCGGCACGGCGGGCTCGGTCGGCGGGACCGTGGCAGGTTTATTCAAACGGAAGAAGCGCGACGAACAGACGGCTGACGGGTCTGAGACCGGCAGCGAGGAAGCGATCCAGGAATAAATCCCCGAAGAGGTTAATTACCTGCGGAACGCGGCCGAGTTCCCGTTTAGCGTTCGAGGTTGTCCTAATTCTTTAGCCAGTGGCCGTCTTCTATTTGGCCCTAACGTCGATGCTTGGGGGTTGATGTCTTGTCAGATGACTTGGTAACTGGGCTCCTGCCAGTGCTTGGCAGGTCTCTCGAGCTGGGTTTCAACGTCTTTGACGTCATGCACCACGGACTCCACGAGAAGCAGATCTCCAATGTATTCAGATGGTTGTTGGACCCCGAGCAGACGCACAACCTGGGCGACCGTTTTCTGCGGATCTTTATCGACGAGTGGAACCGGGTTTCGGTGGGGCGCGCCCCCCTTCCACATGGCAGCTACTTGGTGCGCCAGGAGGTGAACACCTCGGTGGGCGGGGCGGGAGCGGACATCGCCGACCTTGTCCTTGAGAGCGAAGATGCGGTCATCGTCATCGAGAACTACTTCACCTCTGACGGTCACGGTCACAGTTACAGCGGTTACCTGGCGTTCAGCGTCCGGGACGGCAGGCGTGGCGTCGTCGCTCTTTTGTGTCGCGATGAGGATGTGTCCCTGCAGACCTTGGGGTGGGAGGACGCCGCGGTCCTCACGTATGGCAAGTTAGCTGAGCGACTGCTGGAACACGTCGGTGGCGACAGGGCTTACCAGCGGAAAAATCCCGATTCCTATGCGTTCATCGAGCAGTTGCACCGTAAGTTCGTTAGGGGAAGAGGTCGCGTGGGTGATCAGGAAGTGCTCAACTTCGTTGTTGCCATGTGTGATTCCGGGGAAATAGGCAGATACCAGGAGCAGCCGCAGGAAGTAGCCGCCGAGCGCTTCGCTGATGACCTTGCGGTGCAGGCGAGGGAACGGTTTGGCGAGGGCCGCGACCTCCTCCAACGAGCCAAGCGCCGCCTCAGCGTGTTCAGCGAGGGTCCTCTCAGACGCCAACTCAACGCGACTTGGGGCGAGGGGTTTGTGGTTGGAGTCAACGCCAGACTCGCGGGGATATACCAGTGGACCGTCAACATTGACGTGAAGGAAGAATCGAACGTCTTGGGCCAGTCGCTGCTCCAACTCAAGTTCGGGCCGTCAGCGTGGTTCGCCAACGAACGGGATCCGAGCTGGACCCGGACCGTTGATTCGAGCCAAGCGGACTACTCGCGATTGTTCCTTACGTGGCCCGGCGTCAAAGAAGTCCGTCAGTCGACCGTGAGCATCCATGACGTGCTTGACGGCCTCGAACCCGCCGACCCTAGGCTCCACGACGAGATTAGTGGGTTGCTCAGCGGAAACTGAAGGCTGCCGGACGGGGGTGCACTCGACTTGTCGGAATTTCCTGTCAGTCAAAGGGCGAAGACGACTGGGAACTGCTATCCAGCGGTCTCGCACTCTATGGCGAAGTCCAAGAAACTGGGAGACGTCAGCCCGTGATTAGCCTGATGCAGCTCAGTCAGCAACTGGATACCACTTACATCGTTAATCTCCTGACGGAAGTTCTTGGGTTACAAAAAACGCTTAGCCATAGGAAATTTTTGTAACTCGTCAGAATGTCAGTCACTGCGGATAAATTTCCCGTATGACCGAAAAGGGAAAAGCAAAGAAATCAGCTGTGACAAGACGCTGCCCGGTGTGCGGGCACGAATCCTGGCGTATTGTCTACGGAATGGTTATGCCCGACGTCATTGAGCAATATCCGAAAGCGGAATTCGCCGGCTGCGTCATTGTGCCCGAAGACCGCTTCTACTTTGCTACCGGCAAAGTTGAAAGTGGCATAGCCAAGTGGGCTTGCCAAAATGACGAGTGCCGCCACCGCTGGTGGTAGACGGCACTCGTCACTTTACGACTCGGCCTCTGCTTTGGTGTGCCGTGCCTGACGGCGGATTTCACCATCTCCGGTTCGGCAGAAGATCAAGACTAGTTCACTCACTTTTTGACCGGTGATGCCCTCCACCATGCCTGCATAGGTCGACAGCTGGCGCCAGTAAGCCGCCAGGGTCTCCTGCGTGACACTGATGTCAGTCTTGAAGTCGGCGATGACCAGGGTTTCGTCGTCCTCGCGGTACATCAGGTCAATGATGCCTTCGAGAGTCATTCCGTTGTGGGGTGTGACCACGGGAAGCTCAAGCCAGTGCTCCCGGTCAGCCGCACGCTGTACAGGCGTGCTGCATAGTGCAGAACGGGCACGTTCAGCCAGGCCAGCGGGATCTGCCAGGCCGGATGCGCTGGCGATCCTTTCGGCGAGCACTTCGAGGTTCTCGCTGTCTCGCAGGTCACTCAGCTCGAGCAGCCGGTGAAGAGCCGTACCGAATTCCTTGCCATGTTCCCCGCCGGACGCTGCCGAGGACGGCAGCGAGCCATCCTCGTCAATGCTCACAAAATGCGGGGTCCTGTCGATCTCAGACGCGACCAAGTCGTCACCTCCTTTGGCAATTGCCGTGACGGAGGTGGACGACACGAGGGCCGAATTCTTCTGCCAAAGATCCCGTTGCTGCCGCCACTCTTCAAACGCTTTGACGGGTTGGACTTCGTGGGCTGTCCTCGCATGGAGCGGCATGTCCTCCGGAATACGGAGATCTGGCGCGGGAACAGCATCGGCTGCGTCCTTGAGGAACTGGCCGAGACTATTCCTGGCGTTCACGTAGTGGGAAACCACAAGGTGGCTTTCCGCGCGGGTGCATGCAACGTAAAGCAGGCGGCGCCGTTCTGCATCATCGAAGTCCTTTTCGATGTCCTCAGCGGTTCCGTATCCTGCGGACCGTATGTCGCCGATGAAATGCACCTGTACTTGTGAGCTCTGATCCCAAAGGGCTGCCGCCTTCTGGTTGTTGGGTCCGGAGCCTGTACCGGCGAGAATCACCATTGGGAACTCAAGCCCTTTAGAAGCATGGATGGTCATGATCCTGACGGCCTGGACGTCCGTTTCCGGCACTACAGCTTCTTTGACCCGTGAGTTTTCCTCCTGCTGCACGGCCGCCCACACCAAGTAATCGCGCAGGCTGCCGTGGGTGGCCTCCGTCCAAGCCCGTGCTTGATCGATGACAAAGCGTAGCCGTCGCCAGACGTCCCGGTAGCGCGCCGCATCAATGGCTGCCTCGAGCATGCGTCGGTCAGCGGCGAGGTGCTCCATAATTTCGGCCGGTGTCATCACCTCTATCTCACGGCACAGGGCGGCAAGATAAGCGATGGCGAGTGCGACGGTGGAACTTTTAAGCGCATCGGGCGCCTCCGCAAAGAGGTTCCAGCGGCCTCCAGCCCGCTTCCACTCGAACAGTTCATCATCACCGCACCCGAACATCGCCGACCGAAGGGACAGCACAAGTGCCGCCTCATCCGCGGTATTGGAGATTGCCCGCATCGCGAGCAGCAGATCGGTCACCTCCTGCGTGGAGTAAACCAAAGACGAAGCCTCAGCCCGGTACTCAATGCCGGCGTCGTCCAATGCATCCTCGAGGGCGGCGAGGGCTGTCCGGGTGGGGATCAGGACACAAATGTCCTTCAGCTCAACCGGTGAGCACCTAAAGCCCTGGGACCGCTTGCTTTGCTTCTGCCACGCCGGCAGCCCTGCCGTGCCCGTCGCGACTCTGATAGCTGCGGCAACATCTGCAGCTTCCTGCCGGCGCATGGCATCGGCCGAGACCTTTCCCGCTTCGTCGGCCTGTGCACCGCCGCGACCAATGATTGAGACGGCCGGGCCGTGTTCATCGCTCCACTCGGGACGCTGAGGATCGGGTGCCAAGGCGCGGTATTCCGGCTGGACCGTGCCGTTCGCCGTGATGAGCTCGCCGAACGTGCCGTTGATCCACTCAAGCAGTTTTCCCGTGGACCGGAAGTTGGTCTGGAGAGAAGCGGTCCTGGAATTCCTGTCTTCTGAAAAGCGCTGCTGTGCCGCGAGGTAGGTGGCGATGTCGGCCCTGCGGAAGCGGTAGATGGACTGCTTCGGATCCCCGACCGTAAACAGCCGGCCTGGGGGTACGCTGAGCTGCTCCCAGCCGTCGGGCCCACAAACCTCACTAGCGGCAATCCGCGTGGCCAGTTCAGCCTGGATAGGGTCCGTGTCCTGGAATTCGTCCAGCATGATGCAGCGGTAGCGATCATGCAGGACAGCATGGACAGCCTGCTTGTCCTGGCCGACAAGGAGGTCCCGGGCGTGGATGAGGAGATCGTGGTACTCAAGCTCGCCGCTGCGCTGGCGTTCGTGAGCCGCCTGAAGAAGGACCTCGGCCATGGCGGCGGTAACGGTTTCAACGGCGGGCTGCACAAAGCTGTTGCGCAGGGCTATCGCATCCTGGGCGAGATCTTTGCAGGAGCTGCGTACTTCCGCGACGTTAATAGACCAGTTGCCCCTTTGCCCGATACGAGAGTCGGGTCGCGGCACCGCATGGAGCAATTCGAGGACAAGGCCCAGTTCGCCTGTCTCGGCCTCCGCAAGGCGGCCGTGCCAGCTCTTGATGAGTTGGATGGCGGCTAACAGTCTGTCAGCACGGTCGGTGCAGTGGTCGGAATGGGCGACAACGTCAGTGGCCTTGTGCAGAAGGGGCTCCAAGTCAACTGTCGGAATGGTGCGCCTCCGGGGAGGATGGCTTCCCAGCCGGTCCCAGTTGGCGTCCAGGTCAGCCGCAACGTTTTGCAGGTGATCCAGCGAAACGCCGACGGCGAGGAGTATACGGAGTGCGTCGTCAATGGACGAGTCGGTGAACAGTTTCTGGCGGGCATCTTCCCACCGCCGCGTGAACGCAATCTGGGACCGCAATTCATCCACAACGGTGATTAGGGGAGGGACTCCAGCCTCGATGGGATGTTCGCTGATGATGCGTGCTGCAAAGGAGTGAATGGTGCCAATGGGAGCCGTATCCAGCTGGTCGAGCGCCCGCCGGCGCAGGTCTGTGGGGCTGGCATCCGTCAGCTGCCGGCGGACCCGTTCCCGGAGCTCACCTGCTGCCTTTTCGGTGAAGGTGATGGCTGCCACGCTCTTGAGTTCGACGCCGGCGTCAACCATCGCGCAGATGCGCTCGACGAGTTCATGCGTCTTGCCGCTGCCTGCACCCGCTTCAACGAAGATGTTCGCTTCGAGCCCCTGCCCGATCAGTGTTCGGTCGGTCTGGTCTGTGAGTTCCATGAGTTCCGGGTTCATTTCTCCGCCTTCAGGAGCTGGGCATAGGGCTGCAGTTCGGGGGCGTTTTGAAGCTTAAGCCATTGCTGGCCAAGCTCTTGGGCGCCCATCATGGTGGTGAAGTTGACGTATCGGTCGGACTCGGGCCGTGGCGGGAAGACTCCGTTCCGCAGCGCAGTAATGATGAGACCCACATCCGCGCGCAGTTGATCTACAGCCTCGTCAGTCACGGTGTAGCCGATTTTCTTGAAACCGCCTGCTTTCGAGATGAACCAGTATTCCGCTGCGACATGGGACGAATTGTCGCGGAGGGTCCGGGCAAACAGTCCGTAGACGGGAAGCTGGTACCGAGTGCCATCGGCAGTCGGGTGCTTCGCGAGCGGCTCATAACCTTTCGACTTGCCTGTCTTGTAGTCGATCACCCGGATACTGCCATCGGAATGCTGGTCAATCCGGTCCACCTTTCCCCGGAAGCGAACCGTAGTGCCGTCGTCGAGAATCAGTTCAACAGGCGGGTGGCTGTCCCTGTCCTCGGACCCGAAGGTCGCCTCCTCGGCGAGATACTTCCAGCCTTCGGTAAAGCTGTCTTCGTCGTCCGCCAGCACACGCTTTAGGTCTTGGCGGAGCATGGCCTGATTGCGGTCCCACACGTGGCTGAGCCATGCCGGATTTGCGACGTCCTCAAAAGCGGAGTCTGCCAACTCCATAAGGCGGTCCAACGACGGGGGAAGGTCGTCTTTCGTGATGCTGCGGACGTAGTCTTCCAGCACTCGGTGAACTAGGTTGCCCCGTTGCTGCGGCGAAATCTGCACTTCGAGTGCCGAGTCCTCCAGGATGCTGACTTTCAGGACGTGTTTCATGAAGTAGCTGAACGGGCTGGTGACCCATTCCTCAAGTCGGGTGGGGGACAGTGGCTTTTCGGGGTCCGCGATGATCCCCGCAAATGCACCGAGGTTGCCGTTGAACCTGGAGAAAATGCCATCCCGCCTGTCGCGCGTTGCAGCCAGCCCATGCTGCAGCGCCCTGTCCTCTTCCAATACGGAGGTGCGCTCCCCGGCAGTAAGGATACGACGGAGCCGCCATTCCTGGGCTGTGGGGGGCAGCGCGTCGGAGGCGGGTGCGCCGTTCTCGATGCCGTGGGCGAAGGACCGCAGCTGGTTCTGTGGCTCAGGCTTGCGGTTGATCCAGCGTGACACTTCGTAGCTCCCGGAGCCGCGCAGGTCCCCGCGGGGGCTGGTAATGAACCGTTCCGATCCTGTAGCGAGGGCAGCAAAGAACTGCTCCTTGCTGGCTTCGGCACGTTGCTCCACCGTGGGGAGACTCCCGCCCAGCATGGCACGGGCGCTGTCGGGAAGCAGAGGGTTCTCCCGTGTCCGTGCTGGGGCAAGCCCTTCCGCAACCCCCATAAGAAAGACGACATCAAGGTCCCTGGCGACCGCATCAGCGAAACTGCCCACGGCAACCCCCGTGCCGCTCTTCCCGGTCCAGCGGCCTTTTGAGGCTATGCCGTCTTCCAGGGCGCTTTGTAGGAGCGCCGGGCGGGGCGAAGGGCCGACAAGGTCCAGATGCCGGAGATCCGAGGCGGCTTCGACCAGCGCGTCGCGGGCAGCGCTTTTCTCCGGACGTTCGCCAGCGCCCCTGGGACCCATGAAGTCCTCAAGAAGTGAGATCAGCGACACGGAGGCGTCATTCCATGAGGCAGCAGCTAGGACTTGGCTTATCCGTGCCGCAAGGGCCTCTTTGAAGGACTGGAAGATCCGGAACTTTTCGAGGTAGTCCGCGTGGGCGGAGGTGTCTGCTCCTGCATAATCCTCTTCGGTGGGTGGATTTGCATAGAACCTTTCACATGCTGCGCTACTGGGCAGTTTCTGCTCATGCCAGGAGAAGGCACCCTCCGCATGGATGTTCAGGATGGCGCGTTCGTCCAGATCCTGTGGGTCCAGTTTCAGCAACTGAAGGAGGCCGCGTGCCAGGGGCGAGTCCATGAGCCGGTGGGCTGATGGACCGACGAAAGTGACTCCCGCCTGGCTCAGGCGCTGGCTGAGCAGCGCGGCGTAGGGCTGGGAGGCCGAGTGGAATATTCCGATACGGTGGCCTGGGGTCCCTGCTGCAAGCCGCTCGACGACGAGGCGCACCACGGCGCGGGCTTCATCGTCGGCGTCGGACGCTGTCAGTAGTCTTACGCCATTCTCTGCCGAGCCGGCCGCCGTGAGATGCTGCATTCCGGCCGCGTCGAGGCTCGCTCTGAAGATTGCCTCGCCGGGACGGTTTTCTGTACCGAGCATGAAGCCGATGATGGTGCCGAGCCGTTGCGTCACCGTCCTGGTCCCGAGCTTGTCGCTGGCAAGGGTAAAAGCCTCATGGTCCGTGTACCACTGCCGGCCCAGAGCCTCCATTGAGGCACCGTGAAGCCGGAGCACTTCCTGCATGAGCTCGGGGAGTTCCGGGTCGGCGGGATCCGGAACCGCGTCGAGGAGCTCGGCTGTCCGGGCTATCGCACGGGCAGTCGAGGGCTGGTCGGCGACATCCTTGAAAAGCCCTGGTTCGTCCAGCAGGACCCGGCTCACTGCTCCAAGCCGGAGGACGGGAAGAAGGGGACGTCGCCCGTTCACAGCGTCGTCGTCGGCGATAAGTTCGGTTGCGAGGTCCTTGAGTGTGAACGCCCTGACCCCTACACTCCCGGCGCCCCGGTTGAGGGTCCTGCCCAGGTAACGGGTCACGTCCAGGCCCGCGGCGTGGGAAGGGACCAGGATGGTGACGGGAGCCAGCGGATCGGCGGCCTGGGCATCGCTGATCATTGCTTCTAGCTCGGCCAAAGCGAGACTCACCGAAGGGAAAATCGTGCAGGTCATGCAACACCACCATAGTTGTACTCGCGTAGGGACTGGGATCGTTCTGGTTCTCTGAGCAGAGCCATGGTCTTCGACTCGATCTGGCGGATGCGCTCGCGCGTGACGCCGTAGGCCTTGCCGATGGCATCCAGGGTCTTTTCCTCGCCGTCGTCCAGACCGAAACGCATCGCAATGACGCCGGCCTCCCGTTCAGTCAGCGTGTCCAGGACCGCGTGAACTTCGGCCCTCAGCTGTCCCTTCGCAATCTGCTCAATAACATCCACGTGCCATGGATCGAGGAGTTGGTCCGCCAGCGGCTCCAAGCCGCCCTTGCCGTCCCGAACAAGGACGTCCAGCGAGCGTACTGGCTTGTCGAGGGTAAGCAACCGTTCCACTTTGGCCGCGGCCTGATCCGTGAGCTTGCCGAGTTCCTCAAGACTGTATTCGAGGCCCTTCCGGGCGGCTTCACGCTGAAGGGCCTGCAGCTTATGGATCTGCTCCACCATGTGGACCGGAAGCCGGATTGTTCGGCCCTGATCCGCCAAGGCACGAGTCACTGCCTGCCGGATCCACCACGTGGCGTACGTCGAGAATTTGTAACCCAGGGTGTAGTCGAACTTGCACACGGCCCGGTGCAACCCGATATTTCCCTCCTGAATCAGGTCCAGCAGGTCCATGCCGTGATACACGTATTTCTTGGCGATGGACACCACCAGCCGGAGGTTCGCCTCGAGCAACGCGTCTGCAGCCCGCTGGCCCATCTGGGCGATCATCCGGAGCTCCCGGGTTTCGCGGCGCCCGCGGGCAGGGCCTTCCGCCAGCAGGTGGGCGGCGTAAAGGCCGGCCTCGATGTCCTTGGCGAGCTCCACTTCCTGCTCGGCTGTCAGCAGGTCCGCGCGGCCTGCCCGCTGGAGGTAGTCCGATACCCCGTCGTCGCTGAAGCCCTCGAGGCCCCTGAGTTCCTCAACCCAGCCGGAGTCTTCAAGATCAAACGACGTCGGCGCGGTCTCGTCGTCCTCCTCCACGGGAGGCTCCACCACCGGCTCCAGCTCACTGCCGACCTCCGGTCCAGCGCCGTTCCCGGGCGTACCCGCCGCGGGCTCACCGGGCTCGGGCCGTGAAGCCTCTTCAGGTTCGGCCTGGCGGAAGAACTCCTCCAACCCGTCCTGGTCCGTCCTGATGTCGAAGAACCCCACGTTGCGGGCGAAGGGCAGAACCTTGCCCAGGAACTCCTCGCCCTGGACGTCCGGGTCCTCCACGGTGCCCTTGGAGTAGAGGACAACCAAACGTCCGGGCCGCCCGTCGGCCTTCTTGCGGATAACGCGGCCGAGCCGCTGCACCATCTGCCGCTGGCTCCGGTTGGCTGCAACGATGATCCCGAGGTCGGCCTCGGGTACGTCGATGCCTTCGTCAAGGAGCCGCGGCGCGGTGAGTACCTGTGATGCGCCGGTGCGGAAATCCTCCAGGCCCTGCCGGCGGTCATCCTTGGCCATGCCGCTGAACACGGCCGACGCCGTCGATCCGAGGGACGTATACAGCTCCTGTGCCCGCCGGGCTGAGTCCTGGGTCTGCGTGAAGACCAAGGTCCCGCGGGACCCATCAACCGTTCCCTTCAGAGCTGCCAGCGCCAAGTACTTTGTCTTCGCTTCCGCCAGCAGGGTGAGCCGCGAGGACATTGCCCGCATGTACCTGCGCGCGATGGTTGCTTCCCGGCTGGGCGAATCCGAAGCGGCCAGCGCGGCCACGGCAGTGATGAACTGGGGGAAGGGCCGCCGCGGGATGCCGGCGTACGTCTCCAGGTTCCGCGCCGCCTCCACCATCACCGTCGAGAACTCGTCATAGTCATTCTGTTCCGACGGCGTCAGATCAACGCCGACCAAAGCGATGTCGAACGGGGCGATGACCTGGTCCTTCAGCGCACGGTCGTACCAGAGGTTGTAAATGACGCCGCCGAAGTAGGGGGTCAGGAGGTTCTCGTGCTCACCGTCCGCCCTTTCGAACGTGGCTGTCAGCCCAAGCCGCCAGGCGTACCCTTCCTGGAGGGCGCCGGTGAACATGGGCGCCGCATAGCGGTGGCACTCATCAGCGATGATCAGTCCGGCCTTGTGCGAGCGGAGGGTCTCCCGGTTGGACGCCGAATGAACGATGGCCACGAGGATGTCCACCTCATCGAGGGAATCGGACCGGCCGTCGCCAAGGGCACCCCGCCGCGCGGAGGGCAGGTCGCGCCGGAGGGACACCAGCCATTGGCGCTGCAGCTCGGCCGTTGGCACCAGGATCAGGACTTTGATGCCCTGCCGGACTGCTTCGAAAGCGGCGGCGATCCCAACACGGGTCTTGCCGGAACCGGTCACGGCCTCCACCACGCCGCGGCGCGCATTCGAGTGCCAGGCCTTCAGCGCCTCCTGCTGCCACGGATACAGGAAGGCGTAGTCGTAGGAGGCAGGCACCGCCGCGGGCGGAGCGTGGACGGGCACCCGCGGAAGCGTCGCGACCGGGTGGGACCCGGCGTCGGCTAGTTCTGGCATTTCATCCCCCATTGGACGGTTCTGATCTGGTGCCTGAAGAGTATTGCGGGGCACCGACAATCTAGGTGAGCAGCGCCACTAACCGTCTTCCAGCGCAGGCTTCCACGCTTGGCTGCGGGACAGCGCGAGCTTGAGATCGCGGCCGCCGGCCTCCTCCAGCAGCCCCGAATCACCCACAACCACCAGTAGGCTGCGTGCCCGGGACAGCCCGACGTAGAGCTGTTCCCGTGCCCGGCCCATGTCCTTGAACCCGTTGACGCAGAGGACAACAACGGACCGTTCCAGGCCCTTGAACCCCAGCACATGCCCGTAGAACTCACCGTCGTTGGCGTGGAAGTCCCGCCAGTACTCCTCCGTGGCGCCCCGCTCGAAATAGTCCAGGTGGATGGGGTGGCGGTCCTTGGTGGTCAGGAGCGCGATCTGGTTGTTCGCCCAGCCCTCGTCGATGAGCGCCTCAACACAGTCCCCGGCGATCTCGAGCGCGTCCTCGGTTGGGCAGTCCACGAACCGGACGGGCAGGCCCGTGCTTCCGCGGGGCTTGAAGTATTCGCCGGCGAATGGCTTGAACGTCTCAGCGATCTTGACGGTGTTCCGGAGGTTGTCGTCGATGTGGATGGGAACGAAGGTGGCCATCGGGCCGCTGGTGAGGTCCGCCGCCGCGCCTCCCCAGCGCTGGTAGACGTCCTGCCGGTCATCCATAAAGGCGTACACCTCACCCGCGTCCGGGTCGCTGGTGCACGCGAGTAGGGCGTCCCACCACAGGGGCGCGAAGTCCTGCGCTTCATCGACGACGACGGCGTCCAGCCGCTCGTGCGGCTCCAGTCCGGCTGCCAGCTCCTTCAGGAGGCGGGGCATTTCGACGTCGAAATAGTCCTGGCCGGAGCCGTCCGGGACTCCCAGCCCGCGCACGTATTCGTGGAACTCGCCCGTGAACACCGGCTTGGCTTGCCGCTTCCATGTCCCGACGCGGTCCTGGAGGTATTGCCCCAAGCCTTTGTTGTAGCAGAAGAGGCCCACGCGTTTGCCCTGCTTGCTCAGCAGCTTGGCCTTCTCGACGGCGAGCCACGTCTTTCCGCTGCCCGCGCCGCCGGTGAAGCGGACCCTGTTGAGTGAGCGGGTTGCCTGGAGCAGCACGGACTGGCGTTCCGTGAGGTGGTCCTGCGCTGCCTCGTCCTCCTGCGAGGTGGTGGAAGGTGCGACGGCGGTGTCCAGGTTTCCGCCCAGCCTGCGGACGATGCGTTCCAGGAAGGCCGGGGCCAGCGGGGAGGCGCCGCCGCCTTCGTTTTCGATGGCTTGGCGTACGAGGTCGGCGGGGGACTTGCTGCCGGTCTGGTCGAGGATGAGCGACCGGGGGCATCCTGCCATGGTCCACTCCCGCGGCACGTCGGTGTAGGGCAGGCTGACCATGTAGACGCAGCGGCTGCTCAGGCGCGCACCGAGCTGGTTCTCCAGCCAGTTCTTAAGGGCGTGGAGTGAGCTCTGGGACTGCGCCACGGGGCTTTGGATCTTACGCTTCTGGTTCCGGTCCGACTGGTACCACTGCCCGTCCGTGATGCTGACCTGGCCGCCCTTGACCTCGATCGCGGCCATGCCGACATTAGGCCAGAGGACCAGCAGATCAATCTCGTATTCGTTGCATCCATCGCGGACGTGGACCGAGTGGGCCAGGACGCAGTCATCGGGGAGGCTGTTCCGCAGGGCGGTCCAGACGGCCTTTTCCGCGTGGTGTCCATCGCCGAACTCCGGTTCTTCCGGAATGCACCTCATGGTGTTCCCTTCGCAGCCAGTCGCAGCCGTTCGAGGGCATCTGGGTAACTTGAGGCGAACGATGATTTTGCACCGTGTGCGCTTGGATGCTTCAGGAAGCAGACGAGTCTGTCCCGTCCGCCAAGGTGCATGTGCAGGAGGTTCTGCTCCGTATACGGCACGCCTTCTTCGCTGTGCTTCCCAAATAACGCCCGCTGCTGAAAGGCGACTGGATAGGCAAGTTTGAGAGTCTGCGCTGCTTTGCTGCCAACGACCACAACGAGCCCTGCCGGTGTTGCTGCAAGAATGCGATCCATATGTTTCTGAGCGCAGAGTGGTGCAGCCTGAGCGACGCCCTCCTCCCCGTTGGACTTGCAGTGGACAACCTCCGTCATCACGGCCTGCTCGTACCACGGTGTTCCTGAACCGAGCAGCGCGTAGGTCTGTTGCTCTACCCAGCCCCAGTACGGCTCGGGAGTACCCCAAGCCGGCCCGTCTGCTGTTTCTACCTTTCGGTGCCGGCGGTTAAGGACCCACCCGTGTTCGGGGGCGAAGCGGTTGATCATAAAGTCCGCGATGTCGACGTCGTCCCAATCCACGGTGGGGTACTTCTCGGCTACGCGCTTCGCGCGCCATCTGGCAGCCGGGTTGCCGGCACTGATGGCAGGGTTCGAGGAAAGGAAAACGATGCTGGCCGAGGCCAGGTTGCCGGCCCATGCTTCGGGCACTTGGAGAGGGCCAGCCAACGTATCCTGCGAATCCACGATCTTTCGGCAGGGGTGGGCACGGCCCTCTTCCGTGTCCCTAACAGCAGGCACAAGTTCGCTACAACGAGCAACGCTGAGGGCAAGCTCTTCGAGGTATACGGGCATGATTCTTCCGGCGCTTTACGCTTGGACGCTTGCTGCAGCCAACGGAGGCTGCTTCCCGTGCATCCACAGCACAATGTCCATGACCCTGATATCGGAAATGGAATCCTTGACGCCGGAGAGGTTGTAGATGGTTCGCAGGCGTGGTGTCAGGCCGGGGTGCTCAATGAAGGCGCCGTGCCAGACTGCCCACTGGCCTTTCGAGTTCCCCTGGAGACCCATGAGCGGTCCGACGACCGAATCATAAATAGGAATTAGACGGGGGCGCTTCCGGGCCATAATTTTGCTGGCTCGAGTTTCGCCCACTCCCCACCGGCCTGTCTCACGGCCGCGAAGGACATGCCACAACTCAGTTGCTGCACTTTTTTCACCGAACATAGTCGGAAATTCCTTTATCGATACGTCCGCTAGATGACGGTCGGTAGGAATTTTCTTCAGCAAGTCGGAAATTCGATTTTTATGAGTATCGAGAAATCCAATGGCAGCTTCACCTGGAATATCCACCGATAGGAAGGACACGGCGATGAGGTCGTCGGCTGTAATAGTGTTCGCGTTGGCGCTTATGTCCCCACCTCCCGCCCACGAGTTGAAGTAGCTACCTGTGTACGCCGGAAGGCCATCTGATAGACGCCGGTAATAGACGGCCAAGAGCCGCGCCGCCTCTTCCTCGTTGCCTTGGCTGAGGATGTCGGGAAGTGCCATGTTGGTCCTATCTAGTTAAGGGGTATTCAGCCGGCATTTCGGAGGGTTTGCACAGCGCCGCCCAAGACATGTTCGACTGTCACACCCCCGTCAGGGTTCGACCCGGAAGGGAAATCTCCGGTGTGCCATTGGAGCTTCTCAGCGTCAGGGCAGGCCCGGCCGTGTCTCAGTCCCTCAAGGACGATGTAGTTAGCTTCGGTCAGGGGGACGGCTTCTCGGTACCAATTAGGGATCTCAGAATCCGGCTCTGACCATCCGTTCTCCAGCAAGTAGTTCGCAGAGGTCGGCCATTCGTCGGCGCTCAGAAATCTTTCCGAGACAATTTCACACCATGCACCATCAGGTCCCGGTGTCACTTGGGCATATGGTTGCGATTGTCCACCAGCACCGTCACCGTACTGAATGCTCAGAAATGAATTCCACGGCGTGGTAGCGAGTACTTCGCCTACCAATTCACCCGCCCGCGCCCATAGCGCATCCTCGTTATTACCTTCCCTGTAAAGCTCGATCATTCCCGCTACTTCCTTTGGATCGAGCGGAACATAGGCGCTGATGACAGATTCCCAGGTACCGAAGTACCTTCTGATAGCCACTGCCGACGGACGCTCCCGTCCCGCAGCCAGTTCGGCGATCATCCAACTGTCGTAACTCGCCACTTCTTTCGGGGAGCCGAAGAGGCTGAATGTGGAGCGGTATGAATGGGAAGCATCTTCATAGTCGTCGGCGGAAAATCTGCCCCGTACGGTCGGAAATTTTAGCCCCACAGACTCGAGCGCCAAGTGCCATGAGCTGCCCTCCGTTCGATCGCGAATCCGTTCGGCGGGTGGTGGAAACGATGAATCGGGGTCGAGACCCATCTCGAGGAATACCGCCTCGCGAACTGCTACATACTCGGAGTAGGAGATACCAGCATTGTCCCCACTGCTAATTGCTTCGGCAGTTGTTTCTATGACGGCGATGACCTGGCCGATCTGCAGCCGCGGCAAATGCGCGGCCTCCAAGAGGATCCGATAGTCCTGCATACTAGGCAGCGGGTCCTTGCCCAATACCATTCGGTAGTCCGGCTCAACGCCGCGTTGATACCCCGTTACGTAGAGCAGGCCCATTTTGTCAGTGACAAAAGCGCGGGGTGCTGAACGTTCTGAAGACTGCAGGATTTCAGGGCTCTTCAGCAGCTCGCGGGCCATGTCAACGTCCAGGTTGGCGCCGAGAGCGACCAGGATCTTAGGAATGTCAGAGCTACCGATGCCGGCGCCGAGGAGCTGCTTAATACGGTCCCGCCAATCCAGCAATACATCCTTAGTCTCCAAGCATCGCCTGCGAAGGGCCTGAAGTCGCAGTTGCTCGCTCCGATCAGCAACTCGAGTACTGAGCAGACTCAGCAACTCATAGCTTCTTATCCTGGAATCGGCGCTGATTCGCTGGAGCGGGTCACCCATTTGATAGGCCTTCAGAGCGCGGCTCAGAATCTCCTGCCGCCTGAGCTCATATCCGTGCGACACGGACTCCATTTCCCCCACCCGCAAACTCTCCCCAAATCGAATGCAAACCAGCATCTTCAGCGATGACAAGTCATTCTTATCAGCAGTTAGGGACTTTATTGGTCAACCGCTCGGAGCGGCTTCCCTTTGTGACTTGACGTCTGACTTTCATTCGCGAGCACCCGCAGGAACAGCGGATTCGGCCGTGCCCCGGGCAGGACGTGCTGCAGGTCTGCCAAGGCTTCCAGCGGAGAAATGCTTGCCACACGAGCCCCATAAAGCGCAGCGACAGTCGGCGTCCGGGATTCCGCCCGGACACAGTGCAGCAGCACTGTCTTTCCCTCCGCCCGGTAGCGTTCGACGGCGGCGGCCGCCTCATGCAGGACAAAGGCCGCGTGTGCGTTGTCGCCTTCATCAGCGGAGTCGACCACCCAGAAGGTGGCGTGGTTCTCTGGTGCCACACCTGGCACATCCAGCGTGCCCAACCGGCAGAGCGATACCACCGCGTCGATGCCCAGGTTATCTACACGCACAAGCGAGCCGACCCCGCCCAGCCACACGCCGTCGTCGTGCGGGTGCCGGACCAGCGCATCGGTGCGTTCCCACATGCTGTAGTCGTGCCGGTCGGCCCGCGGCCAGGCAGCGGACCGCCGGCCCTCGCCGCGGCCCAGCTCCATACCCAGGACCATCAGGTCGCGGGCATGCAGGCCCGGCCAGCCGTGCAGCCGCTGCCGCCACTCGAACGGCACCGCGGTATAGCCGTACGCCGCGCCCAACAGGGCGCCGGCGATGGCGGCCACCGTGTCGGTGCCACGCCCGCCGCGCACCGCCTCTTCCAAAGCAGCCCCAAGGTGGGCAGGACCGGCAGCGGAAAGGCCTGCGTAGTGGATGGCGCTCCAGGCCCCCTGGAATGCCTCCACCACCCAGCCATTGCGGGTAAAGTCGCGGGGCCGGGACCGCTCGGCCGTCTCGATCCGCCCCAGCCACACCGAAGCCCGCTCGGCCGGCAGCAGCGGCAGCCCTGCCCGGACATCGAGCTGCCCGGTGAGAACGGCCTTGCGGATCGCCACGCACCACAGGCCGCAGGCCTCCTGCGCATCAGGGTCGGCGTGAGTCAGTGCGCTCATCACACTGGCAGCAGCCATCAACTCAGAAGGGTCCCGGTCCAGGTAGGCGAGGGCCAGCGGTGCCGTCCGCATCAGCGAGCCGTTGCCGGCGCTGCGGCCGGTGCGGGCATGGAACTCCGAGGCCGCGGCAGTGAAGTCGGCCGCGTGCACCTTGCTCCGCCCGGAAGTCATCCGGCGGGCAGCCGCGATGACGGAGCTCGTCTGCGCCCCAACGTCCTTCGCCTCGCCAGCCCAGGCAGTCCAGGCCCGGACCACCGTGGTGAGCGCCGCGGGGGAGGAAGGGCCGCCGTCGGACGCGGACTCCAGCAGCGTTTGGGCGATTGGGATGGCCATGGAGGTGTCGTCGGTCCACTCGGCAGGCGCGAACCCGAACGGGCCGCCGCCCTTCATGGTGACGACGGCGCCGTCCGGCAGCGGCGCGCCTAACTCGTAGCCGGCGCCGAGGGCGTCGCCGGCGGCCAGGGCGACGAGGGCGTCGCCGGCGGCCAGGGCGACGAGGACGCCGGCCGCGCGGTCATTCTGCAGGGGGTTCAGTTTCATGCCATCTCCATCAGGGGGTGTTGGATGTTCCAGCCGGTCAGGTGGGCCAGCTGCGGGCGGCGCTGGGGGAGTGCGACGGCGATGCCGGCGGCGGTGACCGCTCCGGCGGCGCGGGAGACGTTGCGGCTGCGGAGCGAACCGTGGCTCCGAACCTCCACGGCCGCCGCGCCGCCGTCGAACGTTCCGAAGTCCATCGCCTGCACATGGGCGGCGAAGTCGCGGGCGCGCTGGCCGGGCATCGGGCCGGATGCCAGCGCCTGGGGTGGGAGGAGCTCGAGGTCCAGCAGTGCGGCCTCGATCAGCTGGCGGTAGTGGCGGACGAAGAGCGTGCTGGTGCCGAAGACCTCCAGGAGCAGCGGCTGCCGGCCGAGGCCGATCACCACGCCGCGCTGGCCTTCCAGCGGCTTCGGTGCGTCCGAGGCGTCAAAGCGGTTCCGTTCCTCCTTGTCGTCCTTGAACCAGTCCATGTGCTGGAGGAGGGAGCTGGTGGCGGAGGCGCCGCGGGCGTTGTCGAAGCGGCTGACCCGCTCCCAGATGCGGCCCTGCCGGTTGCTGCCGCGCTCGCCGCCAATGCCGTTGGCCAGCTCGGACCAGACGTTGAGCGGCGCGCGTCGGGCTTCCCGGCGGTGCGTGGTTTGGCCGGCTTCCCAGCGGCCGGCTTCGACGCAGAAGGTGTCGATGTCGCGGGTTTCGCCCGGGCCGAGGACGACGTCGCGGGCGCAGGTCCGGTGCTGCTGGCCGCCTTCGAGCAGCTCGCCTTCCAGCAGCAGTGCCGGGTGCGGGCCGTTGTTAGTGACGGTGAGGCGGGACACCTGGGCGCCGCCGGCGAGTTCGCTGACGGCGACGTCGGCATGGGTGCCGGTGCTGATGCCGAGGCTTCCGGGGGCGGAGGTCCAGACGGGGAAGATGCTGAGCGGGTCGAGGCTGCTGCCGGCGCCGACGTGGAGCTGCGGAACTTTCATGGGAACCTCCGGTTGATTTAATGCATTTTTGCGCTAATTGATCTCAGTATGCACCGCTTGCATCTTTAGCGCAAGACTGCGATAAATGAGGTGTGATGGTTTCCAAGAACAGTTCTGGCGCGTCCCTGCTCGACTACCCGCGGCCGTCGGTTGCCGTGGACACGGCCGTGCTGACGGTTTCGGAGGGCAGCGTGTGCGTGCTGCTGGTGCGCCGTGCGGAGGACCATCAGCACGGGAAGTGGGCCTTGCCGGGAACCTTCCTGCGCGAGCGCGAGACCCTGGCGGACGCGGTGCTCCGGTGCTTGCGGGAGAAGGCCGGGATCTCCGGGCGGGTGCCGCAGCAGCTGCAGGTGTTCGACGAGCCGGGCCGTGATGACCGCGGCTGGGTGCTGTCAGTGGCGCACGTGGACGTGGTGCCGCTGGCGGCTTTGGAGGAGGCATTGACGTCCGACGGCGTCCGGCTGGCTTCCGTGGACGGGGAACCGGAGCTGATCGCTGGGCTCCCGTACGGGCACGCGGACATCGTGGCCAAGGCATTGGAGTGGTTGCGGGCTGCTTACGCTGAGGAGCCTGATCCTGGGGCGTTGCTTGATGAGCCGTTTACATTGAAGGATCTGCGGGAGCTGCACGAGGTGGTGGCGAGCGCGCCGCTGATGCGGGACACGTTCCGCCGGTTCATGGAGCCGAAGCTGACCGGAACGGGGCAGATGTCCGACGGGACGCGGGGGAGGCCGTCGCGGTTGTGGGTGCGGGGGGAGTAGACCTGCAGACCGGATCCTAGCTTCACGCGGGCAGCCCTAAGACTGGCTGCTCAACCCCAGCTCCCGAAGGGCTTTGTCGAGAACGCCCCATACTTCGGCCGTTCCTGTTGACCGGTCCTGTTTGGCAAGAGCAAGAAGTTGACGCCGTAACTCCAGCTCATCGTCGGCCAAGCCTTGGTTGTAGGCAGGTGCCAGCAGGTATGAATGGTTGTCAGTGGCGTAAGCGGCCATCATGTCTAAGAAGATTTCAAGCTGCCTTCCTGCGGTCACGAGTGCCGTGTGTATGTCGGCCGAGTCGGCACCCCGCTCCGGTGCGGGCGCCATTGGAAGGATTTCCAGCCTGCCTTTCCAGACGAGTTTCTGGAGCTGTTCCTGAAAGAGAGACAGCACCGTGCCCATCTGGTGGTTCTTGGAGGTATTGTTCGGGAGCGCGCGTCTCACATCGTGCACGATCTCATGAAAATGGTCGTCGGCGAGCCCAAACCCGACAAACAGCAGGTGATGAGTTAGAAGGTGCGCCTTAACCAGAGCGGATAGCGCGTCCCGGTTGCTGTGGTAGCTGAGGTAATCGTCACGGGTCAGCACAATGCTCTCGGGCTGACTGACCGAGCCGTGGAGTTTTAGAAGCCAATTGTTGCCGACAGCGGGAGCGTTCTCGGGCATGACAGTCCGTGGCCGCTGGGCGTCGATGCAGGCCATTTCGAAAAGCCGGTCATAGTTCAAGGTGATTGCCCCGGCGGAGGGCAGCGTCGCAAGAAGCGCCGGAGCCAGCCCATACCTCGGTAGATCCACCGCGGCAGCCACGGCTTCCCCAAAGGCCTTCCGGGATCCGTGCTGGTCGGCATAGAGCTGCTCGAGCACTCCAGCCTGGTCAAGGAGGCCCATTCCTTCAAATGCATCTGCGTCCTCTTGTTTGAGGTTGACACCGCTCCTCAACCTGTCGAGGAGTTGGCCCCAGCTGGGGGCGCCCGCGCTGACACTGATACCCGCACCCAGGAACGGCACCAGGTGCCCGGCCCGTGCTATCTCGCCGAGTGACCGGGCCTTCCCCCTCAACTGGCCGCCAACGGAGGGCCAGCAGGCGCCGTCGACCCCCTCGCGGCGTAGTTTTTGGGCCAGTGAGAACGCTGCTCGGTCGCGCAGCACCAGCACAATGTCGACACTGTAGCGCCTGACCAATTCGGTGCACGCTTCCAGAGTGGCGCGCAGGGCTGCGCCAAGGTGGTTTCCAGCGCCTCCGCCGGCTGTTCCAAAGAAGGGCAAAGCAAGCAGCCGATATGGGCGGTGATCCGGGGGTGTGGGTATCGCGATGACGGCACTGCGGACGAATGCTTCAAGACGTTCTGCCAGAACTGCGGGGTTCCATGTGCCGTCTTCGGGCACTGCAGTCATGATTGGCAGCGGTGCCGACGAGGGCCAGGGACGGATCGGCTCGGCCAGTATTGTTCCGCCACGGAACTGGACCGAGGCTGATGCCGCAGCTATGCTCCGCAAATTCGGGTGGGCCCGCAGCCAGTGGCTCTCAATTCTGGCCGTGGAGTCCGTTGGGAGTAACCATGCGTCGCACCGGAGGTTTAAGAGGTCGGCCATGGCTACAAAAACGTGCGGTTTTGTCATTTAATCTGTCTATCACCTTCCACAGCTAGAGCTAGGCCTATAGAGAATCTGAGGACCGGCTGGCCGAAAACAAAAGATCGGATGCGCTGACTGTTCATTGTTCACTGCGTAGCACCATAATCTGCTCTCTTTGCGTGCCTAGCTCATTGATTGTCAGTGGCACCGTCTAATCTTGCGCGAAGTAGGTTCCTTTTTATTTGGGGGTAACGGAAGTGGTAGAGGTAGCCGACAAGGATGTCGCTCGAGCAGGAGTCACATCTTATGAGAACTGGAATGCGGCGTTAGCGGCGGCGTTCTTCAGCCCCGACAAGGCTGGGGAGCTCGTCTATCTGGACAAAGACGATGATGCTTTTGCGCGTGCCTGCCTTGATGTTGGCGTAGCCCTTGACGAGGCCGACGAATCACTGGCGCGAGCTGTTCGCAGCAAGATCTGTTGGAGGGAGTCGGGCAAGCCATTTTTCGCGGACTTCGATGGAATGACGAGATCGTGGGTTAAGGCTAGGCGCAAGGCACTTGCTGCCGCAGCTGAGGTGCCTCCGCCTCCGCACATCGCCCTCTTGGTCTTGTTCTCGTCGGCGGCCGAACGCATGGGTGGTGCCAACATTGAGACTGGCGCCGCGGAATCGAGCTACTATGCGAGCCTTGAAGGGCTCTTGGGAATACCACGCCACGAATCCGGCAGGTTCCGCCTGTCGTTTACCAAATCAAGTGAGGCATTTTGGGAATCACTAACCCTGTGGCTTGAGGACCAAGACGGTCAGCGAGGGTTACCCAGCGCTTATGCACTTATGCACCGCTACGTGGGCCTGCCGATTTCTCAAGCCTTGGTTCGTGAGCGTGAGCGTCGCAATCTAAAGAAGATGTTTGAGGAACAGGGATTCAACCCTGGATCGGTCGTGTCGCACATCGACATGCACGGCGCCATCGACGTTTGGATTGCATCTGCTCGAACTTCAGCCAACGCGGCACTTCGAAAGATGTGGGCATTCAACGAATTGCAGAACCGGATAGTCGAAATTGCGCTAGCAGAGCTGGCCGCATGGGACGGTGTCGGGAATGGCCAGAACAATCTCCAGCAGAAGAATCAACGTGCCCTCCTGACAGTAAGGGACGCCAGGGTCATGCTTCGCTCGGAAATGCGGTTTGGACTCTTGGCAGGATCGAACGTATCCCCGGGAGACATCTGCCGAATAGAAGGACTTAATGCAGAAGCCCGTGAGTTCCCTTTGGATCTCATCGGCGCCGGCTCGGCTGGGTTTGACTTCCGGGCCGTCGGCGTGGACGTCGGCTCCGCTATAAGCGGCGATCTCCAGATCCATTTGCATTCGGGCCTCAAACTTGGGCGTGTCCCGAAAAAGGTAGTTATCTTGACCAGGGATGCCTTTTCAGCGGCCTACGTTGAATCGGACCGGATCAACGCGGCCGTTCTTTCACGCCTCCTTGTTCGGGATGAACCTCAGCTGCTAGCCGCGGTTCTCAAGATCCTTGCCGACGCAGCCCAGCCGGGTTTTGCCAGAGTTCCGGGCGGCACAGACGGTGTACCGCTCGGCTGGACAGTCTTCAAAGACGTCATGCTCCTGCGGACACCGGACTCGGCTCTGGTAACAGGGACTGATCTCTCCGCCTTTGAGCCGAGGCTCTCCACTCAGATGACTATCTCGGGTGGCCTCAAGCTGCCCGGACGGATGCAACGCTGGAGCACGTTAAGTCCTATCCAGGTGATCGTCGCTTCTGAGACGGACGAACCCGTTGATCTGTTCATTCTGACTCGCAACGCTGAGACCCTACAAACTGAAGAATCCGTTGTCAGGAGTAAACTCTCCGTTCCCGCAGTGGTGAACCTGGAAGCGATCCCGGGAGGAACTGAAGACTTTACGCTTTCTCTCCGGCGAGGCAAAACCACGCTACAGACGATGGCTGTGAAACGCAGAAGCTCATCGGTACCAAGCCCTGACAGCGCACAGCGTTTCAGGTCCCTATGCCACGACTTGGAAGACCCATTGTGGCCAATTCAGAGCATCCCTAACGAAGACGCGGCAACACCAGGTATCGACGGAGTCGCAGTTTCGGCGCCTGAAGTTAGTTACAGTCATCGCAAAGTGGCCACGCGTCCGGATTGGAATAGGCAAGGGAGAGTTAATCCGAAGACTCCGCCTTTGCTCGTGGCGGGCCCGCCGGCAGATTCGTGCATCGTGACGGGGCGCCATCGCTGGAATTTTCCACTCTTCGACGGGAAATGGCCAAAATCGCGATGGATGTACGGCGTCTGTGCGCGATGTGGCATGAGTAAACGCCATCCAACCCGGATCCCTAAGAGCCAGGCCGGCCGGGACCAGGCAGTCCGGAGCATAAGAAAGGCTCTTCCGGCGCTCGGGCCCGCTACCGCGCCCTGGTCGGCGCTGATCGATGCGCTGTTCTATCTCGGCGCCGGGTCCCGCCACGAATTCTCGACGCTCGCTCGCCAGCTCGAAGACTCCGCGATCTTTGAGAATCAGCTTCTACACGGCCTGGAGGCTTTGGGCATTATCGAGTTGGAAAGAAATGCTGCACTTGAAGTCATCAACTGGGAAGCCGCAGCAACCTGTATGGGCGAATTATCAGATGGAACCTGGCTGCTCACTGGCTACTGGCCCAGGCAATTAGATAAGGACGTGGTTGAGGCTCTAGAAGATTTGGGCGCAACGGTGACCATCAATGCGCCGCATCATCAGAGCCAACGGAGAGTAGCCGACCTTTCAGCCCACGACGTGGCCGAAGTTGCTAAAGAGTTTGACTTCGACTTAGTGCCTCACGCGGCACGGTCTCTTTCCCTGGCGCTCCCGACGCTTTCGTCCGTTGCGGCTGGCTTGAGCCGGCGCGATATGCCTTTCGCCAGTGGTTATGAGTACTTCGATCCTCGCTCCGCGACGTGGATGGAGATTGAGACTTCGCGACTCCCCGGCCTCTACCGTGTATCTAGCAGCTTTAGCTCGAATTACTACTATCGGAATGCGGAGGACGTGATTGCTGGAGTGGCAGCCATCGTGACCGTTCAGCTAGGCAAGCACCTTGCCGCTCTCGAAGCCAAACGTCCACTGATCGCTTACGATCCCGTCGAAGGGACGATTTCAGTTCCAATTGGGGCCGAACTCCCCGGGATGTTCAGCCGCGCGGCGGTCATGGGCGCCGGTGATTTACCCGTAATGCGGCGCTCGGACCGCTCCGTCAACTATTTCAACGTCCCGGCCGCCGCTGCTAACGCGATCATTGGAAAGCTCACGTCATGAACCAACACCCAAACCCCATAAGTGTCAGCCACGATCTTAAAGAGGCGTTTTCGCGGTATTTCTCCACCAACTATCGCCTCCGATCCCTTGGCCTCGCCGCTGACCGCGAGGATCTTCTCGCTGCGCCAGGACAAGTTTTCCAAGAACCCATGCTCGAACCTGTCATTCCGTATCCCACCACCGACGACCTTGTGGACACCGCTACATCAGCTGGATATTCGGAATCGGTAGCGCGTATCGTCGGGGACGCCTTTTTTCGCCAGTTTGGTAAACCTGGTGAGCGCATAGGCATCCGCCGTCATCAAGCTACAAGCATCCTGACGAATCGAGGCGCCGGTGCGGCGGGAAAGCATAACGTGGTCCTTACCTCGGGGACTGGATCCGGAAAAACTGAAGCGATCCTGCTGCCGATCCTGCTCCGACTGGTAGAGGAATCGGAGACATGGAGCCGGCCAGGTCCTGTCAACACCTGGTGGACGGGTGAATCGTTCAGTCCAATGCGGAAGTACGAAAAGCGCAAGGCAGCAGTCCGGGCGATGATCCTGTATCCCACGAACGCCCTCGTGGAGGACCAGCTAACCCGCCTCCGTCTGGCCTTCCGAAGGATTTCCGAGAGCCGACCCGAGGCGCGGCTCTGGTTCGGTAGGTACACGGGTGCAACTCCCGGAAATAACGCGTTCCCGAAGCCGTCAGCTAAGTCGGTGACCGTCTCCCGTGTAATCGAGGAACTTCGCGAGATGTCCGACGAGTACGAGAGCCTCGTCGCTGCGGGGACCGTTGAGGAGGGTGACCTGTCACTGTTCACGGATCCAAGAATTCACGAGATGGTAACGCGTTGGGACATGGTTCAGGACCCTCCCGATGTCATGGTCTCAAACTTCGCAATGATCAACGCCATCCTAATGAGGGACTTCGAAGCGCCGCTCTTTCAGCAGACGCGAGAATGGCTCGCCGCATCGACGGATCACGTATTCACTTTGGCAGTGGACGAACTCCACTCCTACCGGGGATCCGCTGGTAGCGAAGTGGCACTCCTATTAAGAAGACTCATGGACCGGCTCGGCCTTGAGCCGGATAGCCCACAGCTGCGCATCATTGCAGCCAGCGCTTCGCTGAATGACGATGACGACGGTCTGAGCTTCCTAGAAGAGTTCTTCGGAGCCTCGAGGAGCAGCTTTGTTGTCACTTCGGGTCAGGCCCGTGAGATCATTAGCAGGCTGCCACTTAGTCGCGATCAAGTGCTGGCGGAGCACGCAGCGGGCACCCTGGTGTCTCGCTCGGCGGAACTGTCGGAGGCCATTGCAGCGGCCTGTTTTGAGCCTGAGGACGGCAGGCACAGGGCGCAGTTCCTGCCGACCATTTCTCAACGAATGTTCGGCGTCGATGACCCCGAATTGAGTGCACTTCACGCGACATTCCAAGCCGTTGCATTGGGCGAACAAGTCGGGGTCCCTCTGCGGGGGCACATTTTTGCTCGCGTCCTGTCCGGATTGTGGGCCTGCAGCAGCCCTGTGTGTTCGGGCGTGGCTCCGGAGCGACAAGACCGACACCGCAACGTTGGTAAACTCTTTGGGCAGCCACTCTCAGTCTGCGACGACTGTGGCAGCCGAGTCCTGGAGCTCATTCTCTGTGACGAGTGTGGCGACACGAGCCTTGGCGGCTATGTCTTGCGGTTCAGCGATGAAACAGAGAGCCTGAGCGCAACGCCGGCGGGTATCCTGTCGGACGCCCCCGGGTTGGTTACTCGCCGCAGCCGGGATATGTATCGATGGTTTTGGCCAGCCTCTGACGATCAGGCGCCGGCCGGCGCTGGTAGCAAATGGTCGAGTCAGAATTTCGATGTTGCCTGGGTCCGGGCAAATTTGAGTGCTAGCGGACACCTCGAAGTCGGTGCACCTCAAGGAGCAAACGGCTGGGTCCTTCAAATCAGCGGAAAGGGTGACGCCGGGGCTGCGCCAGCCATTCCTGGCAGATGTCCACAATGCGGGCAACAGGGCCGTCAGACGGCGGACTTCCTCCAAGGACAAGTCGCATCTCCCTTGCAGGGCCACGCCACATCGCCCGCGCAAACAACCTCGGTATACCTCCGTCAGCTTCCCCGTACTCTCGGAGAGCGACCAGAGGACTACCGAACGATTGTGTTTACGGACAATCGAGATTCCGCCGCCCGTACTGCCGCGTCGTTGGCAACACGCCAATACAGCGACATCTTGGTGCAGATGCTCCGAAGGGGCCTCTCCGACGTGGCAGACACGGATATGTTGGATATTCTGCGACGCTTCACCTCCGATTCTTCGAGCCTAAAGCCTGCTGAACTGGCCCAGGCCCAGCACGTACTGCAGACCAATCCTGAGGCCCTCATGGCTCTCATGCGTCAGACGGCCGGCGTAGCTACGAAGGTAGATATCGAGTTATTGACTGAGCTGAACGCCAGTGGGTCGGAGTCCATTGCCTGGACGGATCTTCGTGCTCGGATTGAAAACCAGATGGTTGACCTGGGGATTAGTCCGGGAGGTCCATCGCCTTTTGCGCAGAAGTTCGATAGGGAGCCCTGGTTCACCTTTTATGCGCCCCCGGAACCGGGTCTTTGGACCAAGGCCGACGCCGTCTCCTCAGCTGTGGCACGCGAGAAGCTTGGCAACATGCTGGACATGGAGCTGGCACGGCAAGTCTTCGACGGCGGACGTCGCGACATCGAATCAACGGGACTTGCCTGGGTCCGTACCGAAGTGTCAGGGTCAGGATCCGGTCTTGCCGATGACGTTGCCAGCCAGGCCGCGGCAAGCTGTGTGCGCCTCTTGGGTCTAGATCTCAACTACGAAGGATCTTTCGCTGCCCGTTCGGAGGGGATTAAAACCCCGACCGCCGTGAGGGACTACCTCAAACGTGTTTCGAACGTGCATGGCGGCGATCTGGCAGCGCTCGAGGCGTGGGTGTACGGCGTGCTTAAGAACCTGGGGTTGACCCATGAAGGCTGGACTCTGAAGATACACGGGGCGACTAACCACATCCGCTTTGCTCCTCCGACGACCCGACAGTGGACTTGTGACCGCTGTGGCTTTGTCCATTTGCACGGCTCGGCCGGTGTGTGCGCCAACAAGGGCTGCGACTCTACGTCACTGTCGCAGCGAGAAGGGTCGGTTCACTCCGGCGACTACTACGGTTGGCTCGCGAGCCAGGACCTGAGGCGAATAGCCGTTGCCGAACTTACCGCTCAGACAAAACCAGCCAGCGAACAGCGCAAGCGGCAGCGTTGGTTCAAGGGCATTCAACTGCCGGCTCCCAGAGAGAACGGACGTACCTGCCAGCTAGACGTTCTCAGTGTGACTACGACGATGGAGGTCGGCGTCGACATTGGTGCGCTTAACGCAACTCTGATGGCCAACATGCCTCCCCAGAGATTCAACTATCAGCAGCGGGTCGGGCGGGCCGGGCGCGCCGGACAAGCTTTCTCCTTCGCGATTACATCGTGCCGCGACTCGGCCCATGACGAGTACTACTTCAACAACGCGTATCGCATGACTGGCGATCTTCCACCACAGCCGTTCTTGGACCTGGGACGCCCACGCATAGCGCAGCGCGTTGCTGCGTCCGAGTTGTTAAAACGGGCCTTCGCATCGTTGCCAGGGAAACCAGAGTGGACTGCCGATAGCCTCCACGGATCTTTTGGAAAGGTCGAATCCTGGCCAGTCTTCAGGCCTGCTGTAGCCGAGTGGCTAGGCACCAACCCTAACGTGGGTAACGTTGTCCGGCAGCTGACTCGCTACACGAGGCTCAGCGACGCGCAGGTCTTGGAGATCGAACACTGGGCCCGCACCGAACTTGTCCCAGAGGTGGACCGCGTTACTGCATCTCCTGAACGAAGCGACGACGAACTAAGTCTCGTCTTGGCGCTCGGCGGGTTGCTTCCTCTATTTGGCTTTCCCACGAGAGTGCGCAATCTCTACCACAGCGAAGTCACGGGCCGGGTATTGGACAACCATGTTGTTGCTGACCGGCCTCTGGCGATGGCTGTTACGAACTATGCACCAGGCGCGGAAGTTGTCCGGGACGGTCTCGTACATACTGCAGCTGGGTTTGCGCACTATGAAAAGAAGGGCAGGTCGTGGTCGCCAGCTGACCCGTTGGGAACGCCTCATGAGGTGGTTACGTGTCCTGAATGTGGAACGACCACTATCGACCGGAATGTCGGTGATGCATGTGAGAACTGTGGCTCCGAAGTCGTCCGGTTTTCAATGTTTGAGCCGCGAGGCTTCAGAACTTCATACAAGGCGCGCCCGTATCGGATAGATGGGTCGCGGGCGCAGACCAAGAACCCGCCCACGTTCGTGTCCGCGCAGAAGGAAACCGCCCATGCTGAAGTGCTGGGTGTGGACGTTCGCCTGTACGAGCAGGGCAAATTGCTGCAATACAACGACAATCGAGGACGGCTTTTTGACCTGAAACGGCAGGGCGACGGTTCCGTCGTGGCAGTCGATAAATCAATCTATACACGTGGTTGGAAGGACATGCCCACGACGGGCATCGATGTTGGAAGGTCCGCCATTGGAGAAATTCGCACTACCGATGCTGTGACTGTCGCTTTCACCCGGCTCAAGACCCCGACAGGTGGCCTTACCACCTCGTCGGCGATACTTCCTCCGGGAATGTCTGCGCTATGGTCTCTTGCGGAGGTTATGCGCGCAGGCGTTAAGGCACAGCTGGACATCGACCCCCAGGAGATGCAGACAGGTCTCCAACACCTAATAAGTGCAGGCGAACCGACAGCGCGCGTATTCCTGGCTGACAGTTTGGATAATGGAGCCGGATACGCCGTCGAGATAGCGAAACAAGAGAATTTCAAAGTCCTATTACGCTCTACTCGCGAGTCCTTGAGAACGCTGTTCGAAGGCAATGAACATAACGGGTGTTCCACCTCTTGCCCTGACTGCCTGAGATCGTGGGACAATCAACGCCTCCACGGCGTCCTTGACTGGCGGCTGGCGCTCGACATGCTCGATCTTTGCGCGGGTGACGAGCTGAAGTTGGCCAGATGGTTCGGCCGCAAGCAGGAACTTGAGTTGGTGGCGAAGTCGATCGACCCTGGCTGCGCGGTTGTGCCGGTGGGATCCTTGAACGTTCCGGTCGTACTAATTCCTGATGAGAAAGTGGGCGTGCTCGTAGGGCACCCGCTCTGGTTCCGAGGTCCTGTTGGCATGAGCAACACACAGAGGGAAACCGCTATCGCGGAAGCAAAGCTGGAACTCCCCGGCTACCGACTTTCAATGAGCGATCACTTTGAGTTTGACAGGCGTGCACTCCCTGTCCTGATCTCCGCAATTGAGAGCGAGACAGTCTCCCTCTGAAAGGCCTTGCCGTGTATGCCGAGCGTCAACTCGCCCCGAAAATCCTGGGCGAGTTGACATTCGGAATTCCGCCCCTTATCAGTGAAGGATAGTAGCCTGGCGCAGTGACTGAATTCATTGGGGGAGTAGCGGCAGACCAGATGCCTCCGGGGTTGTACGAACTTCTCGCTACAGATGCGCTTGGTAGGTTGCTGAATGCCGGACCGGATCTGCACCCAGTCTTCACTAACGTAGAAGCGGAGAATAGCCCAGACGTCCTCTCCCGCCACGTCGCAGACGCTGTCAGGCGGGCCCTCGCTGCGGCCAAGCCATCAGATCGGGTGGCGATGGCAAACCGTGTTCTTCAAGAACTCCAAATTAGCGATCGAATTGCAGAGGGCCCCACCCAGCTCCAGTCACTGTATCGTCCAGACTCGCTCAAGCGACGGCAACTTCGCCGCCCCACCATAAGGCTAAGTAATTCCGCGCTCCTCACCAACAGCAAGGACGATCCAAACCTCGCTGCCGAGCTTCGGGCCGAAATGGAGTCCGCCAACACGGTTAATCTCCTCTGCGCTTTCATACGCTGGACCGGCCTGCGGCTCTTGCAGCCGGCGCTGGAGCAACTCAAAGATCGCGGGGCAAAACTACGAGTCATCACCACCACCTACATGGGCGCCACGGAACGCCGCGCCATCGATGAGCTTGTCACCCGGTACGGCGCCGAGGTGAAGATTAGCTATGAAACGCAGGCTACGAGACTGCACGCCAAAGCATGGCTGTTTCGTCGCAACACCGGCTTCGATACCGCTTACGTCGGCAGCTCCAACCTGAGTCAGGCTGCCCTCCTGGACGGGCTTGAATGGAACGTCCGGCTCAGTTCCGTGGCAACGCCTTCCCTGCTACAGAAGTTCGAGGTCACCTTTGACAGCTACTGGGAGCAGCGTGCCTTCCAAAGCTACGACCCCGGACGCGACGGCGAGAAGCTGGACGCTGTGCTGGAACGCAACGGCGGCCGGCGCACCGCCGCACCCGATGCGGCCACCGGGCTAGAGGTCCAGCCGTTCCTCCATCAGGAGGAGATGCTGGAGGACCTGGAAGCAGAGCGTCTCAAGGGCTTCAACCACAACCTCCTGGTTGCGGCCACCGGAACCGGCAAAACGGTGATAGCAGCCCTGGACTACAAACGGCTGTCTGAGGTTGCCGGCCGTGAGCTGAAGCTGCTCTTCGTTGCCCACCGGCAGGAAATCCTGAAACAAGCGCTGCGCACCTACCGCGACGTCATGCAGGACGGCGCCTTCGGTGAACTCTACGTGGGGGAGCACAAACCGAAAGACTGGAGGCACATTTTCGCGTCCGTCCAATCGCTCTCCTCCCTCGGTATTGAGCAGCTGGAGCCGGACTTTTTCGACGTCGTCGTCATCGATGAGTTCCACCACGCCATGGCCCCCACTTACCGCCGCCTGCTGGACCATCTGACACCTCAGGAGCTCCTCGGGCTGACAGCGACTCCGGAACGCGGCGACGGCGTCGACGTCGCCAAGCAGTTCTTCGATGGCCGCACCGCCAGCGAACTGCGGCTCTGGGATGCCCTCGATGCCGACCTGCTGGTGCCGTTCCACTACTTCGGCGTCTCGGACGACGTCGATCTCAGCCATTTGGAATGGAAACGCGGCAACTACGACACCACACAGCTGAGCGCCCTCTACACCGGCAATGACGCCCGCGCCGCCAAAGTAATCCGGGAGCTCCGCGACAAGGCCACCAGTACCGACGACATGCGCGCCATCGGCTTCTGCGTCTCTGTCCAACACGCCCACTACATGGCCGAGGTATTTAACCGGGCGGGCATTGCTTCCGTCGCCGTCGACGGCACCACCGACAATGCTGACCGCGAGGAAGCCCTCAGGCGCCTGGGGCAGCGGGAGCTCAACTGCATCTTCGCCGTCGACCTTTTCAACGAAGGCCTGGACCTGCCGCAGGTGGACACCATCCTGCTGCTCCGCCCCACGCAGAGTGCCACGGTCTTCCTCCAGCAGCTGGGACGCGGGCTGCGCCGTGCGGAGGGCAAAGCGGTGCTGACGGTCCTGGACTTCATTGGCCAACAGCGCCGCGAGTTCCGCTTTGATCTGCGCTACCGGGCGCTGACCGGCTACGGGCGCAAGGAGTTGGAGAAGGCTGTCGAGGACGAGTTCCCGTATCTGCCGTCCGGCTCCCAGATCGTACTGGACCGGGTCGCGCAGAAGGTGGTCCTCGACAACATTAAGGCGCAGCTCCGGTTCAACCGGGCGCAGCTGGTCCGGGACATCGCATCGTACGCCGAGATCGAGTTGGACGCGTATCTGGAGCGCTCGGGGAACGACGTGAAGACGATCTACCGTTCCACCAGGGACTCGTGGACCGGCTACCTCCGCCAGGCAGGGCTGATCGAAGGGTTCTCTCCCCTGGAGACCGTACTCCGCGGGAAGATTGAGGAGCTGTCGAACGCGGAGGAAAGGAAGCTGCTGGGCCGTATGGCCGCGCTGATTCACGTGGACGATCCGGAACGCGCCGCCGCCTATTCCATGCTGGTTGCTCCCGGCGCGCCACGCTACGCGGAGCTTGGCATGCGTGAGCAGGCTTTCGCGCGCATGCTGTTTTATACATTGTGGGATGACGGCGGCGGGTTCAAGACGTACGACGACGGACTGGACTATCTGCGCGGGTATCAGTTTGTGTGCCGCGAGATTCAGCAAATCGTAAAGCTCGGCGCTGCCGCGTCCAAACACGCAGCCAAGAGCCTCGGCGCAGGACTGCAGCACATCCCGTTGCTCTCGCATGCCACCTACCGGCGGGAGGAGGTTTTGGCGGCGCTGCAGTACGGCTCGCTGGAACAGGGCAAGAACGTGCAGCACCGCGAGGGCGTTGCGTGGTGTCCTGCAACTTCCACAGATGCCTTCTTTGTCACCCTGAACAAGGACGACAAAAAGCATTCAGCGACCACGATGTACAAGGACTACGCCATTAGCCCGGAGCTGTTCCACTGGGAGTCGCAGAATGCGACCTCACCGAAGAGCCCGACGGGCCGGCGGTACCTGGACCGGGCTTCGCATGGTTCGAAGGTTCTGATCTTCACTAGAGACACAGCGGACGACGAGACCGGGCTGACAGTTCCCTACACTTGCCTCGGACAGGTGGACTACGTTCAGCACACTGGCGAGAAACCGATAGCCATTACTTGGAAGCTGCATCGGCCGATGCCGGCGGATGTGTTCGCTACTGCGGCAGCCGTGGCGCAATAATAAGCATCAAGCGGGACAGAATTACGTGAAACGTTTACGGCCGAATTGAACCGAGGAAGTATGAACTTTAGCGATGTCGCTGATCTTGGCTCCGTTTTGACTGCCGCGGCTGCGATCTTTGCAGTCTTCCAACTCGTGGGCGCGAGGACTCAGCGGCACAGGGATTTTGAGAACTTATATGTCCAGCGTTATTGGCAGCTTCTCGATCGTATGCCGGATAGGCTCTACCTGAATCATGAGATTCCAGCGCCGGATCCGGATGAACGCCGTATTGTGGTGGCCTATCTTCGTCTATGCGAAGACGAAGTTGACTTGCGGAAGCAGGGGTTTATAACGGACAGGACCTGGGTAATCTGGTCAGAGGGCATTCTCGCCCAGCTGCAGGGCACTGTCTACACAAAAGCGCTGGCCGAACATTCTCACTTGCTCCCATCACTCACCCAATTCGCAGATTTGCGCAAGGATCCGCTTTCTTGGAATGCTTTCGCCAGATGGTGGTCAGGCCTGTATTAGGAAATGCCTCACGTCGGACCAGGCGTCCGCTGGGTTCCCTCGTAGTGGCTTTGTTCTGTCGGACTGCCGCTTAAGGGGCGGACGGTTGCAGCTCGCGCCCGCCGGCCCTCCAAGCGTGGAGACTGGCACAAGGACGTTGACCAGTTCTGAGTGAGGCTGTGCATGGCGACCGTCGATGCATTTTTCATCGAACGCTTGACGGCAGACGCCGTGCGGCGCTATCTTGAACATACGAATTTCCCTGCGCCCTCTTTGGCGTAGGGATTCTGTCGTTTTAGGCCCTGAAAAGATTCTCCGATATCTTGAATTTAACGCTTTGATAAGCGTCGAAATAAGATCCTCAATAGGCTTATGACCGAATGAAAAACTCTATACTCCCAAACGCCGTCACAGTTCCGTGGCGGCTTCAACTGTTAAAGGCGAAGATTACTATGGAAAATATCGGCATCTTTATTGAACGGTTTCGGGACCAGAAGGAACAATGGGGCGTGGACCCGCTGTTCCGCGAAACGTATCCACCGATGGTCTACGGTCCTAGCCGCCTGCGGCCCAAGGAAGCTGGAGTTGATGTTCGGCTTGGTCTGGACTTTGTAAAGGCGGCGGAATCGAGGAAGTTCGACGTGGTCGTACTCTTTTCCAGTGATTCCGACCTCTTCCCGGCGGTTCATGATGCAGTTCGAACATCAACCCGTGTGGAGCTCGCGGCGTGGTCGACCGGTGCTTCAACACCTGGCAATTTGGTGTCCCACCAAGCCATCAAGTCGTTCCGACTTTGGACTCACATGCTGACGGAGGAAACATTCTGGGATTGCCAGGATGATCTGTCAGTGGCTGCCTGAGGGGAGGCCTTGAAGAAACCATGTACAAGAACTCTCAACTTTGCCAGGGTGAAGTATCTATCCTCCGGGGACAGACTGTTGCTGTGACAGGAAAGGTCCTTCTCAACTGTGAGCATGTAACTCGATCCGCCCTTGCCCGAATGCTCCAGACCTTCGGCGTTCGGTTCAAGACTGATGTCTCTGGCCAAATCTCCCTCCTCGTCCATGGTGACTTGTCCGGTCAGGCCGTAACGAACCGCGGGCTTGAGCTCAGACAGAAGCTGTTGAACGTGTTCAAGGAAGATCTGTGTGGTCATCATGTTTGCGTAGTCTCATCGTCCGGGCTCTGGGATCTCATGCAGGGCCGTTCGGCGCGGTGCTTCCACCATCACTTAGTTCAATTAGCGAATCGTTCCAATGTTTAGCTGCAATTACATGCGCGGCTACTGCCCCCGCTGGGCATTCGGCATAAAGTAACTGGAGTAATAACAGCAAGCGGGATGGGGATCCAAAGTTGGATGCGTTCGGTATTCGTGACCGGTTGATCGATGGCTATCGATCGTTCACTGAAGGTTTTGTAGACATCAAGGATGAGCGCATCCGGAGCGAGGTTGAAAAGCTTGGCGATCAAGGCCGCCAGTGGCCGGACCCGTGGCTATCCCTGAACCCTTCATTCAAGTCCGGCGGAAGCGTCGACGAGCTGGTGTCACGGGGCGTCCTGCACAGCAAATGCAGCGAGATTTTCCGTCCGAAGAAGGATCTGTCTGACCGCGGTGCGACGTCTATCACTCTCCATAAGCACCAAGCGGACGCAGTGGAAATCGCAGCGAAACGACAGTCCTACGTCCTGACCACAGGCACCGGGTCCGGCAAGTCTCTTGCCTACATCGTCCCGATCGTGGACCGCGTCCTGCGTGAAGGAAGCGGCAAGGGGATTAAAGCCATCATCGTTTACCCGATGAATGCCCTCGCAAACAGCCAGATGGAGGAGCTGTCCAAGTTTTTGGAAAACGGCTTTGACGGCCAGTCGCCGGTGACTTTCGCGAGGTACACCGGTCAAGAAAAGGGCGAGGCGCGTGAAGCCATTCTCAAGAACCCCCCGGACATCCTCCTCACGAATTACGTCATGCTTGAGTACGTCCTCACCCGCCCGGAGGAACGCCAGTCGCTCATCCGGGCAGCGTCCGGGTTGCAGTTCCTCGTCCTCGACGAGCTGCACACCTACAGGGGCCGCCAAGGCGCCGACGTCGCCCTCCTGGTACGACGTCTTCGGGACGCCTGCCACGCCCAGTCCACCCTCCAATGTGTTGGCACATCGGCAACGATGTCCAGCGGTGGAACCGTGGCGGAGCAGCAGAAGGACGTCGCCGAGGTCGCTTCTCGCATATTCGGCGCCTCGATCAGTTCGGAGCAGGTGATCACAGAGACCCTTGTGCGCGCCACGACGTCGAGGGATCAGTCACCAGAAGATCTTCGAGCTGGCGTCCAGGAACGCGGAGACGCCGAGTTCAGCAGCGCGACTCTCAGCGGCGGCTACGCATCCATGCAATCGGACCCGCTTGCCTCCTGGATCGAGGACACCTTCGGGCTCACCACCGAGCAAGCATCAGGTCGGTTAATCCGCAGCGCTCCAAAAACTGTTACGGGTGCGGCCGGAACTTTGGCAGAGCTCACAGGCCAAGAACCTCGGAGATGCGCAACGGCCATTCGAGCCACGCTGCTGGCTGGCTCTAAGGCGAAGTCCACTACGGGTCGTCCATTGTTTGCGTTCCGTCTGCACCAGTTCATTTCCAAGGGTGGATCGGTTTACACCACTGCGGAGTCCGAAGAGACCCGGCTGATCGAGACGGATTTTCAGGTCAGCACTGGTGCGGAGGAGAAGCGCCTTTATCCGCTGGCTTTCTGCCGGGAATGCGGGCAGGAATACCTGATGGCGAGGCTCGTCGAAGCAGGTGGGGGATCTAGGTTCATTGCCCGCCACGACCTGAAATTCCAGGACGACGGCGGCGTCGACGATGGCAAAGACGGTTACCTTTTCATTTCCACCGGTCAGGAGTGGCCGGAAAATGCCGTCGAAGCGGGCCGGTTGCCGGCCTCTTGGCTGACAAACGCCGTCTCAGGTCACCCAGTCGTGGAATCGAAACGGAAGCGGCTTCCGCTTCGCTACCGGATTGAGCCGGGAGGTGACACCGTACGCGACAACGATCAGACGGCCTCCAGCGGACAGCTTGCTGCATGGATTCCCGGCAGCCTCGGATTCTGCCTCAATTGCCAGGTGACGTACGAATCCGCTCGCAGCGGCGAATTCTCCAAGGTGGTGACCTTGGACCAAGAGGGCCGCAGCAGCGCCATGACGGTCATCGCCACTAAGCTCGTGCAGTTGCTCAAATCGGACGCCGGCCAGGATCTCAGCAAAGAAGCCAAGAAGCTCCTCACCTTCGTCGACAACCGGCAGGACGCGTCTCTGCAAGCTGGCCACCTGAATGACTTTGTTCAGGTAGCCCAACTACGGTCCGCCTTGTACCGAGCGGTGGCTGCTGCTGGGGAAGATGGCATCGAAGCCGGCGACCTCGGTTCCGCCATCGTCAATACGCTGAGTCTGAATTGGTCAGATTACGCGCAAATTGAGGACCCGCTCGACCCCAAACCGACCATCCGCGCATTGAACGACGTGGTCACGTACCGTGCACTCCGGGACTTGCAGCGCGGCTGGCGCATCACCCTCCCCAACCTCGAACAGACCGGCCTCTTGCTTGTCGACTACCCACACGCGAAGCTCCTTGCGGAAAAGGAGAATCGTTGGGAGACGGCCCACTACATCCTGCGTGACGCGGAACCGGGCAAGCGGGAAGAAATCATCTGCGTCCTGCTCGACGAGTTCAGACGAGTCCTGGCCATCGACGCCGACGAGCTAACCGTTGACTCCCTCAACAAGGTCAAAGGCCGCAGCCGCGAATACCTCACCGGCATCTGGGCTCTTCCCGAACGCGAGCCGGACCCCAACGTCGGCCTGGTATCCACGGAGACCAAGAAGGGCGCCAGCTTCCGGAACCTCCTTCCTGTAACCGCCCACGGGACCTTCGGCCGCTGGCTGGCCCGTACTGCCGCGCCAGCGAACGCCCTGACTCAGAAGCTCTCCATGGCCGAGGTCAACGAGGTTATCGCGTCACTCTTCGAGACGCTCCTGACGGCCGGACTCATCACTGAAGTGCATGAAGGCAAGCTCTCCGGCTACCGCATCAAACTCTCCGCCATGGTCCTGCGGAAGGGCGAGGGCGAGTTCGGCGCACCGGATCTGCTGAGGCGCAGCTACCACCCGGACCAGAAGCCACGCGTGATCAAGTTCTTCAAGGACCTCTACCTGGAAACAGGCGTGGAGCTCGCTGGACTGCGCGCCGCCGAGCACACCGCCCAAGTGAGGCCCGAGGACCGGGAGGCCCGCGAGCAGGCGTTCCGGAAGGCGGAGCTGCCTTTGCTGTTCTGCTCGCCAACGATGGAACTCGGCGTCGACATCGCTGATCTCAACGCCGTGGCCATGCGGAACGTGCCGCCGACTCCCGCCAATTACGCACAGCGCAGTGGCCGGGCAGGCCGATCGGGGCAGCCGGCCTTGGTTCTCACGTATTGCGCCACGGGCAGCGCACACGACAGTTACTACTTTGAGCGTTCCAATTTGATGGTTTCCGGGCAAGTTCAGCCGCCACGGTTGGACTTTGCCAACGAGGATCTCATTCGCTCTCACGTCCATGCCGTGTGGCTGGCTGAGGCCTTGGCAGCAACCAGCAACGGTCTTGGTAAATCCCTCAGCGGCCTGCTCAAGCTTGAGGACATGAGCTACCCGATCCAACCGCAGATCCTGTCCTTCTTGCAGGATGAAAGCGCCGCCAAGCGTGCCAAGGCATCTGCGGCCTCCCTTCTCAGTGCCATCCGAGGCGAACTCAAGGACACCACGTGGTGGACCGAAGCCTGGGCGGACACTGTGGTCGACAACGCGCTCAGTTCGCTCGACGAAGCCTGCGACCGATGGCGCCAGCTCTACCGCAGCGCGCTCGGAGAACAGGACCTGGCCCACAAGGCGAGCCAGGACCACTCCCTCACCTCGAAGCAACGCGAAGATGCCGTCAACCGCCACCGGGAAGCCAGCCAACGACTGGAAATCCTGCTGAATGACAGCGATTCCCGCGGACAGTCTGATTTCTACACACTTCGCTACCTCGCCTCCGAGGGCTTCCTGCCCGGCTACTCCTTCCCCCGCCTCCCCTTGGCAGCCTTCATCCCAGGCATCCGCAAGGGCCGCGACAACAACAGCACCTGGCTCCAGCGCTCGCGGTTCCTCGCAATTAGCGAATTCGGACCGGACGCTTTGATCTATCACGAAGGCGCCCGCTACCAGGTCAAGCGTGTGAGCCTCCCACGTGACTCAGAGGGAGCAGGCGGCGGGGACGTCGTCCTCACCGAGGCCCGGGTCTGCGAGGCCTGCGGCTACCTGCACGCCCGGCAGGCAGGAGTTGATGTCTGCGAACTGTGCAACACTCCGCTCGGGGGCAGCTGGTCCAACCTCATGCAGCTCCAGTCGGTTATCACCCGGAGGCGGGAGCGGATCAGCGCCGACGAGGAAGAACGCAACCGGCAGGGATTTGAGCTGGTAACCACCTACCGCTTCGCCAATCACGGCAAGAAGCCCGGGCGCTCAGACGCAGAGATGTACGACGGCGACGAGCTGCTCGGCGATGTGCGGTACGGAGACGGCGCAACGGTTCGGGTGACAAATCTCGGGCGCCGCAACCGTGCGAACCCCGATAAGCACGGTTTCTGGCTGGACCTGATCACGGGCGAATGGTTGTCCGAGAAACGGGCTACCGAGGACTCTTCGGAGTCTCCTGACTCAGAAGACATGACCGTGGAGCAGTCCAAGAAGAAGCAAATGGTGACACCCTTCGTCGAAGACCGCCGGAACATCGCGGTAATCCGGTGGGCTGAAGAGCTCACAGATGAAGCGGCCACGTCCATGCAGTACGCGGTCGAACGCGGCATTGAAGCAGTGTTCCAGCTGGAAGATTCCGAGCTGGCCAGTGAACGGCTGAACGACGCGGACGATCGCGGCAGGCTGCTTTTCGTGGAGGCAGCCGAAGGAGGCGCAGGCGTCCTCAGACGGCTCCAGAGCGAGCCGGAGGCGATGGCAAAGGTCGCGGCCAAGGCGCTGGAGATACTCCATGTCGATCCCATATCGGGGGAAGAGATGGAGAACGCCTGCGTTCGGGGCTGCTACCGCTGTCTGCTGTCCTACGGCAACCAGCGCTCCCATGAATCCATCGACCGCCGGCTGGTCATCGATCTTCTGCAGAGACTGGCAAGATCCCAGACGACGGCGGCGGTCGCCAAGGCCCAAACGCCCGCCTTCGCGGCTCCCCAAGGAGCGGCGGTCAGCCAGCGTGCGCAAAGTATCTTGGACTATCTGGCCGCTCAAGGGCTCAATCTCCCCGACGGGATTGGCCAGGAGATCGACGGACAGGTGGTCGATTTTGCCTACAGCACCAGTTTGTCGCAGCCCACTGTTGTCATTGTGGAGGACGAGTCACGGCCTCCTGTGGATGAAATGATGCTGACGTACGGAAACTGGAATGTTCTGACTGTTCGTGCCGATGCTGCGATAGACGTGTTCGTCAAGGATCACGCAACTGTATTTGGAGTGGTTAAGTGAGTATTTCAACGGCCGAATCGAGCTATGCGGTGGGTTCATTGGTGTCCGCGCGCGGCCGGGAGTGGGTGGTGCTTCCGGAAAGTGATTCAGACTTTCTGGTTCTGCGCCCGATCGGCGGCACGGATGATGACATCGCCGGAGTGATCCCGTCCCTCGAAGACGTGAAGCCAGCGTCGTTCGGCCTGCCATCGGCAACGGACCTGGGCGACGACCGAAGCGCCCGGCTTCTCCGCGATGCCTTGCGCATCGGATTCCGCTCCAGCGGCGGCCCCTTCCGCTCCCTGGCGGGACTGAACGTGTCACCGCGCCCCTATCAGCTGGTGCCCCTGCTGTTGGCGCTCCGCCAGAACGTGGTGCGGCTGCTGATCGCCGACGACGTCGGAATCGGTAAGACCGTGGAAGCCGGCTTAGTAGCCGCCGAACTCCTGGCCCAAGGCGAAGCAAGCGGACTGACGGTTCTGTGCCCGCCCAGCTTGGCTGAACAGTGGCGGCAGGAGCTGTCACAGAAGTTCGGAATTGAAGCCGAGCTTGTTCTCCCTGGCACGGCCAAGAAACTGCAGCGCGCAGCAGGTTACGACCAGTCCATCTTCGAGCACTTCAAACACACCATCGTGTCCACAGACTTCATCAAGTCAGAGTCCAAACGTCACGACTTCCTGCGCACCGCGCCGGATCTGATCATTGTCGATGAGGCCCATGGCGTGACCGCCGATGACTCCGGTAAGGGCGGCTCGGGTCGGACCCTACGCTACGAGCTGGTCCGTGGCTTGGCCGACAACCCGGACAGGCACCTGGTCCTGGTTACAGCCACTCCCCACAGCGGGAACGATGCCGCCTTCAGAAACCTCATTGGACTGTTGGACAGCAGCTTGAAGACAACCGACCTCTCCGGTGAAGCGGGTCGGAGGAAGCTAGCGGACCATATGGTTCAGCGCCGCCGGGTGGACATCCGCACCTACCTGCAGTCTGACACCAAGTTCCCCAAGGACCGTGAAACGGTGGAGGTTCCCTACAAGCTGTCACCTGAGCACCGCGCCTTCTTCGATGCCGTCCTGAACTACGTACGGGGCCGTGTTCAGGACAAGACCGGGACGAAGCTGGAACAGCGCATACGTTGGTGGTCGGCATTATCGCTGCTGCGTTCCATGGCGTCCTCGCCTGCCGCAGCCGCGGCCACCCTGAACACGCGGGCCGTTGCAGACGAGTCCGAATCCGATGCAGCCGCCGAAAAGCGTGGCATGACCGTCGTCATGGACCAGGTAGAAGACGACGGCGGCGAGGCCATCGACGTCGTACCCGGGTCCCGGCCCGAAGGGCTGGAGGAAAGCTCCGGCGAGAAGCGCCAACTCAACGGGTTCCTTCGGACAGCTCAGGAACTGAGCACGAATCCTGCGAGCGACGCCAAGCTCCAGTTGCTCCTCGGCAGGATCCGAAAGCTTGTCAATGAGGGCTTTCAGCCCATCGTCTTCTGCCGCTTCATACCCACCGCCCACTACGTTGCCGAGTTTCTGCGGGAGTCACTCAAGAAGAAGTACGACGTCGAAGTGGTCACCGGCGAGCTCCCCGCCGAGGAACGAGCGGCGCGGATCGCAAACCAGGCCGAGCGCGCTGGAGACCTGCCGAAGATTCTCGTCGCTACTGACTGCCTCTCCGAGGGTGTAAACCTTCAGGACGGGTTCCAGGCCGTGATTCACTACGACTTGGCGTGGAACCCTACCCGCCACGAGCAGCGCGAAGGCCGTGTGGACCGATTCGGGCAGCTTGCCGACAAAGTCCGTGCGCTGACCATCTACGGTGATGACAACGGCATCGACGGGATCGTGCTGGATGTTCTCTTGCGCAAGCACGAAAGTATCCGGCGCGACCTGGGGATCAGTGTTCCAGTTCCGCCTAAGAGCGACCAAGTACTGTCCGCGCTTCTTGAGGGCATCCTGATGCGGGGCCAGAACGGCGACCAGCTGGAGCTGTTCAGCATGACCCCTGAGGCGGAGCAGCTGGAGGCGGACTGGCGCAGCAGCGCACAGGAAGAGAACGTCAGCCGTTCCCGCTTCGCGCAAAACGCCATCCACCCGGAACAGGTGCAGGCCGTCGTCGACGCCGCCCGCCGCAGCCTGGGAGACCCCGGCGACGTCTCCGTCTTTATCCGGGCTGCCTTGGAAGAAACAGGCGCGCATGTCGAGGACACGGCGGACGGTCTCAGGGCTGAGCTGCTTGCCGCGGTTCCGGGTATCCGTAACGCACTCGGCGCCAGGTCTGAGGCCAAATTCGTCAGGGACTTCCCGGCGCCCCGGAACTCCTCAGTTCTGGTGCGAACCGATCCGGCTGTAGCCAATGTCGCGCAGTATGTGTTGAACTCCGCACTCGACGAGCAGCTCGGAGGCAAGGAACGGCCCGCCCGCAGGTGCGGTTTCATCAAAACGCACGACGTCGACAAGCTCACCGTGGCGCTGCTGGTGCGTTTCCGCACCAAGCTGATCCTGCCGGCCCGGCTTGGCGACCGCACAGACATGGCCGAGGAAGCCCGCGTCCTGGCCTTCACCGGCACGCCCAACAGCCCCTCGTGGCTGGACGACGCCGAGGTGGACAAGCTCCTGCTGTCCAAGGCATCAGCGAACGCCGGCGACGTCAGCAACATGATGTCCAACATCCTCGGCACCCTTCCGTTGGTGACCGACACACTGAACGCCAAGGCCCAGGCGGTAGCCGAAGAAATCCGGGACGCCCACCGCGAAGTCCGCATCGTCGCTCGAGGCGACCGCGCTGGACAACTCGGCATCAGAGGCCTGAGTGTCGAAGCCAATCTTCCCGTGGACATTCTGGGCGTGTATGTTTACAGCCCCGCTGGAGGCAACAAATGAGTACGGCGTTTCAAGCGATTTCCGTTGTCGGCGGCGTGGTTCCGCCGTCGTTGCTGGGCCGGATCCAATCCGGAGAAGTCAACGACCCCAAGAGCCTTGACCCTGCCACCTACCACCTCATGGGCACCGAGACTGTTCGGGACGCGTCATCCCGCTCCTGGGGCTATCTCCGGACTGCCTGGCAGTCATGGCGTGAGCTCGATGCGAAGAAACGTCCGGACGGCCAAGGCGCTGGTACCGGCGACGCGCGCCAGAAGTGGCTCCTGATCCTTTTACGCGAGTTCGGTTACGGCCAGGTGCCTGCCACGGGTGGTGGGCTCCAGGCTGCGGACACCACCTATCCGATTTCGCACCGCTGGGAGTCCGTACCCATCCACCTGTTGGGACCCGGCGTCGAACTGGACAAGCGCTCACCGGGGGTGGAGGGCGCGGCGAAGCGTGCCCCCCAGGCCATGGTTCAGGAATTTCTCAACCGCGAGGCCGACTATCTGTGGGCCATCCTCAGCAACGGACTCAAACTCCGCCTGCTGCGGGACTCCACTGCCCTCGCCGGTTCCGCATACATTGAATTCGATCTTGAAACCATCTTCGACTCGGATCTCTACCCTGAGTTCCAGATTCTCTGGCAGCTCTGCCACCAGTCCCGCCTCGACAAGCGGGGCGGGGCTGAGGGCTCGCCGGCCGACTGCTGGCTCGAATCCTGGCGGGCTGAGTCTGTCGACGCGGGTGCCCGTGCACTCGACAAATTGGGTGTCGGTGTCGAAAAGGCTTTGGACTATCTGGGTACAGGATTCCTCCGGCACCCCGAGAATGGATGGTTGGTTGATGCCCTGCACACCGGCGAGCTAAGCCCGCGGGACTTCCACAAGGCCCTGCTACGTACTGCGTACCGCCTCCTGTTCTGCTTTGTTGTGGAGGACCGCAATGCGCTGCTGGTTCCCGATGCTCCGGCAGTTTCTAGAGATCGCTACGCCAGGTATTTCTCGACGCAGAGGCTGCGAAAGCTTTCACGCAGCCGGGACGGAGGTCCGCACCCGGATCTCTGGCGGACTCAGAAGCTTGTACTCTCCGCCCTCGGTGGCGACGGACTGGAAGCCGTAGGCTTGCCCGCACTGGGCGGCTTGTTCGACCCGGATTCGCGCGCTAAAAGACTTGAGCATCAGCCTCACGAAGACCTGCTCATGGGCGCAGAACTCGCCAATCAGGACTTCCTCAAAGCGATCCGGCGCCTGAGCTGGGTGCTGGGCAAGGGGGACCGGCTCCAGCCGGTGGACTACCGGCACCTCGGCGCGGAGGAGCTGGGTTCGGTCTACGAGTCCCTGCTCGAACTCATTCCCCGTATCGACACAGAAACACGCAGCTTTGAACTCGTCCGTCTGGCCGGCAACGAGCGCAAGGTCACCGGCTCTTACTACACGCCGCCCAGTCTGGTGTCGGCACTGCTGGACACGGCGCTGGACCCGCTGCTGGACGACGCAGTCAACGGCGGCACAGATGCTGCAGACCGAGAAACTCGCCTCCTAGCGCTGACGGTATGCGATCCCGCCTCAGGCTCCGGCGGCTTCCTAGTCGCAGCAGCACGCCGCATCGCACGCCGTCTCGCCGAAGTGCGCGCGGGAGAGAACGAACCCACGCCCGCCGACATCCAGCATGCTCTGCACGATGTCGTGGAACGGTGTATTTACGGCGTGGACATGAACGATCTCGCCGCCGAACTCGCGAAGGTTTCCCTGTGGCTGGAAGCCATGGAGCCAGGCAAAACGCTGGGCTTCCTGGACGCCCGGATCAAGATCGGAAACAGCCTGCTCGGGACTACACCGGCGCTGCTGGCCGGGGGAGTGCCGGACGAAGCGTTCGGCGTGCTGGAGGGCGACAACAAGAAATACGCCGCTGAAGTAAAGAAGCGGAACAGGGCAGAGAACTCCAGGAAGGCTGATAAGCTCTTCGGCTCACTGGGACAGGAAACCTTTAGCTTTGGAGGTACGAAGACGGGCGTCGCCGAGCTGATCGGCCAACGCCAGGAACTAGTAAAGCCAGTGTCCACCGCAGCTGAGGCTCGATCCCGGGCCAAAGCGTATGAAGCCTTCGATCATTCCGCTGGCATGGAACAGCAGCGCCTCCACGCAGACGCCTGGAGTGCTGCATTTGTCTGGCCGCTTAACGCCGGATCCGCCGAGCCGCCGACGTCCTCCATCGTCCGGCAATTGGCAGACATCGGGGAGTCAGCAGGATACGCCGACACGGTCATCACCGTGAGGCAGCTCGCGGAGGAATACCGCTTCTTCCACTGGCACCTGGAGTTCCCGGAGGTTTTCGGCGATCCCGCGTCCGGGGACATAGGGGCCGAAGGGTGGCCCGGGGGCTTCTCCTGCGTGCTCGGCAACCCGCCGTGGGAACGGGTCAAGCTTCAGGAGCAGGAGTTCTTTGCAGCCCGCCACGAGGCCATCGCGAAAGCGCCCAATGCTGCCGCACGAACGAGACTAATCAAAAGGCTCGTTCAAGAGGATCCGATGCTGCACAACGAATTCATCCGTGCGAAGCGCAATGCTGAGGGTCAGAGCGTCAGCATGCGTACGTCAGGGAGGTTTCCGCTTAATGGCCGCGGCGACGTCAACACGTACGCCGTTTTTGCCGAGCTGTTCCGAAGTCTCACGGGACCGCATGGCCGCTCCGGTGTAATCGTCCCGACAGGTATCGCCACTGATGCGACTACGCAGTATTTCTTCAAGGATCTTGTCGAGACGAGCACGATTGCGGCGCTGTACGACTTCGAAAATGCGAAGCCGGTCTTTGAAGGAGTGCACCGGAGCTTTAAATTCTGCCTGCTGACAATGGCCGGTCGGCTGGCAAAGGAGGAGACGGCTTCCTTTGCCTTCTTCCTCCATGACCCTGCTGACGTTTCAAAATCCGAGTTCGCGCTGACGCCCGACGAAATCAAGCTCATCAACCCCAACACCGGCACACTTCCAATCTTCCGGACCCGCCGTGATGCAGAAATCACACTCGGCATTTACCGCCGAGTTCCAGTGCTGATTAACGAGAACGATGCCGTCAATGGCAATCCCTGGGGCGTCTCGTTCATGAGAATGTTCGACATGTCCAACGACTCCCACCTCTTTCGCACCCGCGAGCAGCTCGAAGGCGACGGCTGGACGCTTGAGGGAAATGTGTTCGAACGGATGGTTAATGGCTTGCCTGAAACGATGCTTCCGCTCTATGAGGCGAAGATGCTTCACCAATTCGATAGAGCTTGGGCAACTTACGACGCTGCGACTGTTCGTGACACGACCGAAGGGGAAAAGAGTGACCCATGGTTTGAGCCGCTTCCACGGTATTGGGTTCCCCAGACCGAGGTTAAACGGCGAATCGGGGATCGCCCAGCGTCTGACTACTATTTCGGGTACAGAAAAATCGCCCGCACGACGGACGAACGCACCGTTATCAGCTATGTCCATCAAGCGGCAGGGGTGGGAGACTCGGGCATCATGATGTTCTCGGGACACCCTTTGCGGCTCGCGCTTTACGCTGGCTTTTCTTCCTTCGTTTTTGACTTCGTAATGCGGCAAAAGCTAGGGGGCACAAATATTGGGCATTTCATTACTCAGCAGATGCCAGCCCTGGCCCCTGAGATTTACGAGCGGGCAGCCCCATGGGACTCCAATGTTTCGACAGGGGAGTGGATCTTGGAACGTGCACTCGAGTTGTTCGTTTCTGGCTATAGCCTGACTGCCGTAGCTTCTGAACTCCGAGAGCCCGGCGGCCCGTTTGTCTGGGAGCGGCAGAGAAGACAACAGCTCCGGAGCGAATTGGACGCAGCGTTCATGTACCTATACCGAATTCCTCGGGATGATGTGGATTTCCTTTTGGAGTCTTTCCCCATTGTCAGGAGGAAGGATGAAGCGGTTCACGGAGAGTACCGAACAAAGCGACTGATCCTTGAGGTCCATGACGCGATTCAACAGGCAATAGACGCCAACGTCCCCTATGAGTCGCCGGTCAATCCGCCACCAGGGCAAGGTCCTCGTCATCCGGCTAGGGTGAACCACGTATGACCGACGCGCGCTGGCACGACTTCATGGAGTTCGCCGCCCTCTTCACTAAGACCGTTGATTTGGATGCCGACGAGTACAACTACAAACTGGCTTTGGCAGAACGTCTTAGGAAAACCAGGGAGATATACCTAAGCCGGGAGCCCGAGTGGTTCGAGGTGCTTCGGCGCGACATCTCGTCGTCGAATCTCATGAACCAGTACTTCATGATGCGGTTGGTGGATCTGGGCCGTTCGAAGCCTGGAGATCTGCGCCAAGCCATCGACTTGCTTTGGGAAGGGGAACCAGACGTCCGGCGAATCGACGAGTTCACAGCGCTGCTCCGTCCATATAATCCGGAGCAGTTTTCGGTCGGCGGCGTGGTGGGCTTCGCCTCGATTCTTCTGCTCGCCCGAGATCCGTACACCTATCCCCCTTATCGTGCCCGCGCCGTCAAGAAGTTTCTCAAGCTGGTCGGCTGGGAAGACCGTGGCGCGAATGGAGATCCGGCACGCAGATATGAATTGCTTCTGGAGTCGCTCGATGAACTTATCCGGCTGGCACCGGAGTATGGCATCAAACTCCGCGACCGCTTGGACGCCCAAGGACTGATGTGGACAGTGCTCAACGTTGATCCGACCGATGAATGGAGCTCCACCGATAGCGCAGCATTTCGAGCCTGGAGGGGAGACAAAGTGATGGCAGAAGACGTAACGGAGCTTGGAAACAGTGGTGCTAGCAAGGCACCCGAGGTCGAATCGACAGCGCGGCTGCTCCTCAGCGCTGGCCTACGTGGAGAACCGTCGCCGATGGACGTCAGCACTTCCACCTGGACGTCCGCAGCAGCAGCAGACCTGGCCAGCCGCATCGCCAACCCAGATGTCGGTACGGGCTCATTGATGTCAAAGCTGGAACGCCAGCTGGTCACCGCCTCCCGAGAGACAGTACTTTTGGCCGCGGAACTCCTCTACCTGCAGGTTTTGCCCCTGAGCAACGTGACACCAGCAACGAAGATCGCCCGCATTGAAAAGGTGCTGTCTTGGGTGCCCGGCGCCGCCGTCGAGCTTTCTGCGGAACTCCGCAAGGGCCTCGAGGCGCCCGGGGCGTTCAACGGGGGAGTGGGCTTCAACATTCAGGTCGCTGACCACCTCGGCTGGCTTACGCGGTTCGTGGAGCACGTCGCAGAGCAGCCGATGAGCCTCATCAACGAAGCCCTTGAGGACCCGTGGAAGTTCATTGAGCTGACGCGTGGCGTGCCCAAAGACTGGCCCACGATCCGCTACAGCATCGACTACTTGGCGTGGCCGGGCTACCTTCAACCGGTGGTCAAAAAGGATCACAGGATCAAGATCCGAAATGCTTTTGCCGACATCATCGGAGGCCCTACAGGTGATTCCGAGACTGACATCGCCAAGGACCTGCACCACATTAGGCAGGCTCAGCAGGGCGAATCCAGTGACTTCATTGAGTGGTACCGCGAACCGTACCTAAGCGAGTGGCAGCCCTCCGGTGAAGACGCCGGCCAGCGTGCATGGCTCGTCCGGCAGAACCAGGGAGGGATCGCGATGCTGGATTCCTGGCTGCAGGGTGAATTCGTTTCCACCCGGGCGCAGCACCTGGGTTCCCCGAAGCCTGGAAGCAGCTATGACCAAGTGCAGGCCGCCGTCAACGCTGGCTATCAGCACATCGACTATTCCGAGCGGAAGGCGCGGGCTCAGGAGTACTACCGCTTCCTGAGCCAGATGAAGGTGGACGACTTCGTCCTCACCGCCTTTGAAAGCAGTCTCTACCTCGGCGTCGTCACAGGCGAGGCCGAGTACGTGGATGATGAGACCTCCCGCCTGCGCCGGAGTGTTGCATGGCGGAAAAAGCCCCTGGAAAACGGAGACCTTCCTGCCCCGATGCCGCGCCTGCTCGAGGAGCAGGGGTCGGTGGTAGACCTGACAGACGGGCTCTCCGTCATAAGCGCTTGGTACGCGGAAGAGGAGCCCGGGGAGGTCCCGCCGGAAGAGGAACCGATCGCACAGCCGCAGATCGCCGTCGTGCCTCAACTCCGGGACGCGACCCCGGAGCTGGCCGCCAAACTCCATGTGGAGCGGAATGATGTCCAGGAAGTCATTCGGCTGCTTCAGACTCGGCAGCAGATTGTCTTCTACGGACCGCCGGGAACAGGCAAGACGTACCTAGCCGGAAAAATCGCCCGATTCCTCGCGGGTGAGGAACACGGGGACCACGTTAAAACGGTCCAATTCCACCCCTCGTATGCGTATGAGGATTTCTTCGAGGGCTATCGGCCCGCCAAGACGAACGGCGATAACGTCGGGTTCAGCCTGGAACCGGGGCCGTTGCGAAGGATTGCCGCCGAGGCTTCCTTGGATGGGAACCGGGACAAGCCGTATTTCCTCATCATCGATGAAATGAACCGCGGGAATCTAGCCAAGATCTTTGGCGAGCTGTACTTCCTGCTGGAGTACCGCGACCAGGGCATTAATCTGCAGTACAACCCCCAGCAGACGTTCGTGCTGCCGCCGAACCTGTTCATCATCGGCACCATGAACACGTCGGACCGTTCCATCGCGATGGTGGATGCAGCCATCCGACGACGATTCGCGTTCGTGGAGCTGCATCCGCAGGACGGGATGATTTCCGGAATGCTGGAACGATTCCTCGAGGCAAACGGCAAGCCTTCATTGCGGGCCGAGCTGCTCAATGCTCTGAACAGTGAAATCGAGGCGACGAACCGTGACCTGATGATCGGGCCGTCGTACTTTATGAAACCGCACGCCGAGTCTGACCAGGGACTGGAAGAGATTTGGAAGTACGAGCTTCTTCCGCTGCTGGAGGAGCAGTACTTCGGGCGCTTGAACCGGGACAGGGTGCGGGAGAAGTTCGGGCTGGCTGCCATGCGGAGGAAGGTGGGCGTGGAAGTAGGGCCCGTAGATCCTTCTCTGGAGCCCGGCAACTCCGGTGCCGGCGCCGGGGACGCCACAGTTGGCCCGCTGTCAGAATCTGACGAAACTGAGACGTGATGCCGTCCGAGATTGTCCTGGACGAGCTGCAGACGGTCGCTGAGCCTGTCGAGTTGGAGCGGGAGGTCGCTGCGACGTTGCGGGACACCGGTCTGGTGTCGGTGCTTCCGGCGCACGGGGGCCTCTGGACGGTGCTGCCCGCGGGGAGGGTCGGTGCGGTTCAGATTGGCGACTTGCTGGTGCGGGTGAAGCCGAAGGAGAAGGTAGGGCTGAGCCGGCTCCTGTTCCTGCTGGGCTACGCCATCAATCCGGGTTTCCGACCGGATGATGTGGCCGGCGAAGAGGATGATGACCTGTTTGCTGCCTTGGGGGAGTCGCTGACGCGGCATTGCGAGCGGGCACTGGATCGTGGGGCTTTGAACGGGTACGTGCATGTAGAAGAAGCGCTGCGGACGGTGCGCGGGCGGATCCGGGTAGGAGACCAGATGACCCGGCGGCCGGGAATGCTCCTGCCGCTGGAGGTTGCCTACGACGACTTCACGGTGGACATTCCCGAGAACCGGATTTTGAGGGCTGCCGTCCGGCTGATGATGCAGGTGCCGCGGCTTTCTGAAGGGGTGCGGGAGCGGCTGGCGCACATTGATTCGAAGCTGGACGGAGTGTCCGCTGTGCGGTTCGGGGCCCCTTTGCCCGCCTGGACGGAATCCAGGCTTAACGAACGGTATGTCCCGGCTCTGCGCCTGGCTGAGATCATCCTGCGGAACATGTCTGCCGAGGCGGGCCTGGGGCAGCACGTGGTTGCGTCGTTTGTGGTGAATATGGCGACTGTGTTCGAAGATTTCGTGACGACTGCGGTCCGCGAAGCTTTGGATCTGTATCCGGGAGAGACGCGCGGGCAGTACGAGACGTACATGGATGAATCCGAAGTGGGTTACCGAAATGGAGACCGGGTGCGGATGTTCGTGGACATTGTTCATTCCGTGGGTGGGGTTCCAGCAATGGTATTCGACGCGAAGTACAAGGCCGCTTCCGTTGCGGGAGCTTACCCGAACGCGGATCACTATCAGATGTTGGCTTATTGTACGGCGTTGGATGTACCGAGCGCTTGGCTGGTTTACGCGGGATCCGGAGAGGCTCGCAGACGCAGGATCCGTAACACGGCTGTATCGGTTGTGGAGTTTCCCATTGATATCTCTCAGCAGCCAGAAGCCCTGCTCGAAAGCATCCAAAGCCTTGCTGATCAAGCCTTCCGGGAGTTTGTGCAGCGCCACGGAGCTCCGATGCTCATGCCGGTGCAGCATAAGCAGTATGGCGCGGGTGACAGCGCTCTCGTAAGGTAAGAGTTGCACGTCTGCCTTGCCCGGGAAACGAGGGGGAATTTGTGACCAGTGAAGGTGCGCCCTCGGCTTCAGATGCCGCGTGGATCGTTCTGGACTATGCCCTACAAGGCGGCCCGTCCGGCTTAGACGAGGATACGATCACCTGGTCGAAGTCAACAGCAGCCGAACTTGAGCGGGTCGTAATTGCCATTCAGGATTCAGACGATTTCGGCTCGAAACTTGCCGACGCTATGGCGGGTTGTAAAAGGGAAATCTCGCTCTTGGCTGTCGAGCTAACTGCGCTAGCGTTACTTCCGTTGGAGCGCCCTGGCCCGGATCTGGAAGCCCTATTCGATCGACTCATTCACGTCGTTACTGGATCTCCCCCTGTTGTGCCCCCAGCGCTGCTAGACGGCATACGTGGACTCGGTTTTCGACAGGCAGGACCGGGTGACTCATTGCCTGATCGGCTCCTGTATCTGATCGGCTATGTGGACGCGTGTGGAAGCTGTCCCGATTATGACGCCCTGGTCGAACGGGGGGACGACGAATACCTTGGACACGAAGATCTCCACACTAGATGCCTTGGTGAACTAATAACGGAAAGCCCTTGGGCATGCGCTGAATTCTCAGGGTTAGTCGGTTATGAAAACTTAGACATGCGATACGATCTGGACCACATGCTATGGCCCGATTTTCTAGCGCCTCCTCATATTAGGAGATTCGCGGCACAGATCCGCAACGAGCAGTCCGACCTGCTGCAGGGCGAATTGGACCTGTCCGAAGTAGGGCTTCAAAAGGATCTATATCTGGTGAAGCAGCTGATGGGATCGTGGGGTGACTTACTCACAAAATGCGACTATCGGCCGCTTTAAGTGGGGGGTGCCCGTACGAAACTGCTGTTCCGAGGTTGAGCTGAAGGCCCCACCTTCAGTTGTTCCACCACCGTCGAAGTCGTTGGAAAAGTGGCTCTCGAGTTGCTGGCCGCTTCCGTTGAATCGCCACGCTCACGACCTCGCCGAGGCCTTCATCCATGTAGGACATAGAGCCCTTGTCCAAGAACACCAGCTGTCCGACTGGAACGGAGACTTGCCGTGCTGTTATCCAGTCCTTCGGAGATGCATTTTGATAGATCGGTTGAAGGCCGAGTACCGTGCAATCGCCAGCGTGTGCAAGGTGGACAACCGTGAAAGCCTTTCTTCTTATGGCGTCGGGTACAGGACGAAGCCGGCCGTCACTGCGATCAGCCGGTGGTCGCGAGCTTCCGGCGTTGGCCGGACCGCCGTGCCAGCAGCGTCATTCCGGCGACACCCACCAGTATGAGGAGGCACGCGGCAGAGCCAGCAACAGGCACGATTCCGGTGGATGAACGCAGCGCCCCCGTGGGGCAGTCCATGCCGACACAGCCAACGGGCTGCAGGTTATGCAGGAAGGCTGCCAAGGCAGCAAGCGCTCCGCCTAGCATGGCTGCCGCGCCGGCCCACTTGGGGAACTGCCCTGTCCAGAAAGTGTCGTCGAATCTTCCCTGGGCCACCACGGACTCCTAACTCTTCCCCGGCATGGAAAGGAATGACGGCGGCGGGACGCAAGTGCCGCCGTCGTCCTCGCCCTTCCTTCGCCTGGGGCGCCGTTGTAATGTCATGGCGTGATCGTGCCCGAAATCTCCCAGAACGCCGTGGCGGTCGCGGATCACTACGACGAGCTCGATCCCATTTACCGGCGAGTGTGGGGCGAGCATGTCCATCACGGGCTGTGGACGACGGGCCGCGAGACACCCGGCGAGGCCGTCGAGGCGCTCGTGGATACGGTCGGCGACAGGCTGGGCCTTCTGCCCGGCCAGGCGTGCGTCGACATCGGCTGCGGCTACGGCTCCACCGCAAGGCGGCTCGCTGTGACGCGCGGGGTCCGCGTCACCGGCTTCACGCTTTCGACTGAGCAGGCCCGCTACGCCGCCGCGCATGCCACACCGGAGGTAGACATCCAGGTCCGCGACTGGCTGGACAACGGGCTGGCCGATGCCTCGGCCGATGCCGCCTGGGCGATCGAGTCGAGCGAGCACATGGTGGACAAGCCCCGGTTCTTCGCCGAGGCGCACCGCGTGCTCTCGCCCGGCGGCCGCTTCGTCATTTGCGCGTGGCTCGCCGGGACCGGCGCCAGCGGGTGGAAAGTCCGCCACCTGCTCGAGCCGATCTGCCGCGAAGGGCGCCTGCCCTCGATAGGCACGCGCGAGGAGTACGAGGAGATGGCAAGGCAGGCCGGCTTTACGGTCACCGGTTACGAAGATGTCAGCCGCCGGGTCGCCCGCACCTGGCCGATCTGCGCCGGCCGCCTCGTGAAGGCCTTGCTCACCGACCGCGGGACACGGCGGCTTGCCCTTGGCGCACGCAACCGCAGCTCGTTTCTGGGCATCCCGCGCATGATCCTGGCCTACCGCACAGGAGCCATGCGCTACGGGATCTTCACGCTTACCAAGGTTGGGGAGACAGGGCGGTAGCCGGGCACACACCACAAACCAGGTTGACCGCGAACACCCTGTTGGAGCTCTGCCTCAGGGCAGCGGCTGCCGTTCGCCCACGCTGACGGAGGCCGACGGCGGCAGGTGCTCCCGCCGTCGTCGTTCCATCCGGCGCTGCTGGCCCGGCGACGGGATCCGGGCACGCTTGGCGCGGTTGCACCTGGCACAGGCCGCAACGAAGTTCTGCAGGCTGGTGGAACCGCCCTTGGACCACGGGTAAAAGTGGTCGCCGTGCTCGGCCGGGCGGGCGCAGCGGCGCCCGAACCCGCCTTCCAGCTCGCACAGCCCGTCCGCGCGGGCCATCCCTTCGCGGCGCTGTTGGCGCGTGAAACGGCGTACAGGATCCCGGCGCCGGACGTCCCGGCCGGTGATGACGGCGGCGGCAATACCCAGCACGACGGCGGCCACGCCGGGGAGCGCAACCGCGGCGGCAACGCCCTCCACCATGCCGCGCAGCACCCCTGCGGCGGCGGACGGACCAGCTCCGGTAGCCGGTGCTGCCTTGGCCGTGAGCGCCGACATCACCGCGACAGCGAGCCAAATCATCACCGCTGAGTACGCCAGGCGAAGCCCCTGCCGGGTCCAGTAGATGCGGCCGAGTTCCGGCATTGATTCCCCCATGTCGCTGCGCCGGTAGCCCTTGGCCCCGGATGTCCAGGAAATCGTATAGGCCTGGCGCAGGCCGGCGCCCCAGGTTCAGCTCAGTTTTTGCCCAGTTTCCGTATCCATGAGCGGCCGGATAAGCCGCAGGTGGTCCGAATCTGGGCGGAGCCGCGTCCAACAATGGCGCCATGACCCACGAACAGCACGAATCCGCGGAGCCCGCACTGGACAGCACCGAAGGCTACCGGGACACCACGCTGTACACCACCCTCGCCCCGTGTGCCATGTGCGCCGGGACCATCATTCAATTCAAGATCCCCCGCGTGGTGGTGGGGGAGGCGCGCACGTTCGACGGCGAACTGGAGCTCCTGCGGTCACGCGGGGTTGAGGTGGTGGTCCTGGATGATCAGCGCTGCGTGGACATGATGCGCACCTTCCAGGCCGACAACCCGGAGCTGTGGGCGGAGGACATCGCAGAGTAGCCCTCAGCCGCCGTCGTCCGTTTCAGGGTGTTGACCCGCGCGCAGGACCCGGCAGCGGCGGGGACCTTCGCCCCTTCCCTGCAATGGCTCCGGTCGCGGAGACTGGATGGCAAAAGGGGGAGCAGGGAGGTGGCTGGCGTGAGTAGCTGGGACTTGGGAATCGGCGGATTGGCACTGTTGGCGGTCATGTCGCTGGCCTTCGGCCTGGTGGCGCAGTTGATCGTCGGCTGGCACGTGGCCCGCTGGCTCTGGCTCTATTCGGCTCTGGCCTATTTCGTGGCGGGGATCCTGGTCAGCGAAGCCTGGTTCGGCTGGGCCACCGAGGAGGAGCTGCAGCCGAACATTGACGGGCTGTCCTTTGACGAAGTGCAGCTGGTGACCCTCGCCGGCCTCATTGCAGCCGTCACCGCACGGCTCGTCCTCCGGCGCAGAGGCCGCGCCGGCGGATCCGCCGGGAAACCGGCCAGCTGAACCCCTGCCCCCGGACTTAGCAGCGGGAGTCCAGGGCGTCGAACTGCTCCTGCCACAGGGACAGCTCGCGGGCCTTGTAAAGCCTGTGCGACGGGCTCCACTTCGGCCAGATCCCGGACGCGGGCTCTGCTTGCGCCGGCGGCCGGTTCTGGACGCGGGCGACTCCCGGCGGGGAGGGCGCGCGCTGCACGTTCCGTCCGCTGGCCACGGCGGGCCTGGCCAGCGCTTTTGGCCGGGTTCCGGGTCCGGCGGGCAGGGGTTTCAGGTCCATCGCCCAGAGAAACAGCTTGCGGCCCGTCCAGATGATGCCGAACAGGACCATCGCGGCGAACAGGACGGCAATCCACAACAGGAGTCCGATCGCGGACAAAATTACCACCATGGTCCATTTTACGGACGTGGCCGCCGTTAAGGGGAGGGCTGAATCTCCCGAAGAGGGACCGTGGCCCCCACGAGTTGGAGCGTGAACACCCACAGCAGCACGTCCTCGCCCGGCACGTACCAGTCCCGCTCCGGTGCCCGCCGGAAGCCCAGTGACTCATAGAGGCGATGAGCGCGTTCCATGAACGTGGCGCTGGTGATGCTGATTGCCCCGATGCCGGGAAGCTGCCGGGCGTGGTCTACCACCTCGCGGACCACCGCGCGCCCCACGCCGCCGCCCTGGCACGCCGGGTCCACCGCCAGCATCCGGAACTCCAGCTCCCCGTCCCCGGCGATCTCGCTGTACGGCTGGCCGGCGAACGTCAGCGTCACCGCCGCCACCACCCGCCCGCCGGCCTCCGCCACTCACACCTGCGCATGCTCCGCGCGGTGCTCCACATCCTCCAGCACGCCCATGTACGGGTGGTCCGCGGCGAAATGCCCGGCCCGGAGGTAGGCATCGCGCGTGATCCGCCGGACCTCCGGAAAGTCCGACGGCGCCGCCCGCCGGAGCGCGACGCTCACCGCACGCCTGCGGTTGCGGCGGTCCGCTCCACGTAATGGCCCAGCTGTGCCAAATCCGGCTGCGAGGACGGATCGCCCACGGCATCGCCGCCCACCGCGTTGGCCACCGCCAGTGCCCGGGTGTAATCCAGCCCGCTGCGCAAAGCCAGGACCAGGGCGGCGCAGAACGCGTCCCCCGCGCCCACGGTGTTTGCCACCGTCACCGCGGCCGACGGCGCCTCGGTCACCTTCAGGCCGTGCTGGAACATCGCGGAGCCGTCCCCGCCGTAGGTCACGGCCACCAGCTTCGCCGACGCAAGGGCGGGGATCAGGGCGTATTCGCTTTCGTTGACGATCACCAGATCGCACCGCTCCAGCAGCTCGGCCGGCAGGTCCATGGCCGGAGCGGCGTTCAGCACAAAATACCCCGGAGTCTTCCGGGCCGCCTCCAGCACCACCGGCAGGCCCACCTCCAGCTGGCACAGCACCGTCTCCTCCGGGCCGAACTCCACCCCGTCCAGGGACAGGTGCGAGTTGGCACCCGGGCACACCACAATCTGGTTTTCGCCGTCGCGGTCCACCACAATCAGCGCGGTCCCGGTGGCCCCCGGAAGGACCGCCACGTCAGCGGTGCCGACGCCGGCACCCGCCAGGGCGTCCAGCATCCGCTGCCCCTGGGCGTCACTGCCCACCGCACCCACCATCCGGGCGCTGCCTCCCAGCCGCGCGGCAGCCGCGGCCTGGTTGGCGCCCTTGCCTCCGGGCTGCTCGGACAGCACGGCGCCGCCGATGGTTTCGCCCGCCGTCGGGAGCCTTTCGGCGGTGGCGATCAGGTCCAGGTTGATGCTGCCGACGACGGTGACGGCAGGAAATGGATTGCTCATGGGAAGTCTCTCTCGAGGGGAAGCCGGAAGCGGCCGAATTAGGAAATAGTGTACGCCATGGTTGTACTTGTGCGTCATACATGGTTGTATAACAACTCGAATCGCCATTCAGGCGTATCCCCGTTCGAACAAAGGAGTTTGATGTGAACACCCCCACCCCGGTCACCGCCTCCCCGCCGGTTACCGCGGAACAGCCCGCCTTCGCCGGCCGCCGCGCCGCCCTGCTGATCTCCACCCTGCTGCTGGGCGTGCTGTCCTTCCAGCTCAACGCCAGCATGGTCACCCCCGCGCTGCCGCAGATCGCCGCCAGCTTCGGCCAGGGTGCCGACAGTGCAGCCCCCGTCCAGTCCATGTTCTTCCTCGCCGGGGCCATCGCGGGGCCGGTGATCGGCCGGTGGAGCGACTTCATCGGCCGCCGCGCCGCCCTGCTCCTGGTCCTCGGCATCATGGGCGCCGGCACCATCCTCTGCATCACCGCCCCCACCCTGCCGCTGCTCATCACGGGCCGGTTCCTGCAGGGCGTCTCCAGCGCCGTCTTCGCCCTTGCCTACATCGTGCTCAGCGAAAACCTGCAGGCCAAGGTCTTTGGCACCTCGGTGGGCATCATCGCCGCCATCAACGGGGGAGTGGGCGGCGTGGACGGCTACGTGGGCGGGCTCATGGCCGAGACCCTCGGCTTCCGGTCCATCTTCGTCGTGGTCCTGGTCCTCACGGCCATCGCCGCGGCCTGCATCATCAGGATCGTCCCGGCCGGACGCCCTGCCGGAGTGCGCGGTGCCATGGACTGGTGGGGCGCCGGATCCCTCTCCGTGTTCCTGGTCTTCATCACCTACTTCGTCTCCGGCGGCTCGGCCGCCGGCTGGACCGCACCGAGTACCCTGGCCCTGCTGGCCGGCACCATCGCGTCCTTCGCCGCCTTCTGGATCATCGAAAAGAAGCGCAGCCACCCGCTGATCGCCGTCCACCACCTGCGCTCCCGCCAGGTCTGGCCGGTCATCGCCACCACCGTCCTCACCCTGGCCGGCATCTTCGCCATCATCAACTTCACCGTGGTGCTTCTCAGCCAGGACGCCGGCGCCGGCTTCGGCCTGACCGCGTCCGTCTCCGCGCTCCTGTTCCTCACCCCGGCCGCGCTCATCGGCGTCTTCGCCGCACCCCTTGCCGGCTGGCTGGCCGACCGCCGCGGCTGGATCAAAACCCTCCGGATCGGCACCGGCCTGAGCCTGGCCTGCGCCATTGTTGCGGCCACTTTCTCCGAGAACCAGGTGGCGGTGCTGATTGCCGTCGCGGCCCTGGGCATCTTCTACAACGGCTTTTTCCTCACCGCCATCAACGGGCTCTCGGTGCTGCTGTCACCCAAGGAAGCCCCGGCTGCCCTGCCCGGCATCAACGGTGCCTCCTTCGGCATTGGGGCGAGCCTCGGCGTCGTGCTCGTGGCGCCGTTCGCAGCGCAGGCCACCGCCGCCGGGTACGCCGCCGCCCTCTGGATTTCGGTGGCCATCACGGCCGCCGCGTTCATCGTCAGCCTCTTCGTCGCCGCCCCCAAGGGCAAGACCCTCTGACCAACCCCACCCTCAAAGGAAAGATAAACACCGCCATGACCACCACCAGTCACCCGTTCTACCTGGACTGCGACACCGGAATCGACGACGCCCTTGCCCTGGCCTACCTTCTCGCCGCGCCCACGGCCGACGTTGTGGGGATCGGGAGCGTCAGCGGCAACGTCAGTGCCGCCGTCGGCGCCCGCAACACCCTGGACCTGCTCCAGCTCGCCGGCCACACGCACATTCCCGTGGCGCTCGGCGCGCACCATCCGCTGGCCGGGCAGTTCGGGGGAGGGGCGCCGTGGGTCCACGGGGACAACGGCATCGGCGGGGTGCAGCTGACGACGGCGTCTGCCGGGCTTGCGTCCGAGTCGGCGGCGGAGATGCTGGTCCGGCTCGCCCATGCGTATCCGGGAACGCTGCGGGTGCTGGCCATCGGCCCGCTGACCAACATCGCCGAAGCCCTCCGGCTGGAACCGGACCTGCCCGCGCTGGTGGACTCGGTCACCATCATGGGCGGCGCGGCCCTGGCCCCCGGAAACATCTCGCCGGTGGCCGAGGCCAACATCCACAACGACCCCGAGGCCGCCGCCCTGGTGCTGGCGGCTGGCTGGGATGTCATGCTGGTTCCGCTGGACGTGACCATGGCCTCGGTGCTGGAGGAGCCGCACCGGCAGGCGCTGCTGGCGTCCTCCGCGCCGGTGCCGCAGGCGCTGGGGGAGATGCTGGGCTACTACTTCCGGTTCTACGAGGGCATCTTCGGGCGGCCCTGTTCCGCCATGCACGATCCCCTGGCTGCGGCGCTCGCTGTTGGCGCGGTGCAGGCGGCTGTTGCACCCGTGGTGCGGGCCGCCGTCGACACTTCCGACGGGCCGGGCCGCGGGCAGACCGTTTGCGACCTGCGCGGGCTGTACGCGGGCTACCCGCCGGTGAAGGGCGCGCGGTGCCGTGTGGTCCTCGCGCTGGAAGAGGACTTCGCCCCGCACCTGGTGGAGACGCTCCTTGGCTTCTTTGAGGGCACGACGGCGGGACTCGCCTCAGCGGGCTCCGCCGCCTGACGCCCTCCTGCGGTGGGGAGAGCGCGTTGCCCGGCACGTCCGCAGGGACGAGCCGGGCAACGGTCGTTCAGCTCACGTGCTCCGGGACCGGCCGGGTGGTGTTCGCAACGGCGTGCGGGACCGCCACCAGGGCCAGCACCGCGAGCGCTCCGGCTGCTGCAAAGACGTAGAAACCCCAGGGATAGGCGATGCCGGCAGCGACCAGCCCGCCCGTCACCGCAGGTCCGGCGATGGCGCCGACGCGGCCCACACCGGCGGCGAACCCGAGGGCCGTGGCGCGCAGGCGGGCCGGGAACAGCTGGCTCACCCAGGCGTAAACGAGCACCTGGGAACTGAAGACAAACACCCCGGTGACGAAGACGAGGGCGTTGAGCAGGACGGCGTTCTCAACCTTGATGCTTAGCAGGGCAAGGCAGGCCGCGGAGAGGCCGAACCAGAGCAGCACGATGGGTTTGGTGCCGTGCTTGTCCGCCAGGATGCCGGCGATGATCAGGCCGGCTACGGCGCCCAGGTTCAGCACCAGAAGCAGGGAAAGGCCGGCGCTGACAGGGTAGCCAGCGGATGCCATGAGCTGCGGAAGCCAGGTGTTCAGGCCATAGACGAGCAGCAGCCCCATGAATGAGGCGGCGGCGATGGCCGCGGCAACCAGGGGGTAGGGCTTCTTCACCAGGTCCCGGAACCCGGTCTGTTCCTGCTTCTCGGCCGTCTGTGCGGCCGGCAGGGTCTCGGGCAGCTTGAACCACAGGAACGGCAGCAGGACAAGGCCGGCGACGCCTCCGACGACGAACATCGTGCGCCAGTCCGGGATGACCATCAGCGCCAGGAAAGCAGTTGCCACAGCCCCGACGTGGTAGCCGGTCATGGTGCGGGTGGTGGATTTTCCTGCGGATCCCGCCGGTGCGTAGTCGTTCATGTAGGCGAGGGCCACCGGAAGGCAGGCGCCCAGTCCGACCCCGGCCAGGAAGCGAAAGACGCCGAACATAGCCACGTTGGGCGCCCACGCCACCGCGAGGGTGAAGATCGAGAACCAGAGCACGCAGGCAACCATCAGTTTGCGGCGCCCGAAGCGGTCTGACAGCGGGGCGATAAAGAGCGCGCCGAGGCCGACGCCGACGAGGGAGATGGTGGCAACCAGGGTGGCGCCGACCGCGTCGAAACCAAGTTCGCCGGTCTTGATAAGTGTGGGAATGACGGTGCCAAGCACCACCAGGTCAAAGCCGTCCAGGACCATGGCCAGCCAGCAAAGCCACACGGGCCACTGGGACCTGCGGATGGAGGGTGAAGTTGTCATTTAATCCTCATTGATCAGGTAAAGGGATAGGCGCACGCCGCAGCTAACAGCCTCATCAGCTGATGTGATGCGCGGCATACGATCCGCCGACGAGGATACCCGAAAGTTCATTGAACGCACAAATGTTCGCATGTCGAACACTTAAGAGCATGGAGTTGCTTAGGCATGAAGCATTCAGGTTCCTGAAATCCTGTTAGCTGCCGGGAAACTCCGCGGTGGCGGGTGGGTTTAGGACTGGAACTGTTGCATCACCGAGAGGTGGCCGGCCCGTGCCGACACCAGGCACTTGGCCAAGTAGAAGGGCCGGTTGCCGTTCCGCACGTACTGCGTCAGGACCAGCACCGGGTCCGACGCGCGCAGGTCCAGCAGCTTAGCCCGGCTGGGTCCCACCTGGCTGAGGCTGATCTGGCACTCGCCCGGTCCGGCCAGCCGGCCCAGCTGCTTGTTGAGCGCGGCAAGCAAGGTGGCGCCGCCGTCGTCCTCTATCTCAAGGGGCGCGGCCGCACCCTTGCCAACGCTGACCGGCTGGGCGGTGACGTTTTCCTGCAGGTGGGCGATCGCCTCGCCGTCGCGGATCAGGACCGATTCCCAGAGCCAGCAGTCGGTGCCGGGCTCCACGCCGATGCCGGGGGCCACGAATTCGGAGGCCGCCTGCCGGACCACCTGCGTGCGTTTGACCTCCACCTGCTGCCCGGGGCTGCCGAGGACGTCCTCGAACGGCTGGATGCGCTCGATGCCGATGCGGGGGAGCGTGTCCGAGACGAATCGCCCGACGCCGCGCCGCGCCCTGATGAGCCCGTCCTCCTCGAGCAGCATAAGGGCCTCGCGGACCACGGTACGGCTGACCTTCATGTCCGTGCCGAGTTCGGTTTCGGTGGGGATCATGGACCCGGGCGTGAGCAGGCCGTTGCGGATGGCTGCGGCGATCCGCGAGTACACCGCGACGCGAAGAGGAGCGCCGGGCTGGGCGGCCACCGGCTGAGACAGGAACCGGGCGGCGTCCTGGTGCACGATATGCCTCGCTTGCTTGTGGGTGGTCCGGGGGTCGGTCCGGGGATTCCAGCCTAGTGCAAACGTCTGACGCGTGTGTTGGACAAGTGTGGGTTGCTGGCTGGGCCGTCGTCGTTCCTGATTCTTCCTGGTGGAAGCCTCTGCAGGTTTCTACTTGCGGGGGGTTGCCGGGCGGGCGCTGTCGCGCACCACCAGGGTGGGCGGAATGGGGGTGCGGTCCACGTCCCGTCCCTCCATGGCACCGAGGAGCACCTCGGTGCTCATCAGCGCCAGCGCGTTGAAGTCCTGGCGCACGGTGGTCAGGGGAGGCAGGAAATAATCCGACCCCTCAACATCGTCAAATCCGACGATGCTGACATCGTCCGGAACCCGGATGCCGTTTTCGGTGAAAGCGCGGATCAGCCCCAGCGCGGTGTGGTCGCTGGCGGCAAAAATGGCCTGCGGAACCTTTTCCTCGCGTACCAGCCGGAGACCCGTTTCGTAGGCCCACTTGGGGCTCCAGTCACCTTCGACGCAAAGCCCCGGCTCCAGTCCTGCATCCCGCAGCGTCGCTTCCCAGCCGCGCTTGCGGACCCGGCCATCGAACCAGTCCATGGAACCGGCAATATGGGCGATGTCCGTATGGCCCAGGTCTATGAGGTGCTGGGTGGCGAGCCTGGCTCCGAGCTCCTGGTTTTCGGAGTAGGTGAAGACATTGGGAGTTGAGGAGGCTCCGGCAGCGATCATCTCCACCGGTACGCGGCATGTGGCGTTCCAGACTGCTGCCGCCATATCAACAACCGGCGCGATGACGATGATCCCTCCGACGCCGGTATCGTCCAGGCTGTCGAGGGCGGCTTGCACAGACTCCTCATAGGGTTTCTCAACGCTGATGACCGTTGCCGCATAGCCCTTCTTCCGCGCAACGTTTTCCAGCGCCAGGAGCGTTCCCACCGGGCCGAACCGGGGCGAGCCGTCGGAAAGTATGCCGATGGACGTCGAACGGCTCGTAACCAGTGCCGTGGCCGCCCGGTTCCGCCGGTAGCCGATGTCCTTGATGATCTGGAGGACGCGTTCGCGGGTCGAGGCGCTGACGTCGGGCGCGTCGTTCAGGACCCGCGAGACAGTGCCAAAGGAGACGCCGGCCAGCTGCGCCACATCGTTGATGGTGGGTTTCCTGCGCGACGGCGTTGCCGGAGGCCCGTCATTGCCCTCCCGGCGGACTGCCATGCCTGCCATGCCTCTCCTTGTCCTGCACTGTGCCAGCTGAGCCTGGGACAGCTTGTGAGCCTGCTTAAGCTTACGTCCCTGCCCCCGCACCAGCCTGCCACGTGATCGTTGACACTATCTCCGTTAGCGTTTACGCTAATTACCGTAAACGTTCACGGAAGCGTCGTAAACGATAACGGAAGGCAACCGGGACGGAGAGTGAGCGGGATGAGCGACACAATCGCGGCCGCTCTTTCGCTACATCCCGGGGCCAGCTTTCGGAACGTTGATGAAGCCCAGTGGGCACATCTTGAGGTACTGCTTACGGGCACAGCATCTGATGATCTCGGAGCAGCTGTCCGCACTTTTGTCCCCGCCGGTTCCTCGGCTGTTGTCGGCGTGTTCGATGACAACACCCTGTGGGCAAGCCTGGTTGTTTCCCTCGACCAATCCGGCACGCCTGTGTCACTGACGACCATCCAGGGGTCAGTAGCCGAGGCCGCCGGCGGCATGGCAAAGGCGGCAGGGGAGGCGGTCAGGTGGGTGCAAGCCCACCACGGACCGTGTTCACTGGGCCTTTTCGTAGACAAGGTCCACGCGGAAGCCTTCGTGAAGGCTTCCGATAAGGCGGCCGCTGTCCGCACGGCCGCGGCCGCAGGCGGCCTTGTCCTGTCGCCGGTTCCCCCTGCCCTCGCCATAGCGCTGGCCTGACCCAAACAACCACACCACCCATTCCATACAAGCACTGGAGAACAACGATGATCCGCAGGCTTCCCCTGGTGGCCCTGGCCGCAGCTCTGTCCCTTTCCGTCGCATCCTGCAGCAGTTCAACCGCGAGCACCTCCAACGCCCCTGATGCCGGCGTTTCCGAGAAGGCCCAGCAGGCCCTCGACAAGATCAAGGGACAGGTCCTGAGCAAGGGCCCCAACGGTGAATCTCCGTCTCCGGCCTCAGTTGCAGACCTGACGCCGGAGGAGATTGAAAAGGTCAAGGCACTCAATGCCAAAGCCGCCATCGTGATGCACTACGGCGGCAACGACTGGGCCACCGCCCAGACCAACGGCCTCAAGAGCGAGTTCGAAAAGCTCGGCATCCAGGTGATTGCCACCACCGACGCGAACTTCAAGCCGGACAAGCAGGTCTCGGACATCGAGACCGTCATGACGCAGGACCCGGACATTATTGTGTCCATCCCCACCGACCCCGTGGCCACCGCCTCGGCCTACAAGAAGGCCGCGGCCGCCGGAACCAAGATCGTCTTCATGGACAACATTCCCCAGGGACTGACCGCCGGCACGGACTACGTTTCGGTCGTTTCCGCGGACAACTACGGCAACGGCGTCGTCTCCGCACACCAGATGGCCAAGGCCATCGGCGGCAAGGGCAAGATCGGGCTTGTATTCCACCAGGCTGACTTCTTTGTGACCAAGCAGCGCTACCAGGGCTTCAAGGAAACGATCACCAAGGAATACCCCGAAATCCAGATCGTCGAAGAGAAGGGGATCGCGGGTCCGGACTTCGCCGGTGACGCGCAGGCAGCCGCCAACGCCATGCTGAGCAAGTATGCCGACCTCTCCGGCATCTGGGCGGTATGGGACGTCCCGGCAGAAGGTGTCATGGCCGCCGCCCGCGCCGCGGGCCGGCAGGACTTGAAGATCGCCACCGAGGACCTCGGCAAGAACGTCGCCATCGCCCTGGCCAAGGACCAGCTCATAGTCGGCCTCGGCGCCCAGGTTCCCTTCGACCAGGGCGTCACTGAGGCCCGGCTGGCCGCAGGAGCCCTCATCGGCAAGCAGGCACCGGCCTACGTGGCGCTGAGCGCACTGCCGGTGGACCACTCCAACGTCCTGGAGGCCTGGAAGCAGGTCTACCACGAGGACGCTCCCAAGGACATCCAAGAGTCCTACAAAAAGTAGCCAGACCTGACGGTGCGGGGGCTGCCTGCCCCCGCACTGTCCCGAAAGGGCAACAATGAACACCGCAGACAATGCCGTCGAAATGCGTTCGATCTCCAAAGGCTTCAACGGTGTCTCCGTGCTGAAGGACGTCAGCTTCGACGTCCGGAAGGGCGAAGTCCACGCCTTGGCAGGCGGCAACGGCGCCGGAAAATCCACGCTCATGAAGATCCTCCAGGGCGTTTACCAGATGGACGCGGGCGAGATCCTCATCGGCGGGAAACCCACCGTCATCAACTCGATCCAGGAAGCCAAAGCAGCCGGCATCGGCATGGTCTTCCAGGAATTCAGCCTGGTACCCAGCCTGACCGTGGCCCAGAACATTTTCCTTGCCGCCGAGCCCCTCAGCGCGGGCGGGTTCATTGACGACAAGGCCTCGGCCCGGCGGGCCAAGGAAATCTTCGCCGAGATGGAAGTGGATGTGGACCCCCACGCGGAGGTCTCCCGGCTGGGTACCGCGTACTGGCAGCTGACCGAGATTGCCAAGGCACTCTCGCAGAACGCCCAGGTACTGATCATGGATGAGCCCACCGCCAGCCTTGCCCGGCACGAGTCCGAAGCGCTCTTCGAACTGATTGACCGGCTCAAGCAGCGCGGCATTTCCATCATCTACATCTCCCACCGCATGGACGAGGTCTACCGGCTCGCGGACCGGATCACCATTCTCCGCGACGGCCGCCGGCTCCTGACCGAACCGCTGAGCGCAGTGACCCCAGAACAGATCGTGGAAGGCATTGTTGGCAAGAAAATTGAAGGCCAGCTTGCATACCGCGAACGGGACACGGTGGCCGATGGGGGAGTGCCCCTGCTGGAGGTCCGCGGCCTGAACGTCGGCCAGCGGGTGAAGGACATCTCCTTCACGCTTCAGCCCGGCGAAATCCTGGGACTGGCAGGGCTCATGGGGAGCGGGCGCACCGAACTCGCGCGCGCACTGTTCGGCATCGACCGGCGTGACAGCGGTGAAATCCTCATCAGGGGGAAAAAGGGCACCCTAGCCTCACCGCAACAAGCCATCGACGCCGGCATCGCCCTCATCCCCGAGGACCGGCGTGCGCAGGGCCTTGTCCTGGACCATTCGGTCCGTGACAACCTCCTGCTGCCGCTGCTGGGCCAGATCAGGCGCGGACCGCTGCTGGACGCCACCAAAGGCAAGGAACTTTCGGCGTCCCTCATCAAGAAGTTCGCGGTCAAGGTGGCCCACCCCCACCGTCCGGTGCGGCTGCTCTCCGGCGGCAACCAGCAGAAAGTGGTCATCGCCAAGTGGCTGGGCACCGACCCGGACATCCTCATCCTGGATGAACCGACGGCCGGCGTCGACATCGGCACCAAAAGCGAAATCCTGGACATGATCCGCGAACTCGCCAGTGCCGGCAAAGCAGTCATCGTCATCTCGTCCGAGTACCCCGAACTACTCGCGGTCAGCGACCGCGTCCTCGTCCTCAAGGACGGCTCCATCATCCGTGACATCCCCCGCAGCGAGATCGCTGACGAGGAATATCTTCAACTTGCAGTCCAGGGAGTCTGACCAGTGAGCAACGCCAACACCATCACCCCCCGCGATGCCGCGGTAACCCGCAATTTTGGGTCCAAGCTGAAAGAGCTGGACTGGCGGCGCTACGTCATCTACATCGGCTTCGTCGTCGTCTTTATCTTCTTCGCCATCCTCCTGCGCGACCAGGGCTTCCTGTCCCCGCAGAACCTGCTCAACATCTTCCGGCAGACGGCCACCATCACGGTCATCGCCGTCGGCATGACGTACGTCATCTCGTGCGCGGAAATCGACCTCAGCGTCGGCTCCGTGGCCGGTCTCTCCAGCGTCTGCACAGCCATGGCGCTGGCACAGTGGGGCATTGTCCCTGGCATCCTCGCGGGCCTCGCCGTCGGACTCGTGGCGGGCTCCGTCAACGGCGCGCTGGTCAGTCTCCTCGGGATCCCCTCCTTCCTGGTGACACTGGGCACGCTGGGCATCGCCGTCGGCGTCGCGCAGTGGATTACAGCCTCGGCCCCGCAGCCGATCCTGAACGACACCTTCAACATGCTGTTCGGATCAGGAGACTTTGGCCCGGTTCCCGGCCTGGTGGTCTGGAGCGCAATCTTCGTCGCCATCGGCGCCGTCGTGCTGAACCGCACCAGGTTCGGCCGGCAGGTCCTCGCCACGGGCGGCAACCGCAACGCGGCCGAGTTCACCGGCATCAACACCAGGCGCATCAAATTCCAGGTGCTCCTTATCTCGGGCATGGTGGCCAGCGTTGCCGGCATGCTGTACGCCGGCCGCCTGCAGTCCGGCCGGTTCCAGTGGGGAGCAGGCGATGAGCTATCCGCCATCGCAGCCGTCATCCTGGGCGGAACCAGCCTCTTCGGCGGGTTCGGCTCGATCATCGGCACCCTCTTCGGCGCCCTGCTGATCGGCCTCATCAACAACGGACTGATCCTCGCCGGCCTCGACAGCAGCCAGCAGCAAGTGGTCCGCGGCGCAATCATCATCCTGGCCGTCGCGCTAGCACGAAAGAAGTAGCACCCGTGACCCCCACATCTTCCTCAGCAGCTGAAAGGCAGAAGCAATGAAACTCGGTTACTGTTCCATCACCTGGGGCGGCGTCGTCGGCCACCCCCAAGGTGTAACCAGCGTGAAGGACCTTTTCTACCTGACCCACGGATCCATGCGGGACGCCGTCGCGGACATCGCATCAGTGGGCTACCAGGGTGTTGAAATGTTCGACGGCAACCTCGCGGAATACGCGGAAAAGCCCGAAGAACTCAAGGAAATCCTGGATACTGCCGGCGTCGAACTGACAAGCGTCTACACCGGGGCGAACTTCATCTACGCGGACATCCTTCCGGACGAGCTGCACCGGATCCGCCGTGCCGCCGAGCTGGCTGCCGGCTTCGGAGCGGAACGGCTTGTGGTGGGAGGCGGAGCACGCCGCGCTGCCGGCACCACCGACGAAGACTACCGACGGCTCGCCGAAGGGCTGAACCAAGTAACCGATATCGCGGAAAGCTTCGGGCTGTCAGCCAGCTACCACCCGCATCTGAGCACCATCGTGGAGAGCCCGGACGAGCTGGACAAGCTGATGCCACTTACCCGGATCGGATTCTGCCCGGACACCGCCCACCTTGCTGCCGGCGGGGCGGACCCGGCCGCGGTCATCCGGAAATACCCGGACCGTATCCGGCACGTCCACCTCAAAGACTTCCAGCAGGACCCCTTCGCCTTCCTCCCGCTGGGGCAGGGCGAGCTGGACTTCCCGGACATCATCGCCGCCATCCGCGAAAGCGGGTATGACAGCTGGCTCATGGTGGAACTGGACAACTACGACGGCGACCCCCGCGAAGCAGCAGCCCTCAGCAAAAAGTACCTGGACAACCTCCTCTCCAACTGATTTTTCAACCGAAGGGGAGTGCCACAGCCGGCATCTGCCCCGCCTTCCGGAAGGAACAAGATTCACATGCAGAACCTCAACGTCGGCCTCATCGGAGGCGGCTTCATGGGCAAGGCCCACTCCCTGGCGTACGCCGCCATGCCCATGTTCTTCTGGCCTGCACCGGCAATGCCGGTCCGCAAGGTTATTGCCGAAGCCAACGAAGACCTCGCTGCCGAAGCAGCCCGACGCTTCGGCTTCGAAAAATCCACCTCGGACTGGCGCAGCATCATCGACGATCCGGACATCCACGTGGTGGACATTGCAACGCCGAACCACCTCCACGCCGAGATCGCCATTGCCGCGGCCGAAGCCGGCAAGCACATCATCTGCGAAAAGCCCCTGGCCCGTACCGGTGAAGAATCCAAGGCCATGTACGACGCGGTCAAGGACAAAAACATCGTCCACATGGTTGCCTTCAACTACCGGCGCACCCCTGCCGTTGCGCTGGCAAAGAAATACATCGAGGAAGGCGCCATTGGCCGCATCCTCAGCTTCCGCGGGACCTACCTGCAGGACTGGAGCGCCGACCCGAACTCGCCGCTCTCCTGGCGCTTCCAGAAATCCATTGCTGGTTCCGGTGCCCTGGGTGACATCGCAACGCACGTCTTCGACATGGCCCGCTACCTCGTCGGCGAGTTCAGCGCCGTGAACGCCGTCCTGTCCACCTGGATCCCCGAGCGGCCGCTCCAGTCCGGCGGTGCGGACGCATTGGGCACCGTTCGCGGCGAAGAAGGACCCCGTGGCGACGTTGATGTGGACGACGAAGTCATGACCATGATCCGTTTCGCCAACGGCGCAGTGGGATCCGTGGAAGCAACACGCAACGCCCACGGCCGGAACAACTACATCACCTTCGAGATCCACGGAACGGAAGGAAGCATCGTCTTCAACTACGAGCGGCGCGACGAGCTGCAGGTCTGCTTCGCTTCAGACCAGTCCGACCGCCGGGGCTTCCGCACCGTCTACACCGGCCCGGCCCACCCCTACGGAGAAGGACTCTGGCCCATCCCTGCCCTGGGCATTGGATACGGCGAAACGAAGATCATCGAGGCCTACGACTTCTTCAAGGCCATCGCGGAAGGCGGCAGCGTCAGCCCGAGTTTCGCCGACGGCTACCAGGTGGCACTGATCGATGACGCAATCGTCGAATCCGCCGCCAAGGAATCGTGGGTAGAGGTTCCGCTTATCAATTCATGACCGAACAGGAGGGGCGGCCAAGCCGCCCCTCCTGAACGCACAGGACCACCCGAGGACGTCAAAATTGCCACATACAACAGTCAGCCAAGAAGCAGCGGAAGTCTGGCTCATGCCAGTGTTCATCGCAAAAGAGGGGCACGAAGCGACACTTCGGGAAGCCCTCGGGGAGCTGGAGTCCGCGAGCCGCCAGGATGCCGGATGCCTGGAATACACCGTCTTCTCTGAAGACCAAAGGCCCGGCGCGTTTGTCCTCTTTGAGGGATGGGCACCCGCGAGGACCTCAAGTCCCACAATGAAAAAGACCATGTAAGGGAATTCGTGAAAGGTGTGGAGTCCCTGCTGGCCGCACCGTTCTCCGTAACTCCCATAACCCCTCTTACCGGGGCCTCCAGCTGAAACTGCTGAGCCTGGCGGGCCGGCGGGCCTGTTAAAGTCGGGAACCATGACCCATCCACGCAACGGTGCCGCCGGTAGAGTCGGCTTCCTCCACACGGCGCAGGTCCATGAGGCCACGTTTGAGGCCCTTGCCCGGGAGTACCTGCCTTCCGCCTCCACCGTCCACCGCGTGGATCCCGATGCCCTGGAGCTTGCGCGGCAAGACGGAACTGAGGAGAGCGTGCGGGCCGTCGTCGCCGCCCATCTCGCGGAACTTCGACGTGCTGGATGCGAGGTGGTCTTGTGCACCTGCTCCACGCTCGGCGAGGTAGCGGAGCACCTCTCCGGCGATGGGCTGGAAGTGGTTCGGATTGATCGGCCGATGCTTCGCCGTGCCGTGACGCTCGGTCCGCGCATCGGAGTCCTCGTGGCTCTCGCGAGCACCGTGGAACCAACCAGCCGTGTCCTCGCCGAGGAGGCTGTGGACGCGGAAGCCGGCATCACCGTGGAGGTCAGCGTTGTGGAGGGGGCGTGGGACGCCTTCCTGGCGGGGGATGCGGAGGCCTACCACTCGAGCATCGCCCAGGCGGCGGATAGGCTCGCAAGCCGCTCCGACGTCGTCGTCCTTGCCCAGGCCAGCATGGAACCCGCGGCGGCCCTGCTGACCGGGCTCGCAACGCCGGTCCTCACGAGCCCCCGATCCGCCGTCGAAGCAGTGGCACTGATACAAATCAGCAGCCCGCCGAAAGGCCCGTCCTAGCCGGAAACCTCAGCCACCTCAACCGCAACCCCCGCGTCCCGGAACTTCTGCACCTGCACCGGGTCGGCGCCGTCGTCCGTCACCAAGGTCCACGGCAGCGCCAGCCGGGCCCAGGCATGGAACGGCCGCAGGCCGAGCTTGGACGAGTCCGCCAGGACATACACAAGATTGCCGCGCCGGGCCATTAGCTCCTTGAGCCGGGTCTGCTCGTGGCTAGCCTCGCAGATGCCCTCCTCGGCGGTGACGGCGTCGGCACCCAAGAACACCCGGTCGAAGCTCATCCGCTCCAGCGCGGCCTCGGCCAGCGGTCCCACGAAGCTCTGGCTGACGGTGCGGAGCCGACCGCCCAGGCAGTCCACCTCGATGCCCTCCGAGTCCGCCAGTTCCTGCATGGTGTTGATGCCCGGGGTGGTCACGGACAGCTTGTCGAACCCGCGGAGTTCGTGGGCCAGGGCACCCACGGTGGAACCGGCGTCGAGCAGGATGTTCTCACCCGGCCGGATCACGGACGCCGCCCAACGGGCGATGGCGTGCTTCTGTTCGAACGCCTGGCCGGTGCGCTGCCGCAGCGACGCCTCGGGGTGCGCGCCGAGGGCCATGGCGCCCCCGTAGGTGCGGGCCAGCCGGCCCTGCCCGTTCAGCAGCGCCAGGTCGCGGCGGATGGTGGACGCGGTCACCTCGAACCGGGCGGAGAGCTCCTCCACGGAGGCCAGGCCGGTGGTCACGGCAAGACGGTAGATCTCCTCGCGTGGTCGTGGTATGCGGCCACCACCACGCCGTAAGCGCTCCGGCCGACGCGGGTTTAGGATCTCTTAGGGTGAACCAGCGGTGGGTACACCCCATCGGGGACATCCCGCTGGATGAGGCGGCGCTGATCGAGCCGCTGTCCGTGGCGCACCACGCGGTGGCGCGCAGCGGCGTGAAGGCGGGCGACACGGCGGTAGTGGGCGGGTTGGGTCCCATCGGCCTGCTCACCGCCCCGGTCCGAAGGGCATGGGGGTGACCACGATCATCAGCGAGCTCACCCAGGCGCGCAAGGACAAGGCCACCTCCAGCGGGGTGGCGGACCACGTCCTGGACCCCAGCAAGGAGGACGTCCCGGTCCGGGTGCGGGAGCTCACCGGCGGGACCGGGGCCGACGTCGCCTTCGAATGCGCCGGCGTAAACGCGGTGCTGGACACCATGCTCGACGCCGTCCGGCCAGGCGCCGTGGTGGTCAACGTGTCCATCTGGGGCGCGCCCGCCACCATCGACATGCAGAAGATTGTGCTCAAGGAGATCGACCTGCGCGGCACCATCGCCTACGTCCGCGACCACCCCGCCGTCATCAAGATGGTGCAGGAGGGCAAGGTGGACCTCAAACCGTTCATCACCGGCCGGATCGCGCTGGAGCACCTGGTGGAGCAGGGCTTTGACACCCTTATCAACCACAAGGACACGGCGGTGAAGGTGCTGGTGCACCCGTAGGAGTGCTTGAGGCTACGCGGAGTAACTGCACTGCAACAGTCGCGTAGCGCGGCATAGCAAAGCCCCCGCCTCTGGCGGGGGCTTTGCGAACTTCCTCTGAGTGTTATTTGGCTGCGACGAATACCTTGTCACCGAGCATGCCCGCCCTGACGGCGAGAACGCCTTGAGCCGCGGTGGCCGACGGCACTTCAAAAGCCTTGTTGCCTGTTGCCGAGCCGCCCTTAAAGAGCGCGTTCGAGCTGATGGGATCCGGTTCTACGACGGACTTGTCGTAGCTATTCACGGTCCTGCCGTCAGCTGTCACGTATTCGACTGACACGAACGAAGGCGTCTGCCCGTTAGCGTCATCGCCGATGTAGGTGACGGAGTAGTTCACGAGGATGTACTCCGAACCCGCGGCAGGCGGGTCGTTGAATTGGTTGGCAGCGACAACAGCGTCTGTGGCGGCAAGGGTGACCGAGTTGACCACAACGCGCCAGTCCTTGGATTCAATGACCGAGCCGATCGGATGTGGAGTCTCGCGGGTCCCGGTCTTGGCAGCGGGAGCCTCCGCTGCCTCGCCGTTAGTGGCACCCTCGCCGGACGGTGCTACGACTTTGGTGTCGCCGCTGCCGAATGCGTTGTCGAAGGACGACCCGACTACGGCAAAGAACACGACGACCCCGACAATTGTTCCAACGATTGACAGGATCAGGGCGGTGATACCCAGCCCTTTGGGCTTGTCCTTTAGGAACAGAGATACGAGAGCCAGAACGAATGCGATCGGCAACAGTATCCAGCCAACGATGAGGGCACCAGGCATACAGGCGAAGATGAACCCGAGCACGGCTGTGATGAGGGCGATGAGCCCAACGACGTTCAATGGCTTCTTTGCCCTCGTCGGCCGGGGCGGGAGGGTCTGCGTTGACGCCTCGTAAGCCGGCTGCGCGGCAGGTGGATGGTTGGGCGAAGCCTGCTGTGAGCCCGCCCCAGGGAACTCTGGTGTAGTCATGGCTCAAATATCGCAGACGCAGTAGGTTTTCCGGTGTTACGACAAGATGCAATCTCAAATATGACAAGCATGAGTGGCTTTTCATTTGTTATTTACAAAGAGTATGTATGCTTGAACCTTTGAATTTGAGTCTCAGATCCTTTGGCCGGGTGTAATGAGATCTGCGCCCGCACCGGACCCGGGCGGCACAAAGATGGACCCTCTTCGACGGATCGTTCCAGCGCTCATTGGGAACGTTGAAGGCCCCCGGCGCGATGGCGCCTAGGCCCGAATGGCAGCCATTCCGAGTCCGTTCCGTACCCGTAAATCGTGGTCGTGGCTCATCTCATGGCTTTCGACACCTAATTTCGACACACATGTATTTCAATCAATCGTGCCGTAATTTCTTCCCATGGAGCAGAATAAAGTCGCACGAGAGCAACAGGTTGCCGTATTCGGCAAGAGCGGAAGCGGCAAGACAGTGCTCTTGTCGTCCTTTTACGGACTCGCGGCAGCAGGTACTCTCCGTCACCGAGCTGTTTGACGTTCTTGCAGGCGATAACGCTCAAGGTCGACGTCTGCATCAAAACTGCCTCGGCATGAAAAATTCAGCCTTGCTACCGACGACGAATAGGTTTTCTGCCACGTCGTAGGCGTTTTCGATCAAACGGAAGCCGGGGACGAGTTCATGAAGTGCCTGTATGACGTGCTGCGGCCAGTGCTCCCGCAGCAGTTCCAGGACGTCGGCGACGTCATGCAGATGCCGCGGATTGTGCCAGAGCTCGGATGGAAGGGGCTGGAACGCCGGTAGACGAACTGCAGCCAGCACAAACACCCGCTGAGACACTTTGGTTGAGCTTGTCTAGACCCCGGGTTCCGGGACGGCCCAACCCCGCCGCAGTTTGTCTCTCCAACGTTCTCTCCCTTCCTGCACGTTTCCCAACGCTCTATCACTTTGGGGCCACAGAATGTCTAGTCCGAAATCCCGTCAACGAGAGTATGGCCAGGGATAACAGACGTTGAATGGTTCAAGCGGTCCCTGCGTTCAATGGCTTACTTTTGTTCGGAAGGGCTTGCCCGCCCCTGTATATCCGGATTGCGGCCAGAGTGGTTACGACGCTCGTTATCGCAACGACCGTCATGCTGATGACGAGTTCCAACAAGCTGATGTTTCCGAGTGCATTCCGGAACAGCAATGTACTGGGTGCAGTGAGTGGGAAATAGGTCATTGTCTGAACCGCCAGCGATCCGGGATTTTCCGAAATCACACCCAGAATGTAGCTCGGAGAGAACATCGCGATGATAAACAGAGTTCCGAATGCTGATCCTTCACGCACGCTCTTGATTTTTGCGCCAACAGCCGCATGAACCGCGATCATCATGGCGACGCCGAGCAGCAGCGTCGCGAAACCCACGAGCATCTTTGAACTGTCAAGGACCCAAGTGTTAAATGCCGGGAGTGGCAGTCCGAGACTAGGTCCGATGGCAAAGTAGGCGATTATGAGCGGAATTGCCATGATGGCAAGCTGAAGGGCTCCCAACACAGTGGTTGCGACCATCCTTGCAAGAAACACGCTCGAAGCGGTCACGTCGACGAACAGCACCTCGCGTATCTTCTGTTCGCGTTCCTCGGCAAAGCCTCCGATTATTTGGTTGCCGAGAAAGATCGTCATGGTGAAGTACACGAACAAGAACAGCATTGGAACCGCCACGGCTGCCAACCCTGGATCAGGAACTCCGTTTCGATAGCCGGCTCTGGTCACTTCGGCACTGGCAGTTAACGATTTCACAATCTGAGGCGAGTCGACGGTTCTTGCAACCGACATCTGGAGGAGTTGTCTGGCAAAAGCGGTTGACTTTTGATCCCCTACAAGACCCACATTGTTCTCGAAAATCTGGATCTTCCCGCGAGCCACGTCGCTCGGGTAGACGATCAGCGTCTGTATTTTGCCAATCTTCACTTCCTCTTTGGCCTTGTCCACGTTGGTAGCGATACTTCCACCAACCCGTTTGGCCAGATCAGCGTCGATCAAGCCGGAGTAGTCGGCGTAGTGAAACGCAAACGACGTTAGGCCGGATACGTCCGAACTCTTCCGGATGGCACTTTCGCTGGACTGGACCAGAAAACCCAAGAGAACCATGAATGCAGGCACCATTAGTGACGCAATCCAGAAACTCTTCCTTCTCAGATGGCGCCTGACGTCAAAAGCGACAAGCTGCCGGTTTGGGCCTGTCATCCGGTGATCTCATCCTCCACTTGCACCGATTCTCCATATGTGCGCACAAACACTTCATCCAGGGTTGATGACCGAGTCTGAAACCCAGTGAGCCGGACGCCGGCATTCATCAAGTCCGAAAGCAAACGCTCGGGCATCCCCTGACTATGCGTGTGAATCAAGGCAGCACGCCCTCGTCCTTGGCGTACTAATGGCCAGTCAGTTATGAGAGAGGGGAGGTCTCCAAGATATGTGAATTGCGTTCGGGTCTCACCGAGGTCGGTTTTGGCGTCATGCACCGTTCCCAAGTAATGCTGAGCCCCATTGTCTAGAAAGAGGATGCGCTCAGTTAGGTCTTCGACCTCCTGCATCTGATGAGTGACTAGGATCAGTGTCGCCCCTCGGCTAGTGCGTTCTGCCACGTACTTGTTGAAGGCGGCCTTGTTGACAGGATCAAACCCCCGTGTGGGCTCATCCAGCACCAACAGGTCAGGATTCCCCATGAAGGTGATTCCCAAATGGACCTTTTGCTGCTGGCCGTTCGATAGGGCCTGGATCTGTGTGAAGGCCAACGATCCCAACCCCATCTCTTCAAGATATTCGTGAGCCTGGCTATCGGCCGCCCTCGAGTCGAGACCCCGCAAGGTGCCGAAAAGCCGCAGCACGTCAATCACTCGGTCACGCTGAAAATGCCCTCGATCTTCTGGTAAGTAGCCGATCCGGGTCGGGTCGGCAGGCTGATACGCTCTCCCTGCAATATCCACAATCCCTTCGCTCGCTTCGACCAAGCCGAGCAAGCACCTGACCAGAGTCGTCTTGCCAGATCCGTTGGGCCCAACTATCGCCATCGACTCTCCTGCGTTGAGGTCGAATTGGATGCGTTCAATTCCTCGGACTGAGCCGTAATGCTTTGATAGCTCCTTGACTCTTACCAGTGCCATTTGCCCTCATTGGTTGGCTGTGTATGTGGCTCAACACGTGTCCGAGTCTGGAGCGGACCTCTGTCGACTCCAGACACAGCCACGTAGAGACGCAGTACAGACTTATTTTGCTTGCTTCTTGTAGACGAACCACGTCGCGAGACATGCCCCCGCCGCGGCCAGGGATAGGACCCCCATGATCTGGTTGCTAAAGAACGCAATGATGGCAACGATCGAGAAAATGACAGCCGCGGACAGGGTTAGAAATTTCATAGATCAGTTACCCACACCCCAAGGCCAGTGACAGGCCGCTAAGTGTGTACGAAATACCAGCAATGACAAGTGTTGCACCACCAGTAAATGCAGCCGCGATCAGCGAACCCGTCGTAATGATGTGTCCCAGGAATCCCAGTATGCAGTTGAATTGTTGCCAGTTCACAATTCCTCCAAAAGGTATGATTTCCATAATTTTGATTAGGAAAGATTGGCCACATATTGAACCCAATGACCGCTCCTTCCTGAAAGGAAAATACGGCCGTAAATTTCATCTAGGTATGGACTGGGTCATTTTTGGGCTGATCTGGGACCGATTTAGGTGTGATTCCCGCAAAGATAAGTGGAGAGCGGCCTGCTTCTAGGTGGAGGTCTGCGCCCCCTTGAGACGAGGTTGCCGTCGTCGGCTACTTCCTTCCGCTCTGGCAACCGTAGCCGCGACATTCTCCCGCGCAGGGTGGATCCGCACGGGAGACCTGCGCAAGAGCCGGAAGTACTCCTCCTACCTGGGCCTGCAGCTTAAGGCAGGATGGAAAGACTGGAGGCGCCACCGCCTGGCCTGCCGGGTCAAATGCCGGCATCCTGAACTCCAATTCGCCGTGGGCGGCGATCTCGGGCTGTGAGCACCATGGCATACGCTGGCCGCCCACGCCGCAGCAGGCACCGCCCTGCTGCTGCCAGGCCGCAGCCGTGTGTGTGACGGGCGGTCGCGTGGCTCGGCGCCCTCTAAATCCTGGGTATCTCGTGGGTACGGATCACGCGGGAGTCGTTCGGGCACCCGGACCGAGAGACCACCCCGCTGATAGCTTCAGGGCTTGTCCTGTCTATTGCTGTGGCGCTGCTCGAGCTCGGACGAAAGCGGCGGCAGCTGGCCCTTCGGCCACTCGTACGGGGGATTAGATCCTGTCGTTGTCACAGGTCGTGTGGACAAATTTCAGCGCCGGCCAGCCCAGGCGTTCCTTGTCCGAAGGCGGGCTCGTCCTCACTTCCGGCCCACACAGCACCGCCGCCAGGGCAAGGCATCACCTCGAACGCCAGGCCATCATGCTCGGCCCGCAGGTGGCGTCCGTCATCCTCAACCACTTCCCAGCCCGCCTCAGGCAGCGCTGCACGATAATGCTGCAGCACATCCACGTCTTCTGAGATCACTAACCACCGGACACAACCGCCCACACCACTTACGCCGCCACCGCTGAAAAGGCCGATGTGTTCGATGGAATCGAACGCCCGCTGGGACTCGCGGTCTGCACTTGCCATGGGCTCATCCGTACCCTCGGTCACGCACTGCGGAGAGGAGTCGTACTTCCCCACCTTCTGCGCCAAGGCCAAGGGGGTGACAGCGAGCATCACGAGCAGCAAAACTACCGGGATGGCCACGGCCGTCAGCCGCATCCACAGCCGTGGCGAGAGGACCAAACCGACCACGGCAACCACAGCGACCACACCGAGCGCCATTCCGGAGGGACCGGCCGTCAACCCCCAGGCGAGCGCCTCAAGTGCGGTATCGGTGACATTGCCGTATACGGACATGAAGCCTTGGTGGACCAGTACAGCCAGCAGGGCCAGTCCTGCCTCGACGGCGAGCAGTAGCACAACAGAGACAGCTCGGCCGGTTATGGGCATGGCTTATTGTAGGGTCCGCCTGACGAGCCGTACATGGGTCGACAACTCGCGGCAACGCGAACACCCGCCGATCAGATCCGGTCAGGCAAGGCGGGTGCCGTCGAGCAATTCGACGGAAAGCAGGTCACCCGTGGTGGTGCCGGGGAGAGCCTGGACAGCGAAGACGAGCGCCCCGGACACTTCGGTCCTTGCCTCTGCGGGGACGGCGTATTCAGTAACCTCGGCCCACTGCTCGACGCCGGAGCGCAAAGCCTCGGTCAGGGGCACACCATTGAGGCTGATCCGCTGTCCGCCTCCGGTGGCTGGCCGCATCCTCACCCGGACGATGGCAGCTCTGCCGCCGGGATCCTTGAGGACATACGAGAACCAGCCCGTCGCGTTGCGCCAGTGCACGCCGTCCTGACCGCCGGCCCGGGTGGCAACGCCCGCGAAGAAGTGGTCGGACTCCGGCTGCTGCTCACCCGCGGCAACGGCATCGATGACATCGCCTCTCGTGCCGGCTGCCGCGTCAATTGCCGCAAGCTCTGCCGTCCGCACCTCGGCGGAGGCACCCGTGGGCCAGTACACGGTGTAGCGCTCGTCGTGGATCCCGGCAAACGGCTCGAGCTTGAGCTGAACGGTTGCGCCGTTCCGGACGGCAGTCAGTTCCGCGGTGATGGCCGCCCGGTTGGACAGTTCGACGGCGGCTGCCGGGTCCGCGGAAACCACCACCGGTGTGCCGGCCAGGGGATCCTGGGGACCGGAGGCAACATGGCCCATCCGCTCGTCGGGCGCCTCCACGGCTTCCACACCGGCGGTTCCCTCCCGCGCGGCCAGGACCACGGGCCCGTAGAGGAAGGAAACCCAGGGAGAACCGTCAGGCAGGGTTTCGGCCGTCATTTCGGCCTGCAGCCGAACGGTGACCGTGGTGATTCCCTCCCACACGCGATGGACGGCGTTTCGGCCCACCGCCTGTGGCCGCCCCCCGCCGGCCGGATGCACACTGACCTCCATGGCCGTTGCCCATTCCGGGCGGCGGAGCTGCAAGGTGAAGGCTGTTGGACTGTCCGCCGTGACGGTCAGCTGGACGGTGTCCGAGTACGGGAAGTCTGTCTCCATCCGGACCTTCACTCCGCGCTCGGCCCAGTTGAGTTCCGATGCGATGTAGAGGTTCACCGCCAGGTTGTCGCCGCTGTGGCTGTAGATCAGCTCGCCATAGCGGGCATGGTTTTCCAGGCCGGAGCCCACGCAGCACCACATGGATTCATGAACGGTGGAGTACACACGGTAGTGGGACGGACGCATCGGCGTGAAGTACACAAACCCGCCGCGCTCCGGGTGCTGGGAGGAAAGGATGTGGTTGAAGGTGGCGCGCTCGTAGAATGCCATCGCTGCAGGATCGCCGGCCCGCTCGAAGCGCAGCTTGGCGAGCTTGAGCATGTTGTAGGTGTTGCAGGTTTCCGGCCCCTCGACGTCGAGCATCATGGGCGTGAAATCGCGCGACGGGTGGAAATGCTCCCGGACGCTGTTGCCCCCGATCGACACCGTGCGCTCGCGTGTGACGGTTTCCCAGAAGTAGTCGGACGCCTCGAGATGCTCCTGGCTGCCCGTGGCCTGCGCGTACCGTTCGTACCCCACCACCTTCGGTATCTGCGTGTTGGCGTGGAGCCCGTCCAGCCGGTCTTGGCCTGCGGCAAGGGGTTCCAGGAGGGCGCGGTGCGAAAACCGGCAGGCCTCGCGGAGATAGTCATCCCGCCCTGTCAGCTCGGCAAGGGATGTCAGGGTGTCGTTCATTCCGCCGAACTCAGTGACCAGGACATCCTCGAACGCATCATCGTCCAGGCCGGCGGAAACCGTGAGCCACCAGTCCGCCAGGCGGGTGAGCATGGGCAGGGCGGATTCGGCCCCGGCATACGTGTAGGCATCCAGGAGCCCGGCGAAGGTCTTGTGGAGGCTGTAAAGCGGGACCCAGCGTCCGTTGAGCGTGAAAACATCAGCATCAATTTCTCCTGCCCGGAGTTCCTCGCCGAGGCGGCGGCCGCCAGGGACCCCGCCCAGGTACCCGGTGCCAGCCGCGTTCTGGCACTCTTCGAACACAGCCAGGACGTACTGCAGCCGCTCGAGCAAGCGGGCATCGCCCGTTGCCGCAAACAACTGCGCACAGGCCGAGAGGTAGTGCCCGCCGATGTGTCCTGCCAAGCCGTCCGATTCCCACCCGCCGTACGCCGCCGCCGTCGTCGGAAGTCCTGCTTCCCTGCGGTAGGGAGCACAGAGGCGGTCAGCATCCAGTGCCAGGACATAACGGATGCTGGTGTCCTGCGCGTTCTTGAAGTCGCTGGCCAGCAGCCGGACGCTGTTCAAGGCAAAGGACGACGGCGGCGCGGTGGTTTCCGCGGTGGCGGTAGTGGGGTGCATGGAAAGTGCGGCTTTCTTGGCTTGGGTCTGTGGGGAACGGGACGGCGTGGTTCTTAGCCCTTGACGGCCCCCGCGACGAGGCCCCGCACGTAGTAGCGCTGGACGGCTGCGTAGAGGATGAGGCAGGGGAGCATGAGCAACACCGCGCCTGCGATCACGTAACCGTAATTCACCGTTCCGAACGCTCCGGAGGCGACGTTCTCCACCGCGACGGGCAAGGTGAAGAGCTCCTGCCTGGTCAGGAAAGTCAGCGCTCCCAGGAAGTCTCCCCAGGCGCCGAGGAACGCGAAGAGGAATATGGTCACGGCGCCGGGGACAATCATGGGCCTCAGCACGGAGAACAGGATCCGGAGGGGTCCCGCGCCGTCGATCCGTGCCGCTTCCACAACTTCTGCCGGGATCTGGGCGAATGAGTTCCTCATCAGGAAGACGCCGAAGGGCAGGTTGAAGGTGAGGTGGAAGACAATGATGCCGGCCAGGGAGTCTGTCAGGCCCAGGGCGTTCATCTCCAGGAAGAGCGGCGTCAGGATGGCCTGGAAGGGGACCATCATGGTCAGCAGGATGAGCGCGAAGGCCACGTTCGATCCCCGGAACGGATAGTTGACCAGGGCGTAGGCCGCAAGGGTGGTGATGACCACGCTCAACACGGCGGAGCCCAGCGCAATGGTCAGGCTGTTCCAGATGTAGGAGCCGGCGCCGATGTTGTTGATCAGGCCGATGTAGTTCTCGAGGGACAGGTCCGTGAACGATTGCCCCGCCGCCGGGCCTGCAATCTGGGCGCCGGGTTGAAGGGAACGGAGGACGGACCAGAGAACCGGGGCAACGAAGAGTATCGATACGACGGTGCCAATCACCGCGTACAGCGCCGTCCTGATCCGTGCCGACGCAGGTGCTTTCTTGGCATGTGGGGCGTTGGGGGGAGTGCCGGGCAGCCGCGACGCAACCGGCGGCGGCGCTTGGGTGGAAGTTGTCACGAAATCTCCTTTGATCGGACTCGGACGAAGAGTTTGTGCTGGTCAGTCCTCGCGCATGACGCGGAACTGGATGAGGGTGAGGCCTGCTGCGATGACGACGACGACAAACGACAGGGCGGTCGCGTAGCCCACCTGCAAGTCGCCGAAGGCTTTGTTGTAGACGTAGAGCATGGTGGTGAGGGTGCCGGTTCCCGGGCCTCCGCCCGTGATGATGAAGAACTGGGTGAAGGCGAGGATGGCGCCGATGAAGCCCATCACGGTCAGCAGCCCGAGGTACCGCTTGAGCAGCGGAACGGTGACCAGGAATTCCTGCTTCCACCGTCCGGCGCCGTCTATCTGGGCGGATTCGTAGAGTTCCTCCGGGATGCTCTGCATGCCGGACATCAGGATGATCATGGTAAATCCGGCGCCCACGTAGGTGCCCAGCAGGACTATCAGCACGGTGGCGCTGGTACCGTCCAAGAGCCAGGCCGTGGGCGCCGAGGTGATGCCAAGGTTAAGAAGCAGTTGGTCGAGCGCGCCACTGTCGGGCCGGAACTCCAGGATGGCCACGAAGCTCAATGAGGTGATGCCGATGACGTAGGGCAGGAACACTGCAGTGCGGATGAGCCCGGCACCCCGGCGGTTAGAGCGGACCAGCATGGCGAGCAAGTAGCCGACGGCGATCCCTAAGGCCGTGGAGACGACGGCAAAACCCAGCGTGTAGAGGATGGACCCCCAGAAGACGGTGTCGGCGAAGGCGGTGACGTAGTTTTCGACGCCGTTGAACTCCACTTCGCCCACGAGCGGCCAGTTGGTCAGGGAGATGACCACGGCAAAGATCAGCGGGACGATGACGAAAACAGCTACGAGGAGCACTGCCGGGGCGAGCATAAACATCCCGGTGTAGGCATCACGGCGCGATGCGCGCCGGGGTGCCTTCTTCCCGGTCTTCCCGGTCTGGAGCTGGGTCTGGTACGGGGTTGCGGTAGTCATGCCTGATTCACCTTCAGAACTCGGGCAGTCTCTTCATGCGCCCGTTGAAGAACGTCGTCGAGGGCGTTCTGGCTGAAGACTGCTTCGCGGAACATCGCAAGCCAGGGTGACTGAACGGTGTTGGTGAGCTGTGTGTAGAGCGTGGTGGGAGCGGCGAAGCCTTCGTTCATGCGCTCCATGCCCGGGACCATCAGGGGGAATTTCTCGGCGAAGCCGGTCTTGAGGATGTCGCTGCGGACCGGGTACCAGCCCAAGGCGGCCAGTTCGGACTGCTGTTCAAGCTCACCCACGAAGCGGATGAAATCCCAGGCGGCCCCTGGATTCGCGGCGCCCCGGGGAATGGACAGCACCGCTCCGCCGGAAAATTGCGAAACGTTTCCGTCGGGGCCAGGGAAGGCGCTGACGCCAAGCTTGTCCAGGAACTCCGGTGTGGCGCCCCCTACCACCAGGTCGTAGGACCCCGGAAAGAGCCCCACAGTTCCTTTGAGGAAGTCCTGCCCCCACGCCGCACCGGAGTCCGCCTCGGCGCCTGGCTGGGCGAATCCTTCCGTGTAGAAGCTGCGGTAAAGCTCCAGCGTCCTTCGGAGCGGCTCGTTGCCGAGCACCGCCGCCTGCTGGTGGCCCAGCGGCCCCTTGTAGAACGGGCTCTGGTCGGCCCAGAAATGCGGTTGGATGACGTAGCCAAGGATGCCGGCGGAGTTGCCGGTGAAGGTCACTCCGGAAACCCCGTTGATGGACCGAACCGCCGCGGCGTGCTCCAGGTATTCCGCGTAGTTGCTGGGGCCTTTTTCCGGGTCCAGCCCTGCCTTCTCGTAGAGCTCCTTGTTCCAGAACAGTTGCGAGACGTTGGAGAGCGCCGGGAGCCCGTAGATTTTTCCGTTGAAGGAAGCCACGTCAAGGAGTGGCTTGTTCAGGTACTCCGCGTAGGGGAGCTCGTTGATCAGCGGCGTGAGGTCCGTTAAGGCGTCACGGGTGCTGAAAACGGGAGTCGTGACGGAGTCAGGGGCTACGACGTCCGGCACGGAACCGCCCCGGATCGCGGTGGCGAGCTTTGTGGTCATCTGGCCCTCCGGCAGGACGGTGAGTTCGATCCTCACTGCCTGCTGGGCCCGGTGGTATTTCTCCACGATGAGCTGGGCGGGCTTGAAGGCCGTGGCTCGGCACCAGAAGCGGATGGAGCCGGACGGGTTCTTCCCGAAGTTGGATGCAGCAACATTTGTTTCCGGCAGGACAGCCGAGCATCCTGACAGGCCGAACGTCGCTGCCACGGCTGCGGCTCCGAGCGTCAGTGCAGAGCGGCGGCTGAAGTCCCGGCTGCCGCCGTCGGGGGAATTTTGGGCGCGGCGAAGGCCGGCCGGTGGGGAGTGCATCATTGGTCCCTCGTGGTCGTTGACGTTAGTGGGGCTGGATGGATGTTAAGTGGAATCGCGGACGATGAGTTGGCACGGTTGTGCTTCCACTCCGGTCCTGCTGTTTCCGCCGATGGCTTCAAGGACACGTGCTCCTGCGGCGCGGCCCAGTTCTTCAAGGTTCATGTCGACGGTTGTCAGGGATGGCCTGCAGTTCATGGCCGCTGCTGCCCAGTTGTCGAAGCCGATGATCGCGACGTCATGGGGCACCACAATGTTTGCCTCGCGGAGTCCGTCAGCCACACCGCGGGCGATCTCGTCACTGCCGCAGAGAACGATGTCCACAGGTTCCACCCGCTGGCGCAGCATCTGGGCGGCTTGCCTGCCCCAGGCCTCGGACCAGTTTCCGTAGAGGGGACGGTCGCCCGCAAGGGTGAGCCCGAAGGCTCCGGCATGTTCCTGTACGGCCTCGGCGCGGATGCGGGCAGAGTAGTCCTGGCGCGGCCCCGCTACGTAGGCGATGTTCTGATGGCCCAGGTTGGCTGCATGTTCAAGCGCAAGGAGTACGCCCTGCACCTGGTCGACCACCACTGACATGTCTTCGGGGTCGGAAGAATGTCCCATGACATAGACGATCGGGACCGATGTCGGGGGCAAGGGGGCGCGCGGGCCGGTGAGATTCGTCATGACCACGATTGCATCGACATTGCGGGAGGCCAGCGTCTCCACGCAGTGGCGCTCGCGGACCAGATCGCCCCGTGAGTTGCTGATGAGCACCGATGCCTGCTCCGGGCCGAACGAATCCTCAAGACCGTACATAACGGGAATGCTGAAGCGTCCGATGTCGTCCGACGTCACCAGGCCAATGGTGAGGACGTCGTTGTGGTTGCCTTCCGCAGCGGGGGCCTCGAAACCGAGTTCCCGCGCGGCAGCCAGGACGCGGTCCCGGGTATCTTCACGAAGCTGGCCCCGTTTGTTGAGCGCCTTGGACACCGTGCCTATGGAGACGCCAGAAGCGTTGGCGACGTCGGCCATGGTGATCCTGCGGGACGTGAAGCTCACGGATCCTCCTGGAAGTGATGAGATGTGCAACACGTTCAGAATAGGTTGCGGAAACTTTTCCTGTCAATAGGAAACATTTCTGCGACTTCTTTTCCGGGCGAACGTTTCGGGATGGGCTGGCGGAAATCATCGCAGCGAGCTGTATAGGCTGGATAGATGCCCTCCGGTCCGCTAAGAATCGTTGTCCTCCTCTTCCCCAGAGTCACCCAGTTGGATTTCACCGGGCCGGCTCAGGTTTTCTCGAAGTTCCCGAATACAGAAGTCCACCTCGCGTGGCACGATCTGGATCCCGTCATCACTGACGCCGGCTGGTGCATCGTGCCGACGACGACCCTTGAAGATTGCCCCCAGGCCGACGTCCTCTTTGTGCCCGGAGGCGCCGGGGCGTTCGAGATGTTCGACGACCCCATGGCCCTCGAGTTTCTCCGTGTACAAGCACGGAGTGCCCGCTGGATCACGTCCGTCTGCACAGGATCATTCACCCTCGCCGCAGCGGGTCTCCTCACCGGCTACCGCGCGACCAGCCATTGGGCATCCCTTCAGATGCTCGAACACTTCGGCGTCGAACCGACGTCTGATCGGGTTGTCCGCGACAGAAACCGGATCACGGGTGCCGGCGTCACCTCGGGGATCGATTTTGCCTTCACGCTGGCCGCTGAGCTCTTTGGTGACGGTGAAGCCCGGAAAATTCAGCTGGCCATCGAGTACGACCCGGATCCCCCTTTCGACCACGGTTCGCCCAGTAAGGCAGACCCCGAGACCGTCAGAAGCATCATCGCCGCCACGGAGAACCTCCGTATGGCGACCGTTCTAGCGTCGGCTGATGCCCTGGCGGCCTCGCAGCCCTCTTCGTAGCCGGAGCCGCACCTCGCCCGAACCAGATTTTCCTGCTGGTGCGACACACTTGGTCGGATAGATCCACCTATGAAGCGGTCTATCCGGACCTGATCAGGTTCGTTCAACGCCGGGCCCACCCGGATCATGCCGAGGACGTGGTTGCCGACGCTTTCCTTGTTGTCTGGCGCCGCCTCGATGAGGCGTGGAAGACTTCGACTATGGGCATCGAGCAGTGGTGGACAAAACTACAGCCATCAACGCAGGAATGGCTGATCGAGAACAACGGCGACGTGGTACCGGCTGACGTGGTGGCCGAGATTGCCAGCGTTGGAGGACCGGCCAGCGCCGATCCATGGTGGGCTGACCGGATTGAAGAACCGGGCCACTACTTCCCTGACGAAGGCATCGACTGGGTCGAGGCGATCGCAAATGACGAGGATCCGGGCTAGAACCACAGTGCCCGCTGCAGCCATGGGAGGTGGCCTTGAACGGAGTGCCGGGCCTGAGCGGACCGCACTGGCGCCGGGTCATGGCGGCGCTCGCGAACCGGGATGCGCGCACCGCCTATGCACAGATTGTGCTCGGTGAAGAGGTCCTCTCCGGCGTGAAGGAGCAACGGCGCACCAGGGCCATCGCCGTCCTGCTGGAAGCCGGCCTGGCCGAGTGGACCGGGAGCAAGGGACTGGAAGCGTCGGATGCGGTCTTCCGTGAGCTCCTGACCCAGCAGCCGAAGCGTCAGCCGAAGACAGGGGTGGACCGCTTCCTGCGCCTCGGCCGGATCGACAGGTACCCCGCCAGCCCGGCGGACCGGCGCGAGCTCCTGGGCTGGATCGTCGCGCAGGCGATCCAGCCGGGGGAGAATCTTAGCGAGCGGCAGGTCAACGAGCGGCTGCTGAACTACACCGACGACGTGGTGCTGCTGCGCCGCTACCTGGTCGACTTCGGGCTGCTGGAGAGGACAGCGTCGGGTTCCTCGTACCGCCGGCCAGCCGGCGAATCCACGTCTTAGAAACAGCCGCGTGCGAGAATGACGCCATGACCCACGACCATCACCAACCTGCTGCGCTGGAACCACAAGCCGCCTCCGACTCGGCATTCGAAGCCGCCTACCAGGCCGCCCAAAAGAGCCTGGCGGAAGGCGGCATCCCCATCGGAGCAGCGCTCGCCCGGGGCGGCCTGGTCATTGCCAGCGGACACAACGAACGGGTCCAAAACGCCGACCCGATCGCGCACGGAGAAATGTCAGCGCTCCGTACAGCAGGCCGGCAGAAGAATTACCGGGACACCACGCTGTACACCACCCTCGCCCCCTGTGCCATGTGCGCCGGGACCATCATTCAGTTCAAGATCCCCCGCGTGGTGGTGGGGGAGGCGCGCACGTTCGACGGCGAACTCGGGCTTCTGCGGTCACGCGGGGTTGAGGTGGTGGTCCTGGATGATCCGCGTTGCGTGGACATGATGCGCACTTTCCAGTCCGAGAACCCGGACCTGTGGGCGGAGGACATCGCAGAGTAAGAGGGCTGGCTGCACTCCTGCCGCCCACCACCCCTCCCGCTGGCTGCGATTCCCCGGCACGGAAGGAACGACGACGGCGGGAGGCATTCCCGCCGTCGTCGTTCCTGGGGCCCGTGCCCTCGATCGGATCGAACCGCAATAGTCGGGTGTGAGGTTGAGTCGATGAGCGAGGCTTGATGCGAAGGGGGAAACCGTGATCGCAGTTCTGAACCAAGTCCTCGGTTACATCGAGGAGCACCTCACCGAGGAGATCGACGTCGCTGGCCTGACCAGCGGCCTCGGTACCACCGAGTATCACGTCCGCCGGATGTTCTCGTCGCTGGCTGGCATGCCGCTGTCGGAGTACATTCGGCGGCGGCGCATGACGGTCGCCGCGGCCGATGTCCTTGGAGGCAGCGATCTGTTGGGGACTGCGGTGCGCTTCGGCTATGGCTCCACCGAAGCATTCAGCCGGGCTTTCCGTGCGGTGCATGGCGTCAGCCCTGCGGCCGTGCGCCGGGACGGTGGCCCCCTTCGGACACAATCACAGCTCAGGTTCCGCCTGACGATCGAAGGAAACACCACCATGGATACCCGCATCGCAGATCAACCGGCCTTCCGGCTGGTCGGCCACGCCGCTCGCGTGCCCCTCATCCACGAAGGCGCCAACCCGCACATCCAGGCGCACATCGCCGCGCTGCCTGAAGCGGAACACGTTCGCCTTAAAACGCTGAGCAACACCGAGCCCGCCGGACTGCTTCAAGTGAGCGCCGACGTCGACCCCGATTACACCGAGGGGAGCGAGCTGACCTACCTGCACGGCGTTGCTGTCAGCGAAGGAACGCCGGTGCCGGAGGACCTTGACACGATCGACGTCGCGGCCGGCGCCTGGGCGGTGTTCCGCACCAGCGGATCCTATCCGGCAGCCCTCCAGTCCACGTGGGCTGCGATCGCCGCCGATTGGTTCCCCTCCAACCCCTGGCGGCTGAGGCCCGGCCCGTCGGTGGTGGCCATTCTCGACCGCGCCGCCGACTTCAGCACCGCAACCACCGAGTTGTGGCTGCCCGTGGAACGCGCCTAACGGCGAGACCTATGCGCCTCGCCACGAGTTACTTAGGGCAGGAAAGGCAATGGCCCCGATAACAGCCGAAGCTGAGATCGGGGCCTTTGCCCTCCGCATGTTGGTATGGGATTACGCGCGCGCCTTGTGGCCTCTGGTGAGGATCAGGGCCAAGGCAATCATCCCGACGCCGAGCAGCAGGTGCAGGCCGTTGTCGAAGCCGTTGAGCGGCACGAAGTTCCCGGCCGAATCCTGGGGGACCACCAGGCCGTAGACGAACAGGACCAGGTAGATGATGCCGCCGTAGAGCAGGAACGAGCGGGCGCCGGCGGCGGTCCTGGCCAGGGCGATGCCTGCCGCGCCGAACAGCAGGTGAACGATGTTGTGCAGGGCCGAGACCTGGAACAGGCCCAGCAGCATGGCCTCGGAATGGTGGCCAGCGAAGTGCAGCTGGTCGAAGTTGGCCGTGATGCCCGGGACGAAGCCCAGGATGCCGACCAGCAGGAATACGGCACCCACAGCCAGGGATGCCTTCTGGACGTTGCTGCGGGCTGCGATGCCTGTGCTGGTGTGTGTTGCCATGGTGATCTCCTGAATGCGATATGTGTTCATGGGCCGGCCATTTTCTGATGCCAACCCAAGGGGTTATGCCAGCTATTCGGTCGTTATGGCATGTCGGATGGGTTTGTTCAGCAAAGAAGTTCCAAGCCAATGGCGGGCGGAGCACTCAAGGTGCGTGCCGCCGTCGTGCGTTACAGCTCCAGCCGGAACACCCACAGCACCGCCAACCACTAGAACCCGATCAACGGCACCTAGATTTCAAATTCTCGCCCTTAGATTCACTTCTCCCGGCACCTAATTTCCCCGTTTGTCCACATGGGCTCGTGCTTGCGCCCATATTCTCCAATCACTCGCTCAAACGAAAGGGGGATGATTCAATGCCAGTCAGCGTCTCGGCTCCGATTTATGATCCGCGGACTGCAGGGAAATGGGTCAAACGAGGGACGGCGGTTTTGCTGGCGGGGATCTGAAGTGGCCCAGCGCTTGGACCCGTGCCGTCTTGGCACCCTGCGTTCTGCAGCTTGTGCGGAACCGGAGCCAAGCCTAGGGCTATCAGATTGTGCAGGAGTTGAACGCACATGGCCTGCCCGGAATCGGCGGCGGCACCGTCTACCCGGTGCTGAGCAGACTCGAGGCCGACGGTCGCGTTTGCTCCGAATGGCGCGAGGGGAACGGCGGCCCCGGCCGCAAGTTCTACAGGACCACTGAGGAAGGGGAAGCTTGGCTGAAAGAGACGGCCGGGTCCTGGCAGGACTTCACGGCAAGGGTAGCGACAGTAATGACATTGGAGGGAAGCCCGGAATGACGGCATTGGGCTATTTCAAGACGTTGGCCATGGAACTGCGCAAGCGCAGGCTTAGCGAGGACCAGGTAGCCGATGTGCTTCGGGAACTCCAGAGCCACCTGCTGGAGACGGGAGAGCGGCCGGAAGGGGCCTTCGGCAGTGCGAGGGAATACGCAGCCCGGTTCGCACACGGGACGACCGTCTCCCAAGGGTCCCAGATCGCTAACCTGGCCGCCGCCGTGCTGATTGTCCTTGTCGCCGTGAAGGTCGTCCTCGGACTCGTTCTCGGGGTTTCCTTTGGCATCGCAGCGACGGTCACCTACCTTGCGGCGACCCTCCTCGTAACTGCCGTTCTGATCGGGTGGAGCGCTGCACTGCAGCGGAAGCTTCCCGAGCTCATGACGGAAGAACTCGACCGACAGGGCTAAGCCGGACGCGGTTCGGGCTTCAAACCATGCCAGGCGGGGTTGTGGCTTCTAAAGTTTGTTCAATCAACCCGAAGGGGGAAAGCATGAAATGGTACCGATATGTTCACGCTGTTCTGTTCGTTGCGTCATTTATCCCTTTAATTTTTTCACTTTGGCCTTTCTGGCATGGGGTCGCGCTTCCCTTACTAGTAGTGATCCCTTACTCGCTCAATGAGATTTGGCTTGACAGAAAGAGCAAATCTTCTGAGTTGTTGAGGCGCGGCGAGAAGCCTCAGTCGCCGATACTGCATGCATATCAAGAGTCCTAACAGCTGAAGCAATAAGGCAGTGGATGCTACTCCTGGCATCTGCGTGCGTGCCTGTGCTCCCGCTTCTGCCTTGTACGACCTGTCCGGAATCTGCGCCTCGAGATCGGAAGGGCCGATCCCGCCGCCACTACATGATGCGACGGATCCACGGACGAAAGGCTACGAGTCCGTTGGGTGCCGATTCCGCCCACTGCACTAATTCAGAAGTCAGGTACGGGACGTACACCCTGACTTCTATTTCTCCTGTCGGCCCGAGGCCTTGGCCGGCCGCATGGAACGGCCAGGGAGCGTGGCTGAGCGAGGCCTGGGTTCGTTCGATCTGGGCTCTGGAGTATGAACTCTGCTGGATCACAAGCGAGTTCGTGTGAAGAGGGCCAAGAATCCTTCGTGCTCGATTTACGTCGGATGCGAGAACAAACGTGCAGCGTGTGGGCGCATCCTCGCGTGTTCTGACCGGCACATCCACGCGCCAAAGAACACTGCCGTCATCAAAGAGTTCGGCCATCCGGTCCGATGCCCGGTCATCATTGTTGCCGGTAGCGGGTAGCCATCCCGTTGGAGGGATATACGACTCAAGCATTCCTGGGAGGGGTATGCCCGGCTCGGCGGGCCAAGGGGTCGTTCTGCTGCCCCGGAGGCGGATACTCGTTTGGGTCCAGTCACCTTCAATGCTAATTACTGACTCGTGACGGAAAGGAGCCAGAAGTGATTCTGGGTCTTCGAGCGTGACGCTTGGGTAGTTTCTATTGATGGTTCCCTCAGATTCGGCCTGATGGGGTGGAATGGCAAACAGGACTGGCAGCGGCTGGCTGAGGTCTAGCTGGCCAACGGCGCTAACACGATGATTCTTTTCCAGAGGACGCTGCACCATGGTCATCATCCTTACATTGTGGGTGGAACGACCGGATGCCGGCTGCAGGCTGGGACCGAACAAGAGATTTTCCCCTCGCCGCGCAGGTTTCGTTGCTGTAGAACCAATTGACTTCGTAGGGAAGCCAGGTGTTTGCCTGCGCGGGAGCGGCGGACACAGGCCGCCGCTCAACACGCAAACGGCCAAGCCAATGCTGGTCGCGACTTTACGTACTGAAATTTTCAGTTTCATTTTTCCCCCTGGAATGATGGGTGTTCGCTGACAAGCGACAGGCTAGGGTTCGAATTGCCAACTAGGTGGATAATGACCCAGAAAATGAGTGCAGCTGCGTCAAAATCAGGTGGCACTCAGGCAGTTGATTAGGGGTTGACAGGAGCTGAAGCTACTAACCGTCATATGACACCCAGAGATCTTCAGGTCCGTGGTCGGAAGTCCTCACCAGCGCGGCAGTAGCGAGAACACAAACCCCGGAAATCAGCGGTGAGCGCGTCTTCGGTCAGGCGCGCGTGTTTATGAGGACCCGCGGTTGCCATCGGCCCAGTTCTGATGTGGACCCGATAAGTAGCGAACTGCTCCACCTAGATTCCGCGATTCCGCCATCAGATTCACGCTTCCCAATGCCTGGGTTTTCCATTTCTCCACCTAAGCCTGCCGCCCTTCGGCGCGTCCAGAACCCGCCGTTACGGGTCGAGGACTGGCTAGCGGAGCGACTGCCGTTCGCCGACGCTGACGGAACCATCGGGCGTGACGTAGTCCCGCCGTCGTCGTTCAATTCTTTCCTGCTGGCCCGGCGAGGGAATCCTGGCGCTCTTGGCACGGTTGCACCGCGCGCAGGCAGCGACAAAATTCTGCAGGCTGGTGGATCCGCCCTTGGACCACGGGTAGAAGTGGTCGCCGTGCTCGGCAGGCCGTGAACACCGGCGCCAGAACCCCGCCTCCATCTCACACTGGCCGCCAGCCCGGGCCATGCCCTCACGCCGCTGCTGCCTGCTGAAGCGCCGAGCAAGGTCCCGGCGCCGGACGTCGCGGGCATTAATCACGGCGGCAACGACTGTGAGGGCCAACGACGAACACGGCCGGGAGCGTGACTGCGGCTACAACAACGTCGAAAAGGCCGCGCACAACGCCGATTCCGGAGGCCGGTCCCGGCACAGTGTCTCCGCTCGCCTTGGGCATGACTGCCGAGATAGCAGCGACGAACAACCAAATGGTCACCGCAAATAGGGCGCCGCGAAGAGCCTGGCGGCTCCAGTAGATCCGCTTCAGTTCAACCATCGCGTCGTCCCCTCACAACCATGGAATGCCGACGAAGCGAGTGCCCGACGGTGAGACAGATCGTACCGCCCTGGTACGGCAATGGAAGCCTAGATTTGCCAACGGTCAGGCAGCACTCCCGCAGGCTACAGCGTTTCGGGAATCGGGCGTCCCGGGAAGAGTGTCGCGTACTGTTTCCGGTACATCCTGCGGCCCACGAGGCGGTAGCCGAGTCGGACCGGGCGGGGATCTCCTTGAACATTTCCTTTTGGTCTTGGGGCGGGTTCGTGGACAACACCATCCCGAGGTAGCCGACCAGGAACTTCTTGTCGAGCTGGTCGATCCCTTGCTTCCCGGCCTCCGGCATTTCCTTCTCAGTAGGCACCCTGTCCACCACGGGCATCACTTCGGTCACCTCGCGGCGCAAGTGGACGTTGAGTACGGCCTTCAAGTCCTCGTAGCGCTCAGCGAGTTCCCGGCCAACGTCTGCGTCTGCCGTTTCCACCCAACGAAGGCGAAGCGGCTCGATGTTCTCGAGCCGCTGCGTCACCTGCCGGTGCTGCTCAAGCATCTGCGCTACGTGCAACGCACACGCCGGCACCCTTGAATGGATCGGTGCGGAGGCCGGCGTCGTAACTCCGTGACGATACAGGCCGAACCTGTCCACACGCGGGACACTGATCCTGCCGTCCACGGGCCTTTGGACTCTGGCTGGGCGGAGGGCAGCCGGTCAAAGTGAAGGCGGACCTTATCAGGCTAGGGAAGGAAGGCGTCATGTCCCGCACATCTGTCTTCACGGGCGTCGCCTCAGGCATCGGGAAGGCAACGAAGGAACTCCTCGAGCGGCCTGAAGAAGCTGGTGCATCCCGAGGGGCCGGAGATTGACCTGGCTGGCCCGCCGCGGCAAACGGAGATCAAATGAAGGACTCACAATGAGGAAACCAACCGCCTGGCGACGCGTTGCGGCCACAATCCTGCCAGCCGCGCTGCCGGCAGTGATGGTGCCGGTCTTCAAATACACCGTCCGAAGGTTCGGCGACCGGCGCGGCTACCAGGCAGGGTTCGCCGTCTACTGGGCAGCGTGCTGGGGCCTGGCAGCAGCCATCGCGGGACCGCACCGGCTCGTCGGATTATGGAGGCCTGCCAGCGGTCCGCAACCGCAGCCGCAACGCCGGCCCCGGGCCCTGCTGTGGAGCGTCCTGATCATTCCGCCGGCCGGTGCCGTCGCCACCGAACTGATCCCGAACGCGAGGAAAGCCGGTCTGCCGGCGGCGCTCGCGGCCGTGGGTGTCGGCTTCACCAACGCCATGGCTGAAGAGGCGCTGTGGCGGGGTGTTCCCGTGGCGGTCTTCCCCGGCCGCAAGATCCGTGGCTGGCTCTGGCCCTCCCTGTGGTTCACGGCCTGGCACCTCGTCCCGCTCTCCGTGCGCCCCCATCCGCGCGGACGCCGGCCGGTGTTGCTCGGCGCATGTCTGACCGGGCTGGGCTACGGCTGGGCTGCCCAGGGCAGCGGTTCGCTCCTGGCCGTGTCCATCGCCCACGCAGCCACCGATTCCTGCGGTGTCCTCGTCGCACGCAATGTATGGCTCCCCACCGACAATGACTGAAAGATTCCCGCGCTACCATCAGACATGGACGAGGCTTCAGATGTGGCCACGCAGCGGCGCGCAGCATCCGAGCACCTGATCGAGAGGCTGTCCGCTGCGGATGATCCGGTGCTGGCCTACAAGGCCCGCCTCCTGCGGGGCGGGTCCGCCGATGCGGCAGAAGCCCGCGCGTTGCAGGCGCGGATTCCCGGTTCGCCTTCCGCACGCGCGCTATTGCGGATCTTCGATCAGGACGAGAAGACCCTCCACCATGTCTATCGAAAGTGGCAGGGTCCGCACTGGACACTGGTGTGTCTCGCACTGATCGACTACCCGCCCGGCGACGCGACGTTGCTGCCGTTGAAGCAGCGCGTCTATGCCTGGCTCTTCTCCAGGCACTTCCTCGAGCCGCCCCTGACGGCGGCCTACCCTGGCCAGGAAAACCGGGTCCGCCACTGCGCCTCGATGGATGGCAACGCAATTTGGTACTCGGTCCGGCTCGGACTGGAGGACGAACGCACCCGCTCCCTGGTCGACCGGCTGATCAACTGGCAGTGGCCGGACGGGGGCTGGAACTGCGACAAGCGGCTCCAGGCTACCGCGTCGTCGTTCCAGGAATCGCTCATCCCCGCACGAGGTCTGTGGGCGTACGGGCACGCGCACAGCTACCAGCCGGCCCTGGACGCCGCCCAGAAGGTGGCCGACCTGGTGCTTGCCCGGCGGCTTCTGTGGCACCAGCGTGACGGCACCCTACTGATGCCTGACTGGGGCGGCCGCCCCGACCGCATCCATTACCCCATCCAGTTCTACGACGTGCTGTTCGCCCTGCAGGTGATGGCCGAGTTGGGACGCATCGGCGACCCGCGATGCGCCGATGCGCTGGCACTGCTTGAATCCAAGCGGCTCCCCGACGGGGGTTTCCCGCTGGAGCAACCCAACGCTTCCACCGCCGACTCGGTGGCCAGCCGCCGCAGCTACGCCAGCTGGGGCCCGTCCGGTCCGCGCCAGAGTAACCCGCTGGTCAGTCTGGCGGCGCTGGGCCTCCTGCGAGCAAGCGCTCAAAGTCGTCAATGACAACTCTTCCGTTCCGGCCGCCCGCGCAGGCTACAGTGTCTTGGGAATCGGGCGACCCGGGAAGAGTGTCGCGTACTGTTTCCGAAACATCCTGCGCCCGATGAGGCGGTAGCCAAGGCGGACCGGGGCGGGGATCTCCTTGAACATTTCCCTCTGGTCTTCGGGTGGGTTCGTGGCCAACACCATCCCGAGGTAGCCGATTAGGAACTTCTTGTCGAGCTGATCGATCCCGTGCTTTCCGGCCTCCTGCATTTCCTTCTCGGTCAGTACCCTGTCCACGACTGGCATCACCTCGGTGACTTCGCGGCGCAGGTGGACGTTGAGGACGGATTTCAGGTCCTCGTAGTGCGCAGCGAGTTCCCGGCCGACTTCTGCGTCTGTCGTTGCCATCCAGCGAAGGCGGATCGGCTCGATGCTCTCCAGGCGCTGCGTCACCTGCCGGTGCTGCTCAAGCATCTGCGCTACGTGTAACGCACACGCCGGTGCCCTTGCCGCGAGCTGCGGGTACATGAGTTCGTCCTCGCCCTCGTGGTGAATATGGAGCACCTTATCGAAGTTCCCCAGCACTTCGCCCACGTACGCGGCACGGGCGGTGTCCCCGGCCGCGGCGGAGCGCACCAGGCCCGGCGCCTCTTCGTACGCCCACAGGAAAAAGCGGTGGATGCGCCGCATGCCGGCCGTTCCCTGACACAGGACGGGTCCCTGGGGCAAAGGCGCCGCGGTCTCGCCGGGCTGCATGGTGAAGAAGTCAGTCATTGGATTGCCCCTAACGGTCGACGTGCGAGACGAGGACCTCTCCCCGGCAGCATGGTATCGCTGGGCCTGATGGCGCACAATGGCTAGAGGCCAGCGGCAGCGCGCCAGCATGGCCTCACCCGGGCCTGGAATCGGCAGGCCCCGTGATCCTTAGCCCAAGGCCCGGCGGGCTGTTCCACCGCTCAACAAGTCGGCTGCCCGGGCCGGCACCAGTTCGGCCAGGAAACCGATGCTTTCCTTGGCAGGTATGGTTGCCGCTGCCTCGGCAACGGACTCCAGGACACCTGCAGCCGTAGTCCTGGCATCATCGGCGTCCATGCCCCAGGGGGTGCCCTCACGGACCAGATTGTCCAGGGTCAAATAATTCAGTCTCGCCTGTCCGCCCAGCGTGTGGCCGGCATTGACGCTGGGAGCGTAGAGCAGATGGGTGGGTGGTATACATCAAGGCTTTGGCGCTTCACTGCCGCACCTGGAGTTTGGCGAAACGAGGAACTAGGGCAACGTCACGGCCTACGGCCCGGATAGCGTTCATGGCAACGACGCTGGACACGGGTCCGCCCTGTTCAAGCCTGACGATCGTTCCCCGGGTAACCCCTAGTTTCTGCGCGACGTCCTGCTGGGTCAGTCCGGCTTCCTTGCGGGCGTCGGCGATGGAACGGCCAAGTGATGCGGCGTCTACTGCCCGATAGAAGCTGGTGATGTCCGAATGTTCCATAAAACGATCATATGCCATTCTCATCAGAATGTTTGATTAATCGAACATTTTTCATTTAGCTTCTACTGTTCGATAAAACGAACATCTGGGGATCCTGGTACGTCCATTGGCTTGCAGGTGGCGAAGTCCGGCAGCAGTCGTAAGCTCGTGTCTAAGTCATACATGCGGCTGGATCGATGTGGAGGATCGCAGATGCACGCTGTGGATGTCGTCGTCGTGGGCGCAGGCCTGGCCGGCCTGAGTGCAGCCCGCAAGCTGGTTGCGGCCGGTAGGACAGTTGCCGTGCTGGAGGCGCGCGGCCGGGTGGCCGGCCGCACACTGGGAGGCTTTCTCAGCAACGGAGTACCGGTGGAGATGGGCGGGCAATGGGTCGGCCCGACACAGGACGTTGTGCTCGAGCTCATCGACGAGCTGGGCCTCGAGACCTTCCCCAGCTTCGACGAGGGCGACGCCCTGACCGTCTTCGACGGCAACGTGGTTCGAAACGCCGACGAGACTTTCGGCCTCCCGCCCGAGTCGGCGATGGAGGTCGGCCGGCTCTGGGAGAACCTGGAGATCCTCGCCTCGACGGTCGCGATTGAGGCACCGTGGGAAACTGATGGCGCCGAGGACCTGGACCGGCAGACGCTGGACGCATGGCTGGTCGCCAACACCGAAGACAGCATTGCGCTGAGGTTCTTCCGCCTGGTGGTGCCTGTCCTGTTCTCCGCCGAGTCTCCGGAGCTTTCACTCCTGCACTTCCTCTTCTACGTCAAGTCCGGCACCAGCCTTGAGGCGCTGATGACGATAACAGGGGGTGCCCAGGAGAGCCGCGTCGTCGGCGGCACGCACCAAATCTCCGAGCGGATGTCCGCCGAACTGGGCGACGCGGTCCGGCTCAATGCCGTGGTCCGGACCATCCGCCAGGATGGGACGGGCGTAGTTGTCGAATACGACGGCGGCAGCGTCACGGCCCAGCGCGTCGTCGTCGCCATACCGCAAACGCTGGCCGGCCGGCTGCGCTACGTCCCGCCGCTGCCCGCGCTGCGCGACGGACTCACCCAGCAGATGCCGGCCGGATCTGTCATCAAGCTCCAGGTCGGTTACGACGCCCCGTTTTGGCGCGAGGACGGACTGAGCGGAACGGTACTCAGCCTTGACGACGCGTTCAACATCGTTCTGGACAACAGCCCGGACGACGGCTCCTGCGGGGTGCTGGTCGGCTTCCTCGAGGGCGCCCACGCCCGCACCGCGAGCCTGATGAGCGCAGCGGAGCGCCGCGAGCTCGTTATCACTGCGCTCGTGAAGTACTTCGGCCCGACGGCGGCGCAACCGTTCGACGTCGTCGAGCAGGACTGGAGCGCTGAAGAGTTCACCCGCGGCTGCTACGGTGGGCGGCTCGGCGCGGGCGCCTGGACCCAGTACGGTCCGGCCCTCGCTGCGCACGTGGGCCGGATCCACTGGGCGGGCTCAGAAACCTCCACGGTCTGGAACGGCTACATGGACGGTGCCATCCGCTCCGGCCGTCGAGCCGCCGACGAGATCCTCAGGGAGCTCTCGTGACCAGCGTCTTCAGCCGTCCGGACAGCTTCTGGCCACACGCCTGATGAGCTGCTGCCCGAGGCGCGGACTACTCCTGCCGTCCCAGGTCAAACCCTCGGCCCAAGTGGGATACTAAGCCATGGCTTCTTCCTCTGGCGGGAGTACTCCCGGTGTGGTTGCGGTGATCGGCGCGACGGGCCGGCAGGGGTCGGCTGTGGTCCGGCATCTCCTCAACGACGGATGGCAGGTGCGTGCCCTGACCAGGACTCCGTCCAGCGACGCTGCGCAGGCGCTGCTCGAGCTCGGGGCCGAGGTCCAGCAGGCGGACACCGAGGATCCAGGTTCTCTACGGCCGGCGTTCCGGGAGGCCTACGGGCTCTTCAACGTCCAGAATCCGCAGACAATCGGAGCTGAGGCTGAAGTGCGGCAGGGGCGCAACGTGGCGGAGGCAGCAGCTAAAGCCGGCGTACGCCACGTGGTCTACGGGGCGGCAGGAGTCAGCGCCCAACCGACAGGCGTTGGCTCCTGGGATTCGAAGCTGGTCATCGCCCAGCGCTTCCGCGAACTCGGGCTGCCGCTCACCGTGCTGCGGCCCATGGCGTTCATGGAACTGATGACGGACAAAGGTTACTATCCGCAGTTTTCCACCTGGCATCTGATGCCAAAGCTGATGGGCCCGTCCCGGCCGGTGGGCTGGCTATGCGTTGACGATCTGGGTGCCATCGCCGCCCGGATGTTCGCCGACCCGGAACGGTGGAGCGGTGCAGTGCTGGGACTGGCATCAGACGTGCGGTCAATAGACGAGTGCCGCAGTATGTGGCAGGAACGGACTGGGCGAAGACCGCGTGGGTTACCGATGCCGGAGAAGCTCTTCGAACGGTTCGTGGGGAAGGACCTCACCACAATGTGGCGGTGGCTGCGGACAGGGCAGTTCGACATGAGCACCGAAGCAACCCGTGAGATCCTGCCCGAAGCCCGGACCATTAGGGAATGGCTGGCGGAACAGGCCAGATAGCAGGGGGGCAGGACGCCGGCCGCATCGGTCACGGCGAGATTGGCAGCACGGCATGCACCCGCCCGCCCCGGGGGGTGCTTTCGGCGGAGAGCGTGCCGCCCAGCTCGGCCGCACGCTCGCCCATGGAGGCAATTCCGACGCCGGCCTGCCAGGGCGCACCGGTGCTCCCGTCATCGGTGACCTCGATCTCCAGGGCCTCCTCGCGGACTGTGAGGCTGACCGTCGCGTTAGTCGACGTGGAGTGCCTGGCCACGTTAGTCAGCGCCTCGACGACGATGCGGTAGACCGCCACCTCGACGGCCGCGGGCAGCGCCTCCAGCCGATCTGCGCGCAGATCGACCTGCAGTGGTGTCCCGTCAGGAGTCCGCAGGGCCAGTGCCTGCTGCCGCAGGGCGGTGACGAGACCGAGCTCGTCGAGCGCCGGTGGACGCATCGCGTAGACCAGCCCCCGGATGTCCTCGAGCGCGGTCACTGTCTCCTGGCGCAGGGTCCGCAGCAGGTCCTCTGCTCCGGAAGGGTCGGTGCGCAGGGTATTGCGCAAGGCGTCTGACGTGAACGCTATCCCGGAGAGCCGGGCGCCGAGGCCGTCGTGGAGGTCGCGGCGCAACCGACGGCGTTCCTCCTCGATTGCGGTGATGGCCTGGCCGCGTGACTCCCTCAGTTCGTCGGCCAGCGCCCGGGCGCGCAGGGTCTGGGCCAGCAGCGGCGCGACCAGGCTGAGCACGTGGCTGTCACCCGCGGACAGCGTCAGGTCACCGGGCCGCAGCCCCACCGCGAGCTCCCCGGACCGGTCCGGGCCCAGGGCCAGCGGGAGGGTCCTGGTGTGGGTGACCTCTGCCCCGGACTCGGCGACAGTTTTCCCGTCCAGGCGGAGCGCAGAGTACGGGAGTACCAATGCCTCGCGAATGGCCCGCAGTGCGAGCACCGGGTCATCGCCGATGTGGCCGACCACCCGGGTAGCCGCCCCCAGCGGGTCCGGCCGCGCCCCGAAGAGGAGCTCGTCGACAACGGCCCGCAGCACCACCTGCAGCGGATGAAACGTTGTCGCCGCGAGGGCGCCGATGATCGCCAGCGTGCCCGGAGGCGGGACGCGGCCGCCCAGGACCTCGACCAGCGACTCGACGGTCATGAAGAGGGCCACGTAGCCCACCACCGCGGTAACGAAAACCACGAATCGCACCATCAGGCCCCTGACATCGACCACCTCGGGCCGGCGGACCCCGATGTACAGCGCGGGCGCGACAGTGCTCATGGCGAGGTAGGCGATCACCTCTCCCACGGTGCCGAGTTGCAGGAACGGGGTGATGAACATGGTTATCACCACCAGCGACCCCGCGAGCGCCATCCACTTGAGGGCCCACCGGTCGCCGTCCGTGGCACGTTCGATCTTCCACCAGGTGTGCGCGATCAGGGCACAGGCGATCACCAGGACCATCGCGGTGCCAACCGCGTCGCTCTCTGCCCAAACCACCGCCAGGACGCCCGAACCTCCGATCACTACCAGCGAGACGAAGTCCACCGGGTGTCGCCAAGTGATGGCCGGGTACGCGGTCAGCGCGAGCGGCGCCAGCAACGCGCCGCCGATGGTGAAGGCCAGGCGCGGCGCGTAGCCTCCCCCCGTCGCTTCCAGAACGGCCCCCGAAATGATGGCGAGTCCTGCGAACACCATGAGTACGGCGCTCGGCCGGACCCGCCGCACGCCGAGCAACGCCAACCCGCTGACGGCCGTGCTCAAACCAAGGGCGGCCAGCGCGAGCAGCGCAGGAGAGGCGGTCACGTGCCGAGGCCGCCTTCACGGGCGCGGATGATCGCGGCGGCCCGGTCAAGCACCTCGAGCTTGGCGAAGATGCTGGTCAGGTGGTTGCTGACCGTCTTGGGGGAGAGGAACAGCGCCTCGGCGATCGCCGTCGTACGCCGTCCTGACGCCAGCAGGTCGAGGATCTCGCGCTCGCGGGCGGTGAGTTCCGGGAAGGGGGTGGCCCTTGGTACGGGTGGTGCAGTGAAGTAGCCCAGTATGCGTGCCGCCACGCCCGGTCCGAAGATCGCCTGCCCGGTGACCACCGCGCGGATGGCGGCCACGATCTCCTCCTGCCCGGCTCCCTTGAGCAGGTAGCCACGGGCTCCAGCCTGCATCGCGGTGAAGACGGTCGCATCGTCGTCGTACATAGTCAGCATGAGCACCGCCGTCTCCGGCACCGCGGCACGGATCCGGCGGGTGGCCTCCACGCCGTCGAGACCGGGCATCCGGACGTCCATGAGTACGACGTCGGGCCGCAGGAGTTGGGCCTCCCGTACGGCGGTCTCGCCGTCGCCTGCCTCGCCGGCCACCTCGAGTCCCTCCAGGGTTTCGATCAGCGCCCGCAGCCCGCCGCGGACGACAGGATGGTCGTCCGCGATCAGCACCCTGAGGTTCATGAACCCATTATGGGCGCGTACGCTCCCGGTTGATCCGGGAACTTCCTCCCTTTCGCCGGGGATCCGCGGGAAAATGGACGGGGAGGCCGTCCCTCGTGGACGGAAGCGGCGCGGGCCGACAGTGGAGTTGTCCGCTTCATCCACCCACCCGAGGAGCAACCATGAAAACCACATCGAAACGGCAGAAGGTCGGCCTCCTGCTGGCCGGCTTCTACAGCGCGCTGAACGTCGTCGGCGTACTTTTTCCCCCTCCGGAAGGCCAGGTTGGCCCGCCGATCGGCATCCTCATCGTCGACTGCGGGCTCGGCCTGGTTGGCCTGGTCGCCGTGATCATCACGTGGCGTACCGGCAACCGCGCCGCGCTCCGCGTCGCGGCCGGCGCGATCATCATCATGACCCTCACCGCACTGCCGGCGTTCTTCGTCGACGTGCCAGCAGTTATCAAGCTGCTGGCTGGCGTAGCCGTGCTGCTCACGATCGCGGCCGTCGTGCTCATGTTCTCGCCGGGGCGCCGCTCGACGCCGGTCCTGGACTGAGTCTGATCGCAGTCGCCATGGTCCTTATCGCCTTCGTGCCCGGCCATTGCTCCGGTCGCGAAGGCGGGATCGGCGCTGTGGTTGCAATTCGCCGGACGGGGGCGCGCTACGCGGCGCTTGGGGTTTCCCCGCCCAACGCTGCGTCGATCAGTACTCCGGCTGCATGTCGCGCCTGTCCGGCAGCATCGGGGGTGCCGGCGATGGCGGCCGTCGTTTGCGCGCCCTCTGCAAGGATTGAGAGTTGGGGCGCCAGGTAGGCTGGCGCACCTGCCTCCTCTGAGAGTTTGCCGACATACTCTTGGAACGATTCCTTATGCTTCCGCGCATAATCGGCGACTTCGGGGCTTATGGCCCCGAGCTCGGCGAAGCTGTTGATGAAACCGCAGCCGCGGAACGAGTCCTGGGCGAACCATTGCGCAAGGTAGTCGAAGATGGCTAGGAGCCGCGCACGCGGAGTGGCGGCCTGGCGGACGGTCGCTTCCAGCCCTTCCGTCCAGGACTGGTGCCGGCGCTCCAGCACAGCCATGACGATACTGCTCTTGGACGGGAATTCCTGGTACAGCCTCTTGAGCGAGACACCCGCCGCAGCACGAAGTTCGTCCATGCCTACAGCCTGGATTCCCTTCGCGTTATAGAGCTCGTCGGCGGTCTTGACGATGCGGGTGCGGACCTCCGAAATATCCATCTACCCATTCTACTTGAAATGAGAACGATCGTTCTATATGATTCTAATCAGCCAGAGAACGACCGTTCTCCGGTTCGAGGAAAGGGAACATGATCATGGGCTTCATCAAAGTCGGCACTGAGAACAGCACGGACATCGAGCTCTACTACGAGGACCACGGCGCGGGCCAGCCTGTCGTCCTGATTCATGGCTATCCCCTTGACGGCGGCTCGTGGGAGAAACAAACCGCTGCCCTCTTGAACGCCGGCTACCGCGTCATCACGTACGACCGCCGGGGGTTCGGCAAATCCAGCAAGCCGACCACGGGCTACGACTACGACACCTTCGCAGCCGACCTCAACACCGTCCTAGAAACCCTGGACCTGCGCGACGCCGTCCTCGTCGGCTTCTCGATGGGCACCGGCGAAGTAGGGCGTTACATCGGTACATACGGGGAGGCGCGCGTAGCCAAGGCAGCGTTCCTTGCATCCCTTGAACCGTTCCTCCTGCAGACCGAAGACAACCCTGCCGGTGTCCCGTCCTCGGTGTTCGACGGCATTCGCAACGCCGCCATTGAGGACCGCTACACCTGGTTCACCAACTTCTACAACGACTTCTTCAACACCGATAACTTCCTCGGGAACCGCCTCAGCGAGGAAGCGCTGCGCAATGCATGGAACGTCGCCGCTGGCTCGTCCTGGTACGCGTCCTTCGCCGTCGTCGACTCATGGCTGACAGACTTCCGCTCCGACATCGAGCAGGTCACCGTGCCGGCCCTGATCGTCCACGGGACGGACGACCGCATCCTGCCGATCGACGCGACCGGCCGTGAATTCGCCAAGCGCCTTCCGTCCGCCGAGTACGTGGAAATCGAAGATGCACCGCACGGCATGCTCTGGACGCACGGCGCCGAAATCAACGAGGTCTTGCTGCGCTTCCTGGCCAAGTAGCAGCTCGCCGTTTTCGAAAATAGGCCATACGGGAAGGCCCGGCCACCCTGCCATAGGGTGGCCGGGCTTCTTGATGCGGGGGCAGTCCGGTCAGGATCCTCGGTGATGGCCACTACGTCGGAGCTGGCGTTTCAGCTTCGATGAGTTCCTTCATCCGGCGGAGGGTGCCTTCGATCATCGTGGGATCCATCGAGGATTCCATCGCCGGGACGTCCAGGTAGATGGTCATTCTGGTGCTCGCCTGCTCCCGGAAAGTTCGACGGCGGCACTCACCCCCGCAGTTCGGTCACCCTTCTGATTAGGTAGGGCGATCTGCCTGTTGCCCCTATCCGGCCGGGCATCTGGTGGAGCAAGATAACCCCCATGAAAAGAACAGTCCTGGCAGGGTTCGCGGCGGCAATGATGGCCTTCGGTGCAATCAACTCGGCGGTAGCTGGTAACGCGGCACCGGCCGACCCGTCACACGTCGTTGGCCAGATCATGGTCAAATTCCGCGACCACCGCGCGGCGGCGGACACCCTGCGGCAGCACGGACTGAGCGAAGGGCCCGGAATCGGCAGCACAGGCGCCCATCTGATCAAGGCTCCCGCCGGCCAAGAGCTTCAACTCATCGAAGCCCTGAACCGCAATCCCGCCGTTGAGTACGCCGAGCCGGACCACGTGGTCACTCCGGCCACAGCTGACCAGTACTTCAGCCGCCAGTACGCCCTGCAAAATACTGGACAGTCCTTCACCAACACCGCCGGCACACTGACCGTAGCCGCAGGCAAGGCAGACGCCGACGTGGACGCCGTCGAAGCCTGGACGTTCACGAAGGGGGCCGGGATAAGGGTCGCCGTGCTCGATTCAGGAGTCGCCAACGACAACCCCGACATCACACCGAAGGTTAGCGCCCGGGCCAACTTCACCACCGGTGAAACCGGCGACGACAACTACGGCCATGGCACCCATGTGGCCGGCATCGTCGCCGCCGCTCACAACACACAGGGCGTGGCCGGTACTTGCCCGGAGTGCACCATCCTGGACGGCAAAGTGTTGAACGACAGCGGGATCGGATCCAGCTCAGGGCTTGCAAGCGGCATCAACTGGGCGGTCAGCAATGGTGCCAAGGTGATCAACATGAGCCTCGGAGTGCGGGCGTCACGCACTCTCGAAACAGCCGTCAACAACGCATGGAGCAAAGGCGTGGTGCTGGTTGCCGCAGCCGGTAACGGAGGCAACCAGACCAAGATCTACCCGGGTGCCTACCCGAACGTCATCGCCGTCGCCGCTACCGACAACAAAGACGCCAAGGCATCCTTCTCAACATATGGCGCCAGTTGGGTGGACATCGCAGCACCTGGCGTCAACGTCTACTCCACGTTCCCCAACCACGAGTTCGTCCTTGAATCGCAATACAACCGGTCACGGGGTTACGACGTCGGCAACGGCACCTCGATGTCCTCACCGATCGTTGCCGCCACTGCCGCCCTTGTGTGGAGCAGGAATTCTGGCGCAACCAGTGAGGCGGTCCGGGGCAAGGTTGAATTAACGGCCGACGCCGTTTCCGGCACCGGAACGTACTGGAAGTATGGCCGCGTGAACGCATACAACGCAGTCAAGTAGTCGCGGGGTGGTGGATGGCCAGCTCGCCTGCCTGATCGCTGGAGCCCGCCATGGCTGACTGAACAATAGCGGCGGGGCGGGAGGCAGATGCTGGCCGCCCCGCCGTCGTCGTTCGCTGTTCCGGGGGGCGGAGCCTACCCTCGTGCCACCAGCCCCGGAACCCCGTCCTGGATGGCGAAAGACGCTTTCGTGCTGACGGGGGATCCCGGGGTCGTGACGTAGTCCAGCACCCGGAAATCAGCAGTCAAAGCGTCCTTAGTGATGCGCGTGTTCACGTATCCGCGGTTGTCGTTGTAGAACTTCAGGTGCGGGTTCCAGGCCATGACCGGGTCGGTGGTGGAGCCAGTGCCGTTGCCGGTGGAGGTGATGGAGGTGCAGACGAGTTCCGAGCCGACCACGGGGGAGGCAGGGTCCTTGTAGTCGACCTTGAGGTCGTTGGCCCAGTTGCGGTGCACGTCGCCGGTGAGAACCACGGTGTTGCGGACGCCCGCGTCCACCCAGCCCTGGGTGATGCGGCGGCGAGATGCGGCGTAGCCGTCCCACCCGTCCATGGAGACGTCGTCGATCTCCGGCGCCTGGGCCCGATCCCGTTCGGCGAAGAACACCTGCTGACCCAGAATGTCCCAGCGCTGGGTCGAATTCTTGAACCCGTCCAGCAGCCACTTCTCCTGCTCCGCGCCGGTGATGGTGCGGTCCTCGGCCAGGCGTTCGGCCACGTTCTTCTGCCAGCCGTCGCCGGCGAGCTGGTCGTCGCGGTACTGCCGGGTGTCCATCATGTGGAAGTTGGCCAGCTGGCCCCACTGGATGGTGCGGTAGATCTTCATGTCGAACCCGGCCGGCACGGACGAGGCTCGCAGCGGCATGTTTTCGTAGTACGCCTGGAACGCGGCGGCGCGGCGCTGCCGGAACCGCTCGGTGGTGTCGTTCAGCTGCGCGGCGTCCGTGTTCTCCGGGATCTCGTCCGCCCAGTTGTTGTCCACCTCGTGGTCATCCCATACCACCAGCCACGGCGCGATCGCGTGCGCGGCCTGCAGGTCGGCGTCGGACTTGTACTGCGCGTGCCGCTGCCGGTAGCCGGCCAGGCTGGAAGTCTCGGGGCCCTGGTGGTCGCGCGGGTTACCGCCGCCGATCACGTAACTGCCCTTCTTGTACTCGTACAGGTAATCGCCCAGGTGCAGCACGAGGTCGGGGTGGTCCTCAGCGAGACGGGTGTAGGCGGTGAAATAGCCGTGCTCGTACTGCGCGCAACTGGCGAACGCCATGGCCAGCGCCGCCGGCGTCTCGTGCGGCGCCGGGCTGGTGAGCGTGCGGCCCACCGCGCTGACGTGACGACCGGTGCGGAACCGATAGAAGTATTCGCGCCCCGGCCGGAGGCCCTTCAGCTCCACGTGCACTGAGTGCGCGCTTTCGATCCTGGCGGTTTCGACGCCGCGGGCTACTACGGTGCGCATGCGCACGTCCTCGGCCACTTCCCATTCGACGGCGACGCTGCGGGACGGCATGCCGCCCAGGCCGTCCTCGGTCAAGGGGTCCAGCGCCAGCCGGGTCCAAATCACAAAGCCGTCCGGCCACGGCTCGCCGGAAGCGATGCCGAGCATGAACGGATCGGTGCGGAGACCGGCGTCGTCCGCTGTTGAAACGGCGACGGCGGCACCCGGCAGGCCGGCGACCAGCCCGGCCCCGAGGCCGGCGGAAATCAGGGATCTGCGTGAAATGTTGTCCATGGCTTCGAACATACGGAGCCCTGTTGGACGGGGTCTGAGGCCTTTGTGAATGGGTGGTGAACTGCGTGACAAGACCTGTCGACTCGCCCATGCGGCATGACGAGCTTCGGACCGAGGAAATCACAGGGCCCCGTTACACTTGCCGGGCTGCCGGACATTAACCGGGTATGAGCTTACAAACGCATTTGGGGGAGCGCGTGGAACTGGAGAGACAAAAGCGGTTCATGGCGGCCCACGCGGCCTGCCATGATCGCATCTACCGCTACTTCCGCCGCCGCACGGAGAGCCCTTCCACCGCTGAGGACCTGTGCGCGGAAGTCTTTAGGATCGCCTGGGAGAAATCGGGCGAGAAGGAAGAACTCTCAGCCATGTTCCTCTTCGGGGTGGCACAGAACGTTCTGCGCAATCACCTAAGGTCCGCCGTCCGATCGGCCAATCTCATGCTGTCGCTCCAGCTGGAACGAACGGAGCAGGCCCGCGACACCGACGGTTCCGTCCGGGATGCGCTGGGTCGCCTCAAACCCGACGAGCGGGAGGTCCTGTTGCTCACGTACTGGGATGGACTTACCTCCAACGAATTGTCCGATCTGCTCAACACCACCGCGACAGCCATCAGGATGCGCCTCCACCGGGCACGGAAAGCACTCGGCCGCCTGCTTCAGGCTGAACGAGAGTCAGAGGAGTACATACGATGAAGGACCTTTCTGCTGCCGACGAGCAGCGCATCCTCTCCGCCGACCCCGCAGCGGACGTCACCGAGCCCGAACTGGCACGCAGCCGTTCCCGAAGCCTGGCGTTCATGGAATCCGACGTGACCCATATCTTCGCCGGAGATTCGGGAAATTACCGCAGGCCGCCCGCAAGGCGTTGGCGGACGGCCGGGGCCTTCCTGGCAGCAGCCGCAGTGGCCGCAGCCGTCCTCACGGCTAACTTCCTGCAAACGGCCCCGGTGGAAACACCGGCCGCCACCGAATCCGTCTCACCTCCCTCGCCGGTTCCCACCAACGCGCCGGAGCCAACGCCTCCTGCGGGACCGTTTCACCGCCTCTTCGTCGCGGCAGACGAAGTGCTTGTCCTGGAGGCACTGCCCAATGCGGCCCGTAAACTCGGGGCAGGGCTCGGCGTCGAACCCGTCAACGTGCGTCAGGTGCTGAAAGGCGATCTGACCCCGGGTGAAACCACAGTTGACGTGGCACCAGCAGAGCGCGCGATCAATGGTTCGCTTCATTGGCGGGATAGCCAGGAGGAAGCACCCTTTACCTATCTGGGGTTCTTCGCCAAGGATGCCGACGGCGGGCTGCATCTGATGGAGGCACCTCATACGCTGCTGCAGATCCAGAACATCAGGACGGCCGCCACTGTGGATCCCGTCACCGACGAGCCGGTGGAGATTGGTGACGACCTGCGGGCGCGTATCAATGTGGCCCCCGTCGGGGACGTGCCCGTGGCCACCCACCCCGGCGGTTCCTGGGCTGCATCTGCCCCCGATACCATCTGGGGCACGCAGGCTGCAGACGGAACGAGGGACGGCGAGGTACGCGGATATGTTTCTCCCTCGGAGGCCTGTTTCACCTTTGCGAACAGTACTCAGAAGGTCTTCCTGCGCTGGCCGGAGGGGTTCACCGCGAAGGTCACACCGCTGATGGTCGACGCTGAGGGCCGCGTTTCCTACTACGGGACAACGCTGGCCAACAAGGCGGTCATCCTCAACGAATGGGGCTTCATCAACATGGCGGACCTTGATACGCGTCCACTGGTTAAAGGGCAGCTGACCGCCGAGACCGCGTCGTGCGGGGGTGAGACCCTTCCCGTTTTCGACGTTTGGCCGGAACGGGAAGGAGGCAGCCCGTTCCAGAAGGGCCGCGGTGTAGCGCTGCCCACGCCCTGATCCCAGGCGCCCCGGATGATGGTGTCAGCACCGAATCTTTGACAGGGCTCGCCATCGAGCTATTCAGTTCCTCAGGGCCTCTGCGATCTGCTGGGCTACCTCGGAGGGCGTGAGGTGGGTGGTGTCGATGACCTCAGCTTCAGCGTGGAGCCAGGTTCGGGCAGCTTCGGCATACGGTTCCAGATAGCCGAGTCGGAATGGGGAAGGGATGGGATGGTCCGCAGCTATCCGGGCGTAAAGGGTGTCCTGGTCGGCATGGATCACGAAATGCCGTACCGGAATGCCATGTTGAGCTAGGCCGCCGCTAATTTCGCGCCAGTACTCTTCTACCAAAACGGTCATGGGCATCACCAACGTGCCGCCAGTGTAGTCAAGTACGCGCTTGGCGGTCTCCACGACGAGGGGTCGCCATGGCGGCCAGTGCTGGAAGTTGTCCGTGGCGGGCAGGCCGGGAGAGATGTCCATGAGAGTTTCACCAACCTTTTCGGCGTCGAACACTCTCGAATCGGGAATGAGCTGCTGAACAAGGGCACTCGTTGTCGTTTTGCCGGCACCGTGGGTGCCGTTGAGCCATACGATCATGGCACCAAACGCTAACACCGAGCAGCCCAACACAAAGGGCTGTTCACTACTCCTGGGTCCCTCACGTCTACCGCCAGGCCTCGCTATGGACTGCCTTATTTGGGAGGCCTAACCTGAGAGAAGCGGACAAAGGAGTCGTCATGAAACGCTTGCTTATCGGACTTGCCACGGCGGCCATGGTGGCCCTGAGTGCAGCACCGGCCGGGGCCGCTCCCAACATTTACCACACCATTTCGTCGACGAATGCCTCTGCGGCGGTGGTCGAAACTGTCGGCTGCGAGCGGACGGAGATCTTCGTCTCCTCCATGTCGGGGATGTTCGCTGCCCAGCCCGGTCCCGTGAACAAGCAGGGCCTGACCAGCGTTTTCGTGCGCATCTCCGACGTCTGCGCGGCACCCGGCCGCGGGGTGGTGCTGTTCCAGGCTGACGGCCAGAACTTCGCACCCCTGGAGGCTGATCCGAGACTGACTAGCGCCTCCATCAACACGCAACTGGCTGGTACCGACGGCGACGGCAACCCCGTCACCATCAGCCTCTCGGCGACGTGGACCGGCACCGGCCCGCTTGAGCACAGCACCCTCAGCTCCCACGAGAACATCCCGGGTCTGGGCAACGTCAACTCTGTGGACAACAACCTCAGGCGCGCCGCCACGGCAACTGTGTCGGTCACGGTCAACGGACTGACGGTTTCGGGTACGGACAGCAACGCAGTGCTGGAACAAGTGAAGGCGCGCTGCATCGAAATCGCCCGGCCTGGTGTGGAGGAGTTCTTCCCCTGCTTTGGGTTCCCGGGGTAGCGGATACCGCACGAAAGCACGGAGCAATCCGTGGAGGGAGAGTGAACTAACTGCCGGTTACGGCCGGGAGCCCGCACCTGGCGACAGGACGTTCAGGCCCGCATCAACAGCGGCGGCCAAGAGTTCTGCATCGTAGGCCACGAGAAGATCAGCCTGCAGGCGGATTGCGCATGCCAGATGAATGGCGTCGGCGCTTCGCAGCCTGCCAGGCAGGGCAGCCGCATACATCAGATCGGACCGTGCGAGGTCAACAAGATTGATGCCGCCGAGTGCCGCATTGACCAGCTCGCCTGGCAAACCACGCCGGTGCGCTGCGCAATGGAGCTCCGTGTAGAGCAGCATTGAAGCCACCAGCCTGTCGTTCCGAGATCCAGCTGCCGATAAGTACTCCGCCGTGGCTGCTGATTCGCTTTCCTCCACCGCCACCTTGAGGACGGCCGAGGTATCCACGTAAATGATCAACGGTCGCCACGAAGGTCGTCTAGAATCTCCGCCGTGCTCGATTCTGAGGTAACGCGCGGCAGGGTGCGGAAGTCGACAGGCCCCATTGCCGGGCGGACCTGGCCTGCCAGGAGCAGACGTTCAAAGGGCGAGGCCGACGGCGGGATCAGCGTTGCAGTGATCTCGCCATTGTTAGTGACATCGATTGTTTCGCCGTTTTTTACGCGTTCGAGGATCTTGCTGCTCTGGTTACGGAGCTCCCGGTGCGGAATGGTTGTCATGATTGCCTCCGTAGCAATCGTAGCAACCGGAGCGGCCGGAATGTAAGTATCAGCATGTCCGCAGCATCTCAAGCCGCAGCCGGGCTCGATCCTTCCGCAGCCCCCCAGTGCCGCCGGAGCAAATCAGCCAGGCGCTCGGGCTCGATCCGGTGGGGTGGGTCGAAGTGGTGGCGCTTGGGGAACACCTCCAGATGGAAGTCCGGAAAGAACACCCTTGCCAGCCGGCTGGCAATCTCGCCGTAGTCGTCCGGGTTGCTCAGGCCGCCCAGGGCGAGGAACACGGGCCGCGGAAAGGCGGCCAAGCGTTCCCTTTCCAAGTCATAGCTCTTGAAGGTCCGCAGGAAGGCCCGGATGCCGGCAGGCCGTTTGGCCATCCACGGCGGCGGGGGACCCTCCGGCGGTGGCGGCAGGACGACGTCGGGCCTGACTCCCAGCCGCATGAAAGCGGACAGGAACTGCTCCGGCGGAAGTGCCTCCAGTTGCTCGTACTTCTTCCAGAGCTCCGCGTGGGCTGGGCTCCAGTCCCAGCTCCCGGCCCAGGCGGGCTCAAGCAGCGCCAGGCTGAGCAGCCTGTCAGCGTGCTTGGCGGCGAACGCCAGCGCCGCCGCGCCGCCACCGGAGTACCCCACCAGATGGAATGTCTCCCACCCGAGGGCATCGGCCTCGCGCAGGACGCCGTTAACCTCTGTGTCCAGGGTCCAATCCGCCGGAGGCTCGTCGCCTGCATAGAGCTCGAGGTCCTTGGCGACAGCCTGGACATCGGGCCCCAGCGCTTTGATCAAGGCGTTGTACGCCGGCTCTGCGGGGATGACAGCACCCGGAAGCAGGATGACCCGGATCGGTTGCATCGCAGTTACTTCCCGGCGGCCTTGGGCTTGCGCGCTTTCGGTTCCTTGGGCGGCAGGGTAGCGACATGGTCGAACGCCTTCCCCACCCAGGCGCGGACCCGCGCGTCGTCGCCGTCGCCCTCTGCATTCCACACTTCCGGCAACCCGCTGTAGCCGGCCATGGGCCGCTCGGCCGGCCCGAACGGGACCGTCCGCTCCGTGCTTTCCAGCTCCACCCTGTCCGCCTCGTCGAGCTTCACGCCGATGACGGGGCCGAACAGCCCGGCGAACATGTTGCCGTTCACGAACGCCCCCAGGTTGCCGAACATCGGCTTCACCACCACGTCCGGATGGTCCGGAACCGCCGCCCGGAACCGTTCCTTGTCGGCATCGGACGCTTTGGGCATCTCCATGATTCTTCTCCCCGGGGTAGTGGTGCGCTGGATCTGTTGGCAGGATATGCCCGCGCTGCCGCTGCGTACAGGGCCCGACGGCGGTGCCTGGCCCGGGTGCCGGAGGCTCGGCACCTGCCGTGGATGGGCGGGTGGTAAATGCTGTCCGGAAACTCCTGTACAGTTGATTTTGTTGTTGTGTTTATGCAGTTGGTAGTTCAGGCAGTACGCGCGGTCGAAAGTCCGCGTTCTTCTGAAGTAGCGGTTTTGAACACCCCACACCGGAGGACCCGAAAGTCGGGACTTTTCCTCCACCTTCACGAAGGACAAAAATAATGGCTACTGGTACCGTCAAATGGTTTAACGCTGAAAAGGGCTTCGGCTTCATTTCCCCCGATGACTCCTCACAGGACGTTTTCGCACACTACTCTGCGATCGCTTCCTCCGGCTTCCGCTCACTCGAAGAGAACCAGAAGGTCTCCTTCGAAACCGAGCAGGGCCCCAAGGGTCCCCAGGCCGTAAACATCCAGTCCCTCTAATTCTTTAGAGAAACTGGGGCCTTAGGGTTTCATATTTCAAAAGCAGGGCCGGTCATTGACCGGCCCTGCTTTTTTGTTCGCCCACCGGCTTTGCGTCTGTGTCCTCCAGGGTGCTCTCACTCACCGCCCCTACGCACCGGCTCGAAGATGTATTCGACCCAATAATACTTTATTCGAATACATATCCACATAAGCACACTTGACTCTGGAGGGCGCCAGCCCACCCCCGTAGCTTGGAAACAACCAGCCGCAACATCCAAGGGGGACATGGACAGACATCCGGCGGGCGCTCTCGACCCAGCCTGATCCGGTACCTAGGGCCCAATACCTAGAAGCCAGGACCCGCCCCCTGGATTCGGCATTTTCGGCCCCAGAAATCGGGTTTTCGCACACAGATTTGGGGGTCAAGCCACCCAAGGCCGACAAACGACACCTAGCCTCCACTTTGGAGGGCAAGCATTTCCCATGCAGGCATGGGCTGGCAGCGAGGTTGGCGGACGCCATTGGGTCATGCACCTATGACGGTGACCTGATCCTTTTCAGCTGGGATGAGGGGACCACAGAAGGTTGGATCACGTGTTCGAACAGGAAGTGCAACGGACGCTGGACTACGTGGCACGCGGCATCGGCGTTCGGATCGACGGTGCACCTGGAAGCGGTCGAACAACCATTCTTCAAGAGGTCGTAAAAAGGCTGGAAAAGACCGGAGGTACGGTCTACATGTTCGCCGGGCTTCGCACCCATCGGAACATCGCTTTCGCGGGCGTCCACGGTCTTGGACTTGATATCCGATTGGGTATCCGGGGCGTGTTGGGGGCCGCAGATGCACTGACCGCATACCTGTCGAAGCCAGGTCAGCACGTCCTCATGGTCGACGACATCGAGTACGTCGATAACGAGTCGCTGGCCGTCATTGAGGCCGTCCTCCTGAGGACGAAAAGGCCCTTGGTGGTCACCGTGGACGATTCCAAACTGTACTCAAAGGCTCAACTGCGGGTCCTGAGCCGTGGCCCAGGAGCCCAAGTACAGCTCAATCCGCTGCGCTATGGGCAAGTCAACGAACTGATCCGTCACACTCTCGGTGCCGCAGCAGATGCGGACGCCACTGCACGGATCCTCACCAAATCAGCCGGAAACCCGAGGCTAGTGGTCCGCATTGCTGAAACCGCCTCGCTGAGCAACCTGATGGCGCTCAGGGACGGTCAGTGGCAACTGACCGGAGATTCCCTGTGGAACGATCATCTGCGCGGCACCGTTGAAGCTCTTCTCGAGGGCCTCAATGCAGCCGAGCTCACGGCACTTCAAACGATGGCGATAGTGGGAACCTCGCCTATCGAGGTCCTGCAGAAAGTGATCCACTCGAATGTCCTGGAGACATTGGAGCGGCGTGGATTCGTCTCAGTCATGGAGGACCATCACGGCTGCACCTCCGCAGCGATCAGCCCGCCCGTGCTTGCAGACTATTTCCGCGCGTCTGGGCTCAGTGGCGGCCGGCAGGTCCTGCGGAACAGAATCGCACGGGCCCTGCGCACCTTGCCTCCACATCCACTCGGCGACCAAAGCGCTGCTGACTCGTTCAGGAGCGCCCTGAACGCATTGCATGGTGAGCGAAGTACCAACGACGCCGCAAGCACGCGTCACTTCCATGAGCAGATCCAGGTCAGGGAGCAGGCCCTATACCGGCTGTGGGAGGCCGAAAAATCCGTTTCGAGCGCGGTTGCCTTCCTGAGGGTGCACTGGGGTGCGCCGATTGACGAACTGCGGATTGAACGCGTCTTCAGCCAAACCAGGACGGCTGACGGAGATCCGGGCGACCTCCTGTTCCTCGCTGTGACCAACGCCTTATGGACGATTTACTCCGGCCAGGGGGTGGCCGCGGCAGTCAGCACGCTAAGGCGCTTCGGGACGGAGCACCCCGGCTGGGAGGCTGACGCGGAAGCGTCGGCGCTCTTCCTCACGGCATCCTATGACCGGATGCCCCGCGACCTCGATGCAGCAATGGCCAGGTTGAAACTCACGCCCGGCGAAGGGGGAGTGGCCAATATTGCGTGGGGAATGCTGGACCTCTACAGATTCAATCCATCGGGGGCACTCGAGGCCATCAACTCAGTGAAGGGATTTGCAGTCTTTCCCCGCATGGAACCGTTCATCCGTGGAACCGCCTTGTTCGTCTCCGGGCGAATCGAGGAAGCTCTCACCTTTGCCTTGGAATGGCGTTCGGAATCACGCCGCAACCTCGACCAATTCGGGGTGGTTGCGAGCAGCTACATTGCTGCCCAGGCTCTCGTCTACTGCGGCTACTTCGACGAGGCTGAGTACCTGATGGGGAGTGTATTCGCTATGGGCCGCCCTGGCTTCCTCGTCGACTCGCTGCACGATGCAATGCTGCGTCTGGCCGGACTGCGTTCGGCAACAACGGCTAATCTCCCGAGGACAACCTTGGCCGCGCAATCGCGACGGCGGGCCCCGCAAGTAGGTCCGCTCCCCGGGATCGGAAGAGGCGTCTATGACCTTATCGCCGAGCGCCCCATCCAACCCGAAGGCTTCGACAGGCGGGCAGCCAGGCTCATAGAGAGGCAACTGGACCATGGCTATGTATTGGAAGCGGCATTCAGCGCGCTCTTCTCCACCTGTCTTCTTCCCGGCCGCAGGGTTCTCGAACTGCTGCGGCGCATAATGCGGGTAAGTGGCACTGCCTCCTATGACCAGTTGGTATCAATAGCCGGCGCCGTAGTCGAGGGAGACCACCAACTACTGGGTCTGCTGTTGAAGCACTATGAACCCGATGCACACACGTATCAAGTGGGAATGCTTCTGCGCGGAGCCTCCAAACGCCACCTCCTGCTTGGTGATAGCCGCGCTGCGGAGGCAATGGACCAGGCGTTCGCAGCATTTACGGCACGCTTTCCCCCTAACAGCGAGATTCTGGCCTTCAACGTTCCCGGTCATTTGCAGCTGACGGTTCGCGAAATTGAGATCTCGGCCTTGGCAGGCCATCGCACGAACACCGAGATCGCCGAGCATCTCGGCATTAGCACCCGGACAGTTGAGAACCACATTTCAAATGCGCTGCGGAAAACAGGGGCCACATCCCGGAGCGCGCTTTTTGACCTTGTGCGAAATTCGTACGCAGCCAAATAGGCCCTCAGGCCATGAAGCGGCGCCCATATGTACGGGACTTTTGAAAGTCACCACCTAATCTGCGCTAAAGACCACTCAAAAAGACCCAAACCGCCACCTAGGGCCCCAAAACCGGCCATAGTCTCCTTTTTGGTTGCACACGGCGCTTGTTTTGGGGGAGCGCTTCCGTCCCTTGCCGATGCACTGCCTTGGACCCAGCCGGCCAACGAACCGGCCCCTCGTGAAAGGAACCTTTCTTATGAAAAAGACCAGCACCGGACGCAAGCGCGCCTTCCTCACTGGAGGCGCCCTGCTGGGCGTGACAGCACTGCTGACTGCCGCTGCGTTCACCGACTTCGCCAACCTCAACATCGGCAACGGCACCGATGACTCCGGTCTTGGCGGCAACAACCGCTTCAACATCCAGGTGATTGGCACCGACGACAAGGGCCTGCCCGTAGCGGGAACGTGGCAGGAGGCCAATACGGCGGCTGGCGTGAACATCAAGGTTCCGGGCGCGGACCTCATCACGCCGGGAGACACCGTCTCGGTGGACATTCCGTTCCGCAACGAAAGCCCGGCCCTTAGCGCAGCGATCAACTTCTCGCTGAAGGATCGTGCGGGCAAAACGTCAAGTCCCGCTTTGGCAGCAGCGCTTCGCTACACCATCACCCTTAACGGTGTTGCGATCGCAACCAATGTGACTCAGTCTGCCGTCTCGGCCCTGAACCTGGGCACTTTCATCCACGGTGCTGACGCCGTCCTCGGCGTCAGCATCAGCCTCCCGGACCAGGGCAGTGCTGAGGCCAACAACGCCCTGCAGGGACAGGTCTCCTATGTACAGGCCCACTTCGACGCCACGTCCGTAAAGCCGTAGTCGATGCGGGGCTGGCGGGATCTTTGGGGGACCCGCCAGCCCCGGTCTCTATCACGGAACACCCGGACCATGAAGGACACAGTATGAGGAATCATCGCCGCGGACGACTGCGGTTATTGCTTGCAACCGGATCCCTGGTTGCGGCGGGGGCCCTGATCACCGCGGCCTCCTTCACCGACTATGCCGATGTTGATGTGGCATTCGACGGTTCCCGCAACACTTTTGACATTGTGACGGCAGGGAAGACCGATCCTTCATGGCTGCCTACGCAGGCGGACTGGGAACAGGCAAATCCCCGTGCGCTGCGTATTGCCCTGACTCAGGACGGGAGCGGCTACACCATGGCTCCAGGAAGCGTCCTGGACCTGAGGATCGCAGCCAAGAACAACAGCCCGCGGCTCTCGGGAATCCTGAGCCTGAACCTGGTGGATCCGCTCCCGCGTGGCGCGGAAACCAACCCGCAGACGGGCACCTACGTCGAGCTATTCGACCAACTCGTGTTCACCGTGGCGGATCAGGGTGTCGTGCTTCTCGACCACGTTCCCGCAGACCGGCTCAGCACGCTCACCTGGCCGAAGCCTTTGGCTGCCGGCGAATACAAGCTTTTGGACGTCCGCATTGAACTGCCCCAGACCGTCGATAACCGTTGGCAGATGGCCTCAACCGATGTCCAGTTCAACTTTGAGGCGGTGACCCCATGAGGCACGGAACACTAAGGGGCAGCGGACGGAAGCGTCTCGCCCTGGCCTCCGGCGCGCTGGTCCTGGCCATCGGCGCGGGGGCAACCGCAGCGGCCTTCACTGACGTTGCCCGGCTTAATCTCGGAACCGGTGCCCCCGGTTCTGGTATCGGCAATCCCCAGCGGTTCGACATCGCAGTGAAGGACAGTACCGGCGTACTGCGAGACGCCGAGACACCGCAAGCCGCAGTTGTACTTCCGCTATCGGCTGGGACCGCCTTCTCCGAGACCACGCCGGTGCAATTCGACGTAACTGTCGCGAACCGGCAACCAGGGATCACCGGAGACTTGGCCGTCTCCCTCTACGATCCCGATCCCGTGAATCAGGATCTTTTCGGCCGGCTGCTGTTCACGGTCTATCTTGACGGAGCGGCCACGCCAGCAGTAGCCAATGCTTCAGCGGACCAAGTCAACCAGGCGGGCTTGGTTTTCCGGGGCGTCGCTCCCGGCCAGGAGCACCGCATCAGCCTGTCGGCAATTCTTCCAGCCAACAGCGGCACCCAAGTGATCGGTAAATCCACGCAGCTCGGCGTCCTCACCAATGGAGAAAGCAAATGATCGCGCTTCGCAGCGGCCGCGCGTTGGTCATCCTCTTGACAGCATTATTCATGGCGCTGGTTCAGGCGGCTGGTGCATCGGCAACACCAGCCGACCTCATCGAATCAACGCCCACTTCCGTGGCGATTGATGCTCCTGCACCAGGGGAGACACAGAGTTGGAATATGTCGGTGAGGAATGTTGTGGACTCACCTTTGCCCCTCGGGCTGGAGATCAGCGGACAGTCTGATGTCCTTTTCTCGGGCCCAACGCCGATCGAGCTCACGGTGAAAACCTCCGACGGCGCCACCGTGGTTGATCGGGTACCGATAGGAGAGGTTCTCGGCCGGTCGCTGGCGTTGCCGGAGCTCCAGGGCGGGGCCTCCTACAACCTCACCGGCACTGTCACCCTGCCGCGGGCGGCCGGCAACGCCTACCAAGGCGCAGGCGGCATCCTGAAGTTCCGATTCGTCTCGATGGCCGATCGGCCTGTCGTCGCTCCCGTCGACCCGGTACCGGAGAAGCCGGCTGCCGGTCCTGGTCTCGCTTACACCGGCCTGAACAACTTGCTTCCTGTGGCTGCCACGGCAGCGGTCCTGCTTGCTGTCGGCGCTGGTTTCCTCCTCATTCGTCGAAAGAACCCCGCTCATGAGTAAGCCACCAATGATTCCGCGCCGGACCTACCTGGCTGCTGCAGGCCTGCTGGGGCTGGCAGCGTCTGTCGGTGCTGCACAGCTGCCAACAGCAACCAGTGCAGCGTACAAAGACCGCACGCATGCCCGTTCCGCGGCAATTCCTGTGAACGCAGGGCCTCCGTTGATGGCAGGTATCGCGAACGCACGCATGGTCGACACCGGGCTGGGCGTCGGAAATGACGGAAATGTGTATGTCTGGGGCCTCACGTACTACGAAATCAACGGTGATGTCCCCACCTCTGGATGGCAGAAACCGCCACAGAAAGTGGCGGGCATCCCGGAAGGCGCCGCGCGTCAGGTGACCGGTCAGATCTACAACGCCAACGCGCTTGATAAGGACGGCACTGTATGGGGCTGGGGATCAATTAACAATCGGGACGGTACAGACGCCGCGAAGCCCAACGGGAACGCCAAGCAAGTCCGTATCAACAGCGCTTGGAACGGTGCGGGCGTGGTTCTGGATAAGATCACCAAGATCTCGTCCACGGAGTACGCCGGCGCCGGCATTCGCAGCGATGGCACCATATGGCACTGGGGCTTTCCAACCGGGTATGGCGGAAACGCCGCGGCCGGCGCAAGCCAACTGATCGGACTTCCCGACCCCTCTGTTCCGGGCAACCGCCCTGCCTACCTGAAGGGCGCCTACACCAACTTCTTCGTGATCCTGGAGAACGGGGACGTGTACTACTGGGGTGGTGGCGGCGGGAATAGCCTGCCGTCACTCATGCCCAACGTCGATGCCAGTCCGCGCCTCGTCAGTGCACTCGCCCCCTGGTTCCGCCGCAACGTCTCGTCAGGTGCGCCGTTTATCGTGGCGGTCGACGGCGGTATCGGCATGGGTGCGGCGCTCCTGTCCAATGGCCAGGTAGTCAGTTGGGGATCGGACTACACACGAACCGGCAGGGGATCGACCCCGACGCCTCGTGAACCCGGGCTGGTCCCGGCTCTCTCCAACATCACATCTATGCAGTTCGGGTTCACTGGCGTTGCCATGATGAACAACGTCGGAGAGCTCTGGGGCTACGGAGCAAGCGATGACTATGGTCGGTTTCCGCAGGCCCCTATCCGAATCGATACCAATGTGGTCCAGTACGGATCGGGCCAGGGCTTCTACCTCTGGCAGAAATCTGACGGGACGTTCTGGGGCAGGGGCTACAACCCGCAGGGATCAATCGGATTGCCCACTGGACAAATCAACACAACCCGCCAGGTCTCGTGGAACCTCGGAATGGTGGCGAAATGAGGAAGCTGACAATGACTCGAATCCAGCAGCGATGGGCCGTTCCGCATACGGGTCGAATCAGGCTGGTCCTCACCGCAGGAGTTCTCCTTGCAGCCACCATGGCCGGCACCAGTGCAGCCATGACTGACTTCGCACGGCTGAACATTATCGGCGACAGCCTGATCGAGTCCCCGGAGTTTGATATCGGGGTCGTGCGGGACAACGGCACTGTGGAACAGGCTGACACCGCTGCTGGCTTTGATTGGGCTGTGGCGGGAGCGGCTGCCCTGGTACCTGGCAAGTCAGTGGCAACCACCATCCCTGTCTTCAACAACACGTCGAACCTCAAAGCGGACACTACTTTCAAGATTGTTCTTCGGAACGGCGACGGGACAGTTGCAGCGGGAATTCCGAACATCCTGCCCTTCCTGCGTTTCACCGCAACGGATGAGGGTGGCAAGGCCATCTTCTCCAATGTCCCGTGGGATCAGGCGAAAGGGGCCCTCGGGGTCCTGGAGCCCCGATGGGGTGCGGTCCTTAACCAGGGCGAGAGATACACTCGCGCGGCAGATGGGGCTGAGAAGAAACTGAACCTGACCATTACGTATCTGGATGCTCCCGGCGTCGAGAACTACAACGGTGGGCAGGCTGCTATCGCGGTGCACTTCGACGCAACATCGGTGGCTCCGTGAGCCTCCCGCCTGAATTCTGGCAGGAGGACTTGGAAGACGATGCTACTGAAAAAGCCAGTCGGCCCCAACTGCATCCTGCGGTGCGGATCTACGCCTTCCTCCGTTCCGGGATCTTGTCCCTGGGTGCCGTGGTCGGCGTCGCATGTATCGCTGCTTTCGCGGTGTCGCTTCTCTTCGGTGTGCGTCCGCTTGTGGTCGTCTCGGGATCGATGGAACCCACAATCCCCGTTGGCTCAGTGGTCTTCTCTGCCCAGGTCCCCGCAGGTGAACTCAAGGAGGGTTCGATTGCGACGGTCGAACGGCCGCGTAACCTTGGGCTGGTTACACACCGCGTGGTCAAGTCCGTCGAGCCAGCGTCCGGGGTCTATGAACTGACACTCAAGGGCGACGCCAACGCCCAGGAAGATCCCGAATCCTACACGGTGCAAACCGCCGGCAAATATGTGTGGCACATCGTCGGCCTCGGCTACCTTGCCAGCTTCCTTCAGTCCCAAGACGGAATGATCTTTGCCCTTGCTGCCGGCTTGCTTGTCCTCGCCCTGTTCGTTCTTGATCCGGTGCGATCGAAGGGTGGACAAAAGGCTCGCGACGGAGCGACCCATGGAAAGCATTCCTGACTGGATTGCCAGATCGCGGAGTTCCCTCGGCCACGGGAGGCGACGCATGGCCACTTCCGTCGCAGATCGGTCTTCGATTGCGTTGGTCCAATACGCGGACAGGTCGTTGGCATCGTGCGGTGACACCATCTTCTTCACGGCGTGGATTCTGAACAACTCGGAAGAGACGCTCGCAGATGTGTCCCTGATGCACGGTTTCCTGACCGACGCAGTCTCGGCGAAACTGTCGTACGCAACTGCGCCGGTCTCCGAGGACTTGCGAATCCCTTCCTTGTCGCCCGGGAAGAGCGCGAAGTTTGGTTTCACCTATGTGGTTACGTATACGGATGTAGCCGAGGGAGGGAAAATTGTGAGTGCCATGCAAGTCAGGGCGAGGTCTAATTCCGGGAATCACCGCGATGAATGCGATGCAACTGTCCGTTTCAAGTTTTGAATAGCCGAAATTTCACTAAGGAATCCTAAGCAACCTTCTAACCGCAAGGAATAATGGCTCGGATCTACGCAGGGAATGACCAGGATTCCCCGGTCCAGCAGCTTGCGAGCACCTAATTGCAGGATTGCACCACTCATTTCCGGTGAAATGACCACTCAGCCGTCTTTTTTGGCCATAGCGTTTTTGCTGAGGACCCCAGTGTCCTTGAAGGAGTGCCCCGCTATTTCCCCCCGGAACGTGGGGCACGGGCTAAACCTGTCGACTGAGACCCGACAGGCATGCGGCCGGTCACCTGCTGGTGGCCGGCCGCACCTTGTCCGGTCACATAGGCATTGCAAACGGCCAGACCCTTGCATCGCCGTGCCTCTGGGCTTCAAGGTGGCATCACGTGAAATGAGGAGTTCCAGGTGTTCAAGGAAGAAACCCGCCGTGCGCTTGAATACGCGGCCCGAGGCATCAGTGTGCGCATCGTAGGGGGAGTAGGAAGCGGCCGCTCCACCGTGGCCCAAACGATCATCACAGAACTTGAAAAGACCGGTGCTGAGGTCTACCCACTCTTCGGCGCACGGCTCCTTCAAAAGAGTCCATTGGCGGGTGTCGGGCACCTTGGATTGGATATGCGCGCCCGGCTCAACGGACCTCTGGGCATAGCGGATGTACTGTCGGAGCGACTTGCCCAGCGGGGCACAAAAGTCATTGTTGTTGACGATATCGATTTGCTCGACAATGAATCACTCGCGATCGTAGACATCGTTCAAAAGCGGACCCAGCGGCCGTTGGTGATGACTATGGGCGACTCCAGCCTTTATTCGCGTTCGGACGTGTTTACTCCCGACCGCTGGCCCGAGGCGCAGATCCGGCTAAACCCCCTGCGCTACGACCAAGTGGACAAACTTGTCACAGATACCCTGGCAGCGCCGCCTGATGTCGATTCCACTGCGCACATCCTGATGAAGTCTGCCGGCAACCCGCGGCTTGTGGTCCGGCTCGTCCAGAGCGCAGTCCTGAGCAGGCTCCTCGTCCTCTCTGATGGAAAATGGCGGATGGCCGGTCATACGCTCTGGAACGAGCATCTCAACAGCACTGTGGAGTCCTTCCTCTACGGCCTCGGACCGGATGAACTTACGGCGTTGCACACCCTGTCACTGTTGGGAACCAGGCCCATGGAGTGCCTGCAGCAGACCATGGACCCTGACGTTCTGGACAGCCTCGAGCGGCGTGGTCTGATTGCGGTCATGGAAAACGCCAACAAAGACGTCTGTGTGGCTGTAAGTCCTCCTGTCATTGTCGATTACTTCTTGGATCACCACGTTCTTTCCTCGCGCAGGGTGCTTGTCGACCGTATTGCGCGGGTGGTGGACTCCCCATTGCAGCGAGCCCCAGCAAGTGGCCAACTAGCCCCACAGCTTGCCGGGATGGTCGATGAGCTGAGACGGGAAGCCGGCACCGGAGGTGCAGCTGCAGCGCAGCATTTCCAGGACCAGCTTCAAGTGCTCGAGGAAGCCCATTATGGGGTGTGGAAGGCCGATAAAACCCTGTCCAACGCAGCTGAGTTCCTTAAGTTCTACTGGGGCGGACCGATAGACCCCGAACGCATCGAGGAAGTATTCAACAACACCGAGACAGTGGGTTCTGACCCGGCTGAGTGCTTCTTCTTCACGATGACACGTGCCCTCTGGGCCATCGCTTCTGGCGCTGGCCTTTCGGCCGCCACTGGAATGATCTGCGAGTTCGGAAGAACACACCCTGATTGGCAGGCTGAAGCAGAAGGGTTCGCAGCGTTTCTGAACGCGTCCTATGACCGTATGCCGCCCAATCTGGACGAGATATTGAGCGGACTGACGAGCAGCCAACATACGAGCGGCGTCTTGCCCGTCATCCGCGGGATGCTGGAGCTCTACCGTTTTGACGCCCAGGCAGCCCTCGTCGCCCTTGATTCGGCGGAAGGATTTGACCTGGTGGCCAACGTTGAGCCGTTCGTTCGCGGACTTGCCCTCCTGGTTGCCGGGCGTTCGGATGAAGCACTGAACTTTTCCCTGGTGCAGCGCGCCACCGCCCAGCAGTCATTGAACCAGTTCGGATTCGTGGCGAGCAGCTACGTCGCCGCGCTCGCACTGACGCGGAGAGGGTTCAGCGTGGAGGCTCATTACATGATGAGCAGCGTTTTCGCGTTGGGACGTCCCGGCTTCTTGGTCAACTCGCTTCATGATGCAATGCTGAGAATCGCCGGGCTTCAGGCGCCAACAGGCGCAGGACGGAAAGTCGTTTCCTTGGGAGCACAGGCACGCAAGGACGTCGCCGACGTCGGGCCTCTGCCCGGAATCGGGAAGGGCGTCTACGAGCTCTTTTCGCAGCAATACGACGACGCTGCCACTTTCGATGAAAAGGCCGTCACCCTTCTCGAACAACAACTTGACCACGGCTACGTCACGGAGGCTGTCTACTCGGCCCTTTTCATGCTGTGCCTGCTTCCCGGGCGACGCGTCCTGGACAAGTTGCAAAGCCTGCTCAGCGGCCCCGGGGTCACCTCACATGACCAACTCCTGGCCATTGCAGCTGCAGCCATCGACGGCGACTACCAACTGCTGGGGATCCTCCTTGACCAATACGAACCCGACTCCGACCTCTTCTCGGTCGGCATGCTGCTCAAAGGTTCATTCAAACGTCGGCTCCTCGAACGGGACCACGATGCCGCCGGAATGATCCAGCAGATATCCCGGGCTTTCGAGGTTCGCTTCCCCTTGCCCGGACAACACCTGACACTCAGTACATCAGTGGATGAGCCGCAGCCGCTCTCGCCCCGCGAGACGGAGATTGCGGTCCTCGCGGGCAGTCAAACCAACCCCGAGATCGCCAGTCGGCTGGGGATCAGCACCAGAACGGTCGAAAACCACATCTCCAAGGCGCTGAGGAAGTCCGGGACGTTCTCGCGCAAAGACCTTTACGAATTCGTCCGCAGCTCGCGGGGCTGACCAAGCGCCGGGGAGATCCGGTTGTTGCGGCCTGCACTCAGGTCGCCGGGCAAGGACCACTCAATTCCGGTGCAAATCCCACATGTTTCAAGGCTTGCAGACACCCAGTGCCGACTTCGGGACCCTATTCTCGCCAAGACGCCAAGTTCCTCGAACGTGCACATGGGAGACCCTTATGACCAAACTCTTCGGCGGATTGTTCCGCCTCTTTCGTTCTTGGGGTACAGGTCCGTACATGACTTTGGACTGCCGGGACGCCAACCACGCTGCATGCGAGACGTGCAGCTGTAGTTGCCACGGCGGATCTGTTACGCCCAGACCAGATGGGCATACCCATGCCCACATTTGACGGGAACGAAGTTCCCCTGGTTTCCCGTGACGTTCTCGACGCCCTCGAGCAGGAGCTTGAGGACCCCGAGGCGTATGCAACGTACGTCCGTCTCAACCACGGGCTGTGGCCTGCCCGGCATCAACGATTGGTGGAGGCCATCCGAGCAGGGGATGCCACCGGCGCCATGGACGCGGTGCTAAGCCTCAAGTCAGCCAGCCAAATGATCGGAGCCATGCAACTTGCGGAACTGGCCCTGACGGCAGAGCGCGCGCTGCGGGACGGACGACTCCGTGAGGCAGAAGAGCTCCTGCAAGATCTCGAGGTATGTGGAACGGCCACGATGAAACAGATTAGCCGCGAATACTCCCTTGGGGCATCCAATCACTTAGACGACATCGACTGGACAGAATTGGCAGGCAAGACGGTTGAGATCCAGTCTCCGAATGGCGTCACTGACTACGGCGAGGTCGACGCCGTTACCGTGGACGGTTGCATTCTGTGGTTGAAGCTGCACGGCCCACTGCCGCGCCGGATCGTGGAGAAGGCGGCCGGCGTCCGAGTTCGCATCATCCGATGAGCCCCCGGAAAATTCAGGCCCCAGGGGCTATAGAGCGTTTCGCCGAAGACTGAGATCTGTCTGGAAATGGTTAAACCTTTCGGAACACACTTTCTCATCCATGCTGATTTCAGGGGTACTTTTTGCCTGCTTCCTCCTCTGGGGCGACTGGCTGCAATGGAACAACCTGGCCGCTTCCGATACGAGGCCTGCTTCATTCCTTCGCCCCCGGGCCATCTCCGACACCATCGGAATCCTTTCGGGCCTGAGCGCCGTCGCGATCGGCGTTCAGGTACTGGCGCGAACGTACCAGACGGACCCTGAGAACTCCGTGGAGGAGATCGCGCGGCGGGAATTGTTGGGGTACATCGTGCTGACAGGTGCTTTTGCCAGCGTGATCACGGGCACGTATGCAGCTGTTACCCAAATTGTCTCCGGTTTTCCGGACTTAGCATCACTCATCGCCGTATTGGCGTTTGTTGCCAGCAACTGTGTGGTCACCGTAGATGCCGCGGCACGAATTCGCCTTCAAGGCAAGGTCGCCGTCGAACAGCAGATCATTCGTGCACGCCGGAACCTTTCGCATTTCCGGCGGCAGCGGCTGCCTCAGGCAAATCGGAAAAACAAATGTCGAGTTGCGTGGGTGGCCTGGCAACTATTCAGTTGTGCGGCGCCGGGGATGGTGCTCACCGCGATCGCAGTTCGAAGGCCCCTATCAGCGGGCCCTATATTGGCCATTGCCGGGATGGTCGTCGCGGCTACGGCCATCGTATTCGCAGCATTCATTTGGCTCACTCGCGAATTCCGGAAACCTGACGTTTCGGACAGGATCAGCGCCGCCCTGATGGCCCTGATGGGGATCACCGCTGTCTTATTGCTGAGTCTGACCGTCGCGGTGGAATCCGCGGTGGGTGGTGCAGCTGTGCTCGCTGTTAGCACCACGCCGATAGTGGCCGGGTGGATCAGTCTGCGGACGCGTTTCGCACCCAGACAGCATGCCAGCCCACAAAGGGCTTGGCTCCTCAGCTCGGACTGGTGGCCAGGGGCCTTGGTCCGCGTTGTGCTCTCGGGGATTCTGCGACGGTCTCTTCTGCGAACCACTAAAACCCTGCGGAGCCTCAAGAAGGAACTGAGGGAGCACGACAGGAACGTTCATTGTCAGACCCCGCCGCTACCGTAGCGCTCATGCCAGGCCGCAGGGGATCGCGACCGCGGATCCCCAGATCATTCAAAGGAAGGAAAAGACATTACCCAGTTCCAGAACTACGTATGGTGGTTTTCCGTCTTCGTCGGAATCGCCCTGATGCCTGCATGGATTATCAGTGTCATCTTCCTCCGTGCGAGCGTCGGGCCGATGGAGTACCAACTTACGAAAGCTGAGAGACGGTTTACGTGGTTGCCCGGGTGGATTCCGGGAGTCGTTTCCCGGCCTCTGCCGGAAGTCATCGAGACCGGTCCTCGCTGGATCGCATTGGAGCGAACCTACGGAGCATCCTTGCGCCTGGCATCCCGGTGGAATGACTCGGTGACTGCATTCCCGATGATTACTGCAATGGGCATCTTTCTGTGCGGAAGTATCCAAGTGACGTTCGCCCTGGCCATGGAAATCAACGGAACTTCAGGCAACGTCGAGCTCGGCTCTTGGTTCTTCGTTTGCCTCGGAATCTTCATTTTGGCGTACATTCCACTGGTGGCGACGTATGGCGCGCACGACAAACGGTGGCGAGCGAGGGCGCCATTTGAATGGCTCTACATCAAGCAAAGCCTGTGGCTCCTGCACCACCTGCAGAAGGCTTCCAAGAAACGCGAATACCGTGCCACACTCAATTCCCTCGACGACCTTGAAAGACTGCTGGTCAACAGGTTCCTGCCACTGCGTGCCTCTACGCCGCCCAGTTTGAGGCTGGCCAATAATTGGTGGCAGGCGAGGATGCGGCCGTTGATATCGGAAAAGGCCAGCTTTTACGGAAGTCCCCACAACATGCAGACTCCGGAAGCCATCCAAAAATGGATTGAGAAATCCGCAGAGCTGGTTTCCACCCCTATCAACGCGCGGCCTGCCCATGGATTGTTACGGGGAATTCCTTGGATGCCGCAAGGTGAAAGGACCGAGCTGGCCGAGTCGGCGCTCCCCGAGCCACACTCCATGAGCCGTATTCTTGGGATTCTCATCTTGATTGCGGCGCTGATGTTCGCTTTCGCTGTACTGTACGAGTCGGTCCAGGGAAGGGCTCCGACACTTCAGGGAACGGAGCAAGCAGTAAAAATTGTCAGCGCAGTCACGGCCTTCGTGGTGCCTGTTGCATCCCTCTACGTCACTTGGAAGCAGCGGAAGAACTAGCCCACTGCGGGCCTGACAAGCAAAGCCCCTGACATCTCGAACAGTTAGCCTGCGTTTCCGTGTTCCGGGCAGTCCGGATCCGTCGGTTTGGGGTACCGCGGATGGTAACGCCACGGTGGGCAGGTGCAGCCCGGGTACCGGTTGGTTTTTCGCTCCCAATGGCTTAGTGCCCCGACCGCAACGGCGTCGTTCTGATTCTCGGTGTCGTAGTGGGACATTGCGGGGTTACTTCCTACAGGCCGGCGGCTCTTCCCGGCCACGCAGTAACGAGCCGCGGCCTTCTGAATGCACAATATTGCTCCCAGCCGCCCCTAGGTGGTTCCCCGGACCAGATTGAGTGGCCGAAACCTCTGAATTAGGTGGTAGCAGGCACGGTGCTGTGCCCTCAGGGCTTTTCGTACGGGTCCAGTTCATGCTGGACAAGGAGACTGCCAGAATCGAGGCGAGGATCAGCGCAGATGCGGGCGCGGCGACGGCCCAGGGCGCACGTTCAACGTAGTTAATTCCCTCGGCTAGGACAAGACCCCATTCTGGGGTGGGCTGGTGTGCGCCCAATCCAAGGAAACCCAGCGACGCAAGCGCCAACGCCGTTCCGGGTATCCGAAGCATTGCATGCCGAAACACTGGCCCCAGGACGGCCGGCAGGACATAGCGCCAAAGGACCCGGCCCCGCCCGACGCCTAAGACCGGAAGGATCCCTACGTACGGCTTGGCCCTGGCCTCTTGCACCAAGGCCGCCGTATGCGCCGCCAAAGGTGCCCAGCTCACCAGGGTGACTGCCAGGGCCGCACCATGTGCCGACGGACCGGTGATTACTGCGACAACCAGGCCGGCGAGAATCGGCGGGGCGGCATTTGTAACCTCCAGGGGTCCTGTTGCCGCGAGCGGGAAGAGCCCAATGAGAACTCCGATGGCCAGGCAGGTGAGGACCACCAGCAGCGATGTTCCTAAGGTGGACAGTGCGCCGTGTCCTACCCGGGCGAGGAGATCCCGTCCGCTGGCGTCCGCGCCAAACGGCAACGCCAGGCTCGGGCCAGCAAGCCTTGCATGGTTCGACGTGAAGGGATCCCGCAGTAGTCCGGCGCCTACGATGAGGAGCAGCGCCCCGGCCGCAACGAGCGGCACAGCCGCATCCCGTCGTCGTGAATTCCGGGGAGCTTCCGGGACGGGCATCGTCCCGGACCGGAGGGAAGCTCCTATCAGCAGCTGCCGCACTATGGCAGCGATGGAGCCGAAAACAACTGCCAGAAGCAGGAGAGCCAGCACTCCTGCCTGCAGCGCCGGGATGTCCTGGGCGCTTGCCGCCCCCAAAACGGCACGGCCAAGCCCTGGTATTGCGAACACCTTTTCCACGGCCACCGCGCCGCCTGTGAGGCCGATAAGGACAAGGCCAATCTGGCTCATGACGGAGGGCGTTGCGCGGCGAAGTACGGCGGTGGTGAGCTTGCCCCGCCCGGCGCCTGCCATGGCCCAGGTGCCCACCCATTTTTCGGCGAACGCCAAGGTGATGGCATCGGACAGCAGGCGACCGATCAGTCCACCTGCCGGAAGGCCCAGGGAAAGTGCAGGAAGCACCGCATAGTGCAGCCCTTCCCAGCCGTAAGGCGGGAACCATTTCAACCAGATGGCACCAACCACGAGCAGCATGGCGGCCAGCAGGAACTCCGGGAGTGCGGTCAGCGCCGCGGCAACCGCGCCGGCTCCATTCCCAGGAGTGCCGCTGAGGCCTCGGAACACCGAAGGAATGCACAGCAGCACCGCGACAACGCCCGCCACCAGAACAGCGCAGGTCATCAGGGTCAGGGAAACACCGAGGCTCTGGAGTGTTCCGGGACCGACCGGGGTGTTAGTAATCCAAGACGTTCCCAGGTTGCCTTGCATGAGCCCTCCGGCCCACGTCAGGAGAATGTGCAGTGGTCCCTGGTCGAGCCCCAGCTCCGCGCGGATCATTCCCAGCGTTTCTTCCGTCGCTTCCCGGTCCGCGTAGCGTGCGCGCAGGATGGTGTATTCGGGGCCCTGCCCTGAAAGCCACGGGAGGAGCCCGATCAGGGCGAGAACTGCGACAAGTGCCAGGGCCCGCGAGAACGCGGTCTTGATCAACGCGGAGCGGGGCATTACTTCGAGATTCCTGTCTTGCTGGTGATCAAAGCGCGTTCGCGCGGGTCCCGTTCGACGTCGCGGATCCTGGCGGACTCGCCCTGGATGACCCGTTCGTGCAACAGCGGCACCGCTGCATCATTGGCAAGGATCAGCGCCTCGGCCGCTGCGATGGCAGCCCGCCGCTCAGGTCCGGCGGGGACGGCCGCCGCCTTTGTCAGCGCCGCATCGACGTCGGCATCGCAGAATTGGGAGATGTTGAAGGAACCTTTGCACGCGAAATCGCTGAACATGTAGGCCACAGGGTCACCTGAGTCCAGCACCGTGGCGCGGGAGAGGATGAAGGCGTCGAACTTGCCGGCGATGGCGTCCGCTTCGATGTGCTGGTATTCGCGAACGTCCTGTTCAACGATGAAGCCTGCGGCCTCGAGCTGTTGTTCAAGCTGGACGGCGACTTCGGGGAGTTCGGCCCGGTCGGTGAAGGTGCCCAGCTTGATGCGGATACCGTTGGCGGGGCCGGCCGAGGCTCGCTTCTTCAGCGCCTCGGCATAGGAAGCGTTTTTGCGTTCTTCGGCTGCCCAGGGGAGGGCCGGTCCGAGGAGTCCTTCAGCAAGGTCCGCCCGGCCTTCATAGACACGCTCGATGATTTGGGCACGCTCAATGGCCTCGCGTGCGGCAGCCCTGACCGCGGGATCAGCGAACGGTCCGGCTTCGGAATTCAAGTACAGGGTGTTCGTCCGCGGCATCGGCACCTCATGGATGAGCTGTGCGTCAATTTGCGCCACCTGTCCCACGGGGATGGCTTCGACGACGTCGGCGTTACCCGTCCTGAGTGCTGCCGCGCGGGCTGTGCCATCGGGGACATATTGGACATCGACGCCGCTGCTTGCCGCCTTCTCTCCCCAATAGCCGTCGAAGCGGTTGAGGGTCGCGGAGGTGGTCCCGTCCGCGGCCGCGAGGACGTATGGCCCGGTCCCGGCATTAAGGGGGCTCACTACGCCTCCGGGCTTATAGGCGGAGGCGGCAAGGATGGCCAGCTGGGGGCTCGAGAGCCGCTGCGGGATGAGCGGGTCTTCATTTTGGGTCGTGACGACCACGGCGTTCCCGCCGTCCGTCCTGACCGTCAGCTGGACGCCGTCGAGGATTCTGGGCTTGGGACTCGCGTTGGCCGCCGCCGTCAGGGAAGCTGCAACCTGCTCGGCCGTCAGGGACGTTCCATCGTGGAACTTTACGCCCGAACGAAGCTCAAACCGCCAGTTCTTGCTGTCCAACTGGTTCCAGGCCGTCGACAAGGAAGGCTGCGCGTCGCCGAGGGAGTCGAGCACAATCAAGGTTTCCGCGGTCTTCCAGCGCGAAAGCTTGAAAGCATCGTCACTGAGGGGAGTGAGCCCCGAACGCGGCGGCTGCAGCATTGCCACCTTGATGCGAGCATCTGCATTTGCTGCCGGCTGGGCATTGCCTGGAGCGAAGCATCCGCTTAGGCCAGCCGCCATCACGGACGCAAGGAGTATGGTGGCGGCTGTTTTTGGGCGTGAAAGGGCCATGTTGATTGCCTGTCTTTCTTGGTAGTGGCGGTGGTTGACGCTAGGTGCGCTGAAGGTCTTGCGGGCAGGCTGGTAGAACCGGTGGTGCTGCCGGCGGAAGGAAGCGGCCAATTGTCAGTGCCGACGTCGCAGCCAAGAGAGCCAGCAGCAGCCACGGAATGGCTGCGGCCAGTGAGGACGCGGAGGCGTGTTCATAGAGCGGACCCAGGACCTTGTTCCCCGCGAGGGCCGCTAGTCCTCCGCAGCTGGAGAGCAATCCGTAGAACGCGCCAGTGGGACGCCCGGCAGCGAAATCGAGCACCAGGCCCATGGCCACGGGAGCCACGCACATGTGGCCGAGCGACAGGGCCGTGACCATGACTCCGGCGGGCAGGAAGGGCACCGACTCTGGTGGAGGGACAACGGCCATGATGGAAAGTGAGGCAAAGCCCGCAGCCTGCAGGGCAAATCCCGTGGTGAGCGCGCATCTGGCCCCGGTCCGGCGCATGAGCCGCGCGATGGGCCACTGAAGCGTAATGGTCAACACCGAGGCATAGGCAAAGATTGCTGCAAGGGCCGAAGTGCCTGTTCCACTGCGTTCCAGTTCGACCGGCAGCCCGAAATAGAGCTGGTTGTATGCCAGGAGATTGACGCTGAAGAACGCCGCGAAAGCCAGGAACCGTTTCTCCCGTAGGCAGGACCAAACGTCCGACGCCGGTACCGCCTCCCGCTGTTGCACGGACGTGCGCGGCAAGAAGCGGTGAAAAATGACTGACATGGCTGCAAAGACGCCGGCTCCGGCCAGCAGGGCGGCGTCAAAACCGACGCCGAGAAGGAGCGCGCCAAGAAGCGGACCTGCCACGGCTCCGATTTCGCCGCAGATGACCAGGAGGGCAAACAGGTTTGGTTTGTGGCTGGTGGAGTTGTTGGTGTTGCGTTCTGCCCGCGCAACCAGGCTTTCGAGCGCCGGTGAGAACAGGGCGCCGCCTATGCCGGACACCACCGCACCGACCAGAAACAGCGGGAAATCTGACGCCGTGGCCAGCAGAAGGTAGCCGATGATCCTCACCCAGCAACCGATGATCATTCCGCGCCGTGCTCCCCACCGGTCGGCCATCGCGCCGCCGAGCAGGAACAGGCCTTGCTGCGCGAAAGTCCGGGCGCCGAGGACGACCCCGATCGCCAGCGCTCCCATACCGAAGTCTTCGCGCATGGAGACAGCAAGGAATGGAATCACCGAGTAGAAGCCGAGGTTGAAGATGAGCTGGGTGACCAGCAGGAGCTGAGGGGCGGGTTCCTTGGCGGAGGAGGCCGCGAGGAGGGGTTTCCCGGGGAGGCGATCCGCCGCGGAGGTTTTGCCGACGACGCCGGACGCCGCCGTCGTCGTCATTTGTTGCCTGCTTTGCTACCACGGCGGGGGATCGACGCGATGAGCTCCCGCGTAGCCGGGTGCCGTGCATCGCGGAATAGTTCCGCCGTGGGGCCCTGCTCAACTATCCTTCCCCCTGAGAGGACCACCGTCCGCGAACAGAGCAGGGACACGGCGCCGAGATCGTGGGAAACGAACAAAAGGCCCAGCCCATCGCGGTTAACCAATTGTCCGAGAACAGCCAGAACCGTGTTCCTCAATGGCAGGTCAAGGCCGCTGACGGGCTCGTCCGCAAGGAGGATGCTCGGCGACGGCACCAATGCCCGGGCGATGGCCACCCGCTGATTTTGGCCGCCGGATAATTGCCCAGGCTTGCGGCGGAGCACTCCAGGTTCCAGTTCAACCCGCTCCAGCGCACGGTTGATCATGGTGTGGTGATCCCCGGCAATGCCAAGCTGCTTCAAAGGCTCTAGCAGCAGGCGGCGAACGTCCATGCTTGGATCAAGGCTGCTTGCAGGGTTCTGAGGCACATATTGCACCAGCCTCCGGTACCACCTCAACGAACTGGCGGAGCCAGGAGCGACGGGTCTTTCATTGAAGACCACAGTGCCGGAGGCTGGCCTCTCCAAGGCAAGCAAGGAACGCAAGAGTGTCGATTTACCGGCACCGGAACTGCCCACCAAGCCGATGCTGTCGCCGGCAGAGACCGTAAGGGAAAGGTCGTGGAGGGCCGGCAGTGTCCGGCGCCGGCCGAGGAATCCATGGCCGCGATAATGGTGCGTGAGGCTGCGGGCGCTGAGTGTCGCGCTCATGCGCTCGCGCCGTGCCCTGCCCAGGCAGCTTCTACGAGCTGGGTGGTGTAGGAATGTTCCGGCTGTGCCAGCAGGATTTCCATGGGTGCTTCTTCCACGATCCGTCCGGCCCGTATGACCAGGACCCGAGTGCACAAGGTTTCGGCAGCGGCGAGATCGTGCGTGATGAACAAGATCGCTTGTGCTGCAGCTGAGGGCCCTGCAAGCACGTCAAGGACCTTGGCCTGTGACACGACGTCCAGGGCCGTAGTGGGCTCATCGGCGACCAGGACCGAGCCGCGGCATGCCAAAGCCAAGGCGATGCAGACGCGTTGCAACTGGCCTCCGGACAATTCGCCGCTGTAGCTGGACAGGATGCGTTCAGGGTCCTCGATGCCCACTGAAGTGAGTAGCTCAATTGCCCTTTCGTGCGTCGACTGGGATGAGAGCCCGGCCTTCTTCAGGGGGATTGCGAGCTGGCTGCCCAACCGCACCAAGGGGTTGAGTGCGGCGAGGGGATTTTGATGGATCGCTGAGAGCCCGCTGGCTTCTGTTGGCTTTCGGCGCAGTGGGAGGTATCGGCCGTCTATTCTCAGCGAGCCGGACACGTACATGTTTCGCGGGAGCTGTCCCAGTAGGGCAGAGGCAGTGAGGGACTTGCCAGAACCCGAGGCACCCAACAGGGCGACCTTTTCGCCGGGTTCGATCGCAAAACTGACCCCATTGACCAAAGGCAGTCCATGCAAGGACACCGTCAGATTCTCTACCAGCAGTGCGGGGGTCATAGTCAGGACTTTCAGGAGGGTCGATGGGGATCAGTTCATGATATCAATAATCATTCGCATTAGATCGCGTTCCGGGTGGGGAAGGATAATCTCATCTGCCCCACCCCAGCCGGGTATCCACAGCAAGGAGTAAGCAATGAAGATGAAATCACCATGATGTTCCATCGTGAGTCGCTTGAAGGACTGAAAGCCAAGCTTGACGCCGTCGACTCTGAGATCGCCTCGCACCCGCTGTCATCTGACCGGGTGAAGGCCGCGCAGGCTATCGTCGAGGCGCGGGAGAACAAGGACACCGAGGAGGTGTCCCGAGAGCTGGCAGACCAGAATCTGCCCAGCTTGGAAGAACTCGGGAAGATTCAGGTCAATGGCACTGTCAGCTGGTGGAAACTGCACCGCAAGAGGAACAACCTCGTGAAAAAGATCGACCGCTCGAAGTGATAGCCGAACCGGCAACGGCTCGCAGGCACCCGCTCTCTGGATACAACGGAGCGGGTGCCTGCGTGCTGCGGAGGGTCCACGATGCCGTCGAAACACACTCAGATATCCATTTCGGCCCGCCTGAAAATGAAGGAATGGTCTAAGGACAATCCCTCCGGGACGGTGTGGGAAACGAGGACTATTACCTTGGACCCTGCCCACTCGTTCAGTTCGCCTATGAGGGCCTCAATACCTTGGGCGTCCATGCCGTTGAAAGGCTCGTCGATGGCAACAACAGGGGTATCCGCGACTGTGCACATGAGAAGCCAGAGCTTGCGAAGGTTTCCCGTGGACAAGGACGCCGCGGGCTGTTCAGACCAGTCATGCAGCCCGTATTTTTCGACCCGGTCCCGGCTGGCCTTCGGGTCTGTCCGCCGGCTGCGGGCGGCGAAGGTCAAATGGTCCTGGACGGTCATGGAAGGGTACACCGCCGGCGTCGTTCGGCACACGCTGCGCAGGCGCCTTGCTTGGGGAGAAGCGGCGTCGACCCCGCACAGCCGAACGCTGCCTTGCCAGGGCTGCAGGAAGCCGCTGAGAAGTTCAAGCAGCGTTGATTTACCACTGCCGTTACTGCCCGCCACCCGGTACAGCCCGGGCGCGTTCATGGAGAGACTGAGCCCGTGCAGGATCGGGGCATCCTGCCGATAGCCGGCCATTACGCCGTCGAGCTCGATCGAAGCTTCAATAGGTGCGTGCGCAGGCATGCGGCGGCTCCCAGAGTTAAGAGGATGGAGTAGCCCAACAACAGCAGGGTGCCGTATTCGGGGCTGAGGACAAGGATGAGCGAGCACGGAGAAACCAGCAGCAGCGTGAAAAGTGCGTCCATTACGTCATTGGATTTCGTGCCGTCGGTGCTGATGGGTGGCCGGGAGAGCGTCTCTGCGATGATTCCTGAGGCCGTGACGACGATTCCCACAAGGACGGTGCCCGGAGCCGGAACGCCAAACATCAGGAATGCGCAGCAAAAGATGAAGACGCCAATAATTCCTCCGAGGAGGAAATACACCCGGATGACGGAGGCGACAACGCTTCCGGCCGAGTTGCCGTTCTCCCAGGCAAAACGAAAATGATAGAGCTTCGCAGTGGGTCCGATCCGGTGGAGCATCGGTTCGGTGATCCCCAAGCTGAGCAGCACCGTCATGCCAACGAGGGATCGTTGCAGGTCCTGGCTGTTGAGGGATGTGGCCAGTGGCAGGACGCCGCCTGCTCCAAGAAGGAAACCTACGACGGCGATCCACGCCAAAATGATGCTGCCGACTACGGAACCTTGCTTGCTGCACAAGAGGTCCAACAACAGGAATCTTGTGAGAGTGCCTGATTGGCTGCGGTGCATACTCAGCTGGGCGGCCAGGAGTACCCTTCTGTAGCCGAGGGCGCGCCACTTCCGGATGCTGCCCAGTAGGACCAACCCGGCAGCGGCGCAGGCGAGCAGTGACATCAGCGGCAGGTAGTCCGGGACTATCCCGACGGAAATGGCGGATGGCCCGGGCCGGGAACCCAGTACCCCGGTGACAGCTCCAAGAACGAGGCCCAGCAACAGCATCAACCCGCAGGCCGGCCAACGTACACTCATTCGCCGTGCCGGGGCCGAAGCGAAGTGAAGAACCGAGTACAAGCACGCTGCGGACGACAGGGTAAGGACGCTGACTGCAGCCGCGACAATATTTGAGTAGTTCGCCGTTGGCTCGAAGAAGACGGTGAGGAACAACGCTGCCGCGTAGTAGAGCACGGCCATCCGCCGGAACAGTGGTATCACGCCATACCTGACAACTACTTGCCGGAAGGGAAGTTCCAAGGACCTGAACAGCTCAAGGTGCGGTGTGCCCGAGACCGCCAGTCTGCGGCTGGAGACAATTTCGCTAAACACCATCGCGGCTGTGGAGTAAAGGATCGCGAGGAGCCCCCAAACGAGTACACCGGCCGAGTCATCACGGAACGGGCCATCGCGGAGAACTGACATTGCCGACACAAATGCGAGGCTGCCGACCACAACCAAGGCTATCGAACCGAAGGCAACAAGGACCCTGAAACTGTCCAGTGTGAGCGACAGACGCAGGGCATTGACTATCTCGAACACGCGGAAGTCGCGCAACGTCCTATAATCGGCGAACCACTCAGAGGCAGCGGGGCCAGACGCGCCCCCAGGGCGACTGCCGACGTCAGCAGCGTTAAGTTTCGCGCTCACCAGGGTCTAGAACTTGCTCTGCGGGTTCTTCTTCTGGACGGAGTCCATGAAGGCCAGAATGCTGACGACCGCCATGCCGAGCCCGCAGGCGACGGCAATGACCGACGTCGTATCTTGAAACGGGACCGCCAGCTCCGGGCTGAGCGCCACCGCGTTGGTCAAACCTGCGACGGCGAACACAGTGGCTTTGAGGACGAGCCACCGCAAGGCGGGGGTGAAGATGGCAGCCAACGGCATAACAACGCCAAGGAATGCGAGGATGAGGACAATGGTGGCCTTCAGAGCCGCGGGGTCGATGTTCTTGAGCCCGGTGGGAGGCGGCGCGGCCCACAACAGCGCCACAGAAATACTGGAGCAGGCGGCAACCACGAAACCTAGGATGCTGAGTAAGTGGCGGTAGTACTGGCTAATCATGAGGCTTTCAGTCCTGGAGAGTTGGGTTTGAAGGCGCTAGCCGAGGGCAAGGATCGTTGAGAGCCCGAGAGCCGAAATCACAACGAGGCACTTCCTCCCAGGCCGGAAGCTTTTCCAATGGCGGTAGAAGAGTCCCAGCGCGAGTATTGCCATAGACGGGAAATAGAACCAATATCCGGGGACGTCCCGCGGCTGGACGATGCCCAGCGCCAGGCTGAACAGGTTGACCGGAACGGTGGCGAGCACAGGGATCACAAAAAAGACGCCGACCTTGAAACCGCCACCGATGACCGCTTTGGCCGGGACCAGCCGTTTGTCGAGGAAACCGGCAAGTGAGAAGTAGAGGCACATGATCACGGCGTACACCAGGAAAAACAGGACGGTACCCACGGTCATCGAGAGGCTGAGCAGGCGATCGTCACCCAGCCCGGCCTTCACCTCCACTGGCACTTCTGCCGTGAGGTGTTGACGTACCAGGGGGAGCCGCAGGCCTATCAACACCATGAGGACGACATACGCCCCGATCCACAGCACCCGCGACGTTGAACTTACCTGGCTCCCTGCGTACGGCTCCGATCCTGTTTTCGGGGCCTGGGGTACCGGGATGACGGTCTCGGATCGCGCAGCATTCTCCTCGTTGTTCATTGGATTCCCTTAGGTTTTCAGGTGGATCAAGACGCTCTCGATGGCCGCGCCGATGACTATCAGGGCGACGGCGATGAGCAAGGAGCCCAGGGAGCGTGCGATGGAGTCGACGAACGAGCCCACGCTCACGGGCTTGTTCTTCATCAGGCGACCCGCCAGCCCTGCGGCTGGCTGGAGTCCGGCAGTCGTCGCCAACACCAGGCCGAAGAATTCGAACGGGACGTACCAAATCACGTCGGCGAAGAGGGCCGCCCCGCCAACGGAATTCAACCCAAGGGACAGGGTGGCCCCGACGTACAGGGCCAGGATCCCCGCTCCGATTATGGTGGTGAGCCCTAGCGTCACAACGCCCGAGTAAAGCACCAACGCAGCGCCGATATTCCGCGCCAGGATCTGGAAGAAATCCCTACCGTAAAGCGGACTGCTGCCCGGTCCCTTGGCGTCACGGATCCAAGACACATCGACCGCGACGTAACCGACGACGGCTATGGCAGCCATGATCAAACCCGTGCTTGAGAGCAGCCCTTTCGGAATGCTCCCAAGCACGCGCGCCATTCCAGGAAGCATTGATTTAGGCGACAGCCTGTGCCCGGCCGACGCGGAAAAGGATTGCCCGGGCTGTCGCGATCAGTGCGCCCGTGATCCCGGCACCGAAGACAGCGCCGATTGCGACCAGCGCCCAGCCTCCGACCTCGATGGCCCTAACGATCTGGGATGCCGCCGCAGCTGAGATGCCCAGTGATCCCGCGATCCAAGAGACGGCGAGGCTGGCGCCAAAGATGCCAGCGACGGCGAGGGCCATTGCCGTCGCGGCCTGCAGCCCTGTCTTTTTCGTGATTGTTGATGCCACTTTCAACTCCTGTTTGTCGACGTAACCGACCAGCCGCGCAGCTGGTCCTGAAAGGTGTAGGCCGTGAATCAGCGCCCACGCCTCTCATCGTCCTGCTGAACGTGGTTGCTAGGTGGCGGATCGGTCGAAAGCCGTGTGGGAAGGGCTAAAAATGGGGCCGGAACTGCCGAATCTGGGTGTTGGGTCGACAGGACCGTGCAACGGTCCCTAAGTGCCGTCAGGGCACTGGCAACAGGATCGGCGGCGTAGTGACAGGCCCTCCGCACTGTTCGGTTCCGCCCACCCTCGTCCAGACAAGCTCTTGCTCCCGCTCTGCCAGCACTCTGCCGTCTGCGGCGTGGGCCCGCACAGTGACCTTTGCCGGATCGCCAGAGCTCACAGTGAAAACCCAGGTGTCCTGATCTTCCCGGCGGCTGTGGAACGGCGGATAGGTGACGGTTGGCTGCGGCTCGGGGGAGAACTCCGTGACCACGGTCTTCATGGGGACCGGCGTGCCCGCCGTAGGCCCCGGTTCCGAACATCGCGTCTCGTCGCACAGCTTTACATCGCTGACGGCCGCGATGTTTCCTTCGACGTGCACCGTCAGGGTTCTGACATAGCCGATGGCGGGGCACGCAACCACGGTGCAGCCAGTGGCCGGCACAACCCCGACTGCCAGCGCAGCAAGCAAACCCAGGATCCCCCAATCCGATTTCATGCTGCGAGTCTACGCCCGGCCGTTTCCGCGCGGCCCGGTCTGGCACAATGGCCTGAACCATGCCTAGTCCACGGTAACAAGGTCCGGGGTGCCGGCTCTCCGGAAACTCCTGTGCCGCAGAATGAAGAACATCGCAGCTGCAAGACCCAGGAATCCCGTCCCCAGCTGTAGCCAGCCGCCAAGCCCCTGGTTGACCACTGTGAATGTCAGGATCAACGGCGCCGCCATGACGCCGAGGGACGTACCGAAGGAGAATACTCCCTGGTAGGCGCCGAGCCTGCGCTGATCCGCCAAGGCGTAGCTGAGGGTCCAGCCGGCGGCGGAAAATACCACCTCCGCCACGGACAACGTGGCCACGCCCAGCAGCAGCGCAATGATGGCGAGTACGGTGTTGGACGACCCGGAGGCGCTGAACAGAACCGTGGCCAAGGCCAGTGCCCCTCCGGACAGCAGGCACGCCCGGACGGCGGCCCCGTAGCCGGACGCCATGGCGGCAAACCGCATCTGCAGCGACACCACCAGGACAGTGTTCAGGATGACGGCCGCAGAGATCATGAAGGTGGGCATAGACGTCCCGGTGGTGATCCACATTGGTAGGAGGAAATCCAGGACGAGGTAGAGGACAGACATCAAACCCGCCAATAATGCGAAAGTCAGGTACTTGCCATCGCGGGCAACCATGCTCACGGGGAAGTGACTTCTTGCGGCAGGGGCTGCGGGGCGATCGGCGCCGACCCGAAGGAGAAAGCCGCCGGCGAGGGCCTCGAGGGCGGCCATCGCGGCAAAAGCTGCCATATACCAGGGAGCCGTGGAGGCAAGGAGAACGGGTACCGCCGCAGCCGCCCCCAGTGAAATGCCAATGTTGCCCACCGTGCGCATAAGAGCCCTTGTCAGGACGGAGTAATCACCTGGAACGGCAATCCCGGCGAGCGTGGCGTTGCTGGAACTCGATACACGATCAGCAAACGTCGCGACGCTGAGGAGAACAACAAAAACCGATCCATGCGGGAAAGCGGCCAGCCCGGTGAGGGCCGCGGCTGCAAGAAACGAGGACACAGCGGCTACCGTCCGCGGATGCCACCGGTCCGACAGGAAGCCGCCCAGGAGGGACCCCATGAGCCCGAGGCCGCCGGCAATAGTGAAGGCCCATGCCGTTTCGCCGGCGCTCAGTTTCACCTGGGTAGTGGCGAACAGTACAGACACCGCCACCAGCAGCCCGCGCGCCAGCGCCTTGAAAAAGGCACTGTACGTCATGGACGCGAGCGTCCTGCGGTTGGCCGTGCCGAGCTGGGGATCGCCAAGCCATGCCATCCCGACAATTTCCAGGAACCTGGGTTTCATCCGTCCAGCCCCACGTAGGTCCGGTCGCCGGCTGCGGACTCCGGGAAGTGTTTCCGCTGCCACTGGCGCAACTCCGCCACATCCTGCGTAACCGGCACCACTACGGACGCCTCGTGGAACCACTCCTGCAGGGCACGGATGCTGGCCTCCAGCTCGGCGTCTGTGCGGGACACCACCAGCGCCTCGGCCGACCTGATGTGAGTTCCATGGCCTTCGCCCTGGGCAACCACCGATCCCGGCGGTGAAAAGACGCGGGCGAACTCAACGTCCGGTTGCGCCTCGATGTTCAGATAGCTCGGACTCGACAGGACCGTGCCCGGCACGTTCAGCAGCTGCGTGGTGCCAACAGCCGAGGGCGAGGAAACGGTGGCGCAATCAGGCCGTTCCCCCAAGCAGCACCTCAAAGCCGCTTCAACGATGTTGAAGGAGTACTTGGCCAGCAGCTGTTCGTAGGTGAAGGCACCGCCCCGGCGGATGCCGCATTCACCGAAAATGGCTGTGCCGTCGCCTGGCCGGTAGAAGAACTCCATGTGGAATGCCCCGTTCAACGCCCCAAGGGCAGCGAGGGCATCGTGGACGAAGGGCGTCAACCGCTCCACATGGACCCGGTGCATACCATGGTCCAGTTTCTGCATTGTCATCGCCCGGCCGCCGTCGAGGGAATCAAGGCATGGCTCGCCGTAACGGCTGAAGGACAGGAACTCGATTTTCCCGTCGAAGATGATTCCGTCCGCTATCCACTCTTCGCCAGTGACAAACTCCTCGACGACGTAGTTCAGGTCTTCGGCCCGGGTGCCGCGGATCCGGCCGACCGCTTCCGAGAACTCCCCGGCGCTGGCGACTTTCGCCGTATGCATGGTCCCTGCACTGGCTACTGGCTTGAGGACGTGTGGCCCGGACCAGTCCAGGGACGCCGGGTCAAAAGCCAGGATGTCGTGGACATGGACAGCTCTGGCGGTCCTCACCGTGCTCCCGCTGAGTGACATCTTCTGCACGGCCTTGTCGCGGAACTGGATCACCGATCCGTTCGTCGTCATTCTGGGCGTACCGGCGAGCTCTGCCAGCCGGTCAGCCGCACCGATGGAGAACTCGTCGGTGGTGTACACGCCGCTGAACGATTCCAGGTCAAGCCCCGCAAGGCTGATGGCAGACAGGCATTGGTCGATCACCGACTGGTCCTCCACCAGCAGAGGCGAAACCTCTGCCCGGTGGGAGCGGAAGGAAGCTTTCCACGCCTTGCTGGAGCAGATGACCACAACGTCCAGGCCCATCCGGGCAGCGGCATCGATGGCCGGCCAGTCAAGCCCCACCATGAGGACACGCTGAGTTGGGCCGCTTCCAGAATTTGCCTCGCTCATACCGGCTCCTTCACCCGGCTCAGCGACAGGTACCAGTCGCGAATGCGCCCGGCAATCACTGGTGGGGAATACGTTGTTTGGTTGATCCGGGCCACCGGCAGGATCTCGTAGGCAGTTCCGCAGACAAACACCTCAGTGGCTGTGTCCAGCTCCGCGACCTGGATGTCGCGGATGTGCGTTTTCAGGCCCAACTCCGCCGCGCCGTCGAGAATCGTTTGCCGGGTGATCCCCGCCAGGAAGGAGTCACAGTCCGGCGTGTGCAGTTCGCCGTCGATGACCAGGAAGATGTTGGCCCCCGTGAGATCGGCTACAAATCCCCGGTGGCTGAGGAAGAGGGCGTCATCGAATCCTGCCTGGCTTGCTTCCGACGCGGCCAGCGTGCCGATCGTGTAGAGGTTTGCGCACTTTGCGTTGGTGGGCGCAGACTCAGGCGAGGGCCGCCGCCACCGCGAGACCTGGACGGAAATGCCGTTTTCAACCTGCCGGGCGGAGAACGGCGAAGGCCATTCCCACGCGGCGATGGCGAGATGGACGCTTGACCGTTCGCCCCGGACGCCCACGGATTCCTCACCGCGCCAGACCACCGGGCGGACGTAGGCATCCCGAAGGCCGTTACGGCTCACCACAGCAGCGACGGCGTCCTGCATTTCCGGAATGGTGTACGGAAGGTTGTAGCCCAGGATGTTCGCTGACGCAGCCAACCGGGCCAGGTGCTGCTCACATTTGAACGGCACGCCGTCGTAGACCCGGATTCCCTCGAAGGCCGAGCTTGCATAGTGCAGGCTGTGGCTCATCACGCTGATGGCGGCTTTGTCGGCCTGGACCAATCGTCCGTCAAACCATATGTTGTCCGCTTCAGCGATCACTGGAAAACCACCTTGATCCGGTCGTCGAGCTGCCGGTGGAAGACTTCAAGATCGTCAATGTCGTCATGGCGGGACAACACAAACCCCGGGTAGCCGCTGAATTCGGGATAGGGCTTGACCAAGTGTCCGCGCTGCATGGTGGAAACTACGAGGTCGACTCTGGGGTCGGTACCGATCTCGGACAGGCCTTCGACCTCTTGGAAGACCCCGGACCCCTGGCACTGCACGATGTAGTTGCCGGCGGCCGCCAAGGTCCGGATTTCTGGCACATTCATCACTTCTGGTTCGCGGCCCACTGCTGCCGCGAGGACTTCTCCGAAGTAGTCCACACCGGTCGATGCCTGCACGATGTAGTGCGAGACGCCGGACCCGCCCACCCGTCCGCCGATCTCGAGGATGTACGGCTGTCCGCCCGGACCGAGCCTGAGCTCTGTGTGCGTGGGTCCCCAGCCAATTCCGAGGTGCCTGTGGGCGGAAACTACTTCGTTGCGCACGAGCTCAAGGAGTTCTTCGTCCAGCCGGGCGGGAGCCTGATAGACGCTTTCTTCAAAGTAGGGCCCGGCGGGTTGTCCCTTGAACCCGATGGCGAGAATCTGCGTCTCGCCCGCGTAGCTCAGCGACTCTACGGCCAACTCCACGCCGTCGAGGAATTCCTCCACAACCAGGCGTTGCGCGGTGATGCCGAGTTGTTCGCGGAGCGGCCGGGCTGCCTCCTGGCAACTGGCGATGGCCTCCGGCAGCAACTCATGCCGGTCAACCCTGATCACCCCTGCGCTGGAGTACCCGTCCACCGGTTTCACAACCGCCGGAAACCGCAGACTGGCACTTGCTTCGAGGAGTCCGTCCTCCGCAGTTCCGGCGGCGAAGCGCGGAACGTTCAACCCGCCGTCGTCGAGCGCTGACCGGAAGGTTCCTTTGTCGCGCAGAATGTCCGCGGTTGCCGGGGAGATGCCTGGCAGTCCGCAGGCTTCCGCCAGGCGGGCTGCGAGGGCCACGGAATCCTCGTGGCAGGCGAGTACTCCATCGATGGCGTGCTCGGCAATAACCGTGGCCAAGAAGCCGACAAGGCGGTCAAGGTCCTGCGTGTAGTCGGCCCAGACGACGTCAGTGACGCACGGCGGCAGTTGGTCGCGGCTGACCGATTTCTCCGCGTCGAGCGGCACCAGGACAACGTCAAAACCGGCAGCTGTTGCGCTGTTAAACAGCCACGCGAGGCTCGTACGCTGGTGCAGGGCCAAGACCTTTGGCCGTTTTGTCGACCCGGGGTTAGCTCCCTCAACAGTCATCGGGATCACAGGACGGGATTGGAGAAGTCGAGAGGTGCCTGCTCAGCGAGGTGGCTGCTCCTGGAGCGCAGGATGTCCTGATATGGCAGGAACCTGTACCTGCGGCCGTCCCCGCCGGGGGCCAGGTACTCATAGACAAAGGCTTTGGCCGCTGCTTTGTATTCGTCCGGCGTATCCGCACTGTTTTCAACGGCTTCGATCTCACTCACCAACCGCGGGAGCAGTGCGAGCACAGCCTCACGGTCGATTGCCAGGCGGCCATCGGAGACCTGAAGGGCTCCGGCGGCATGGAACCAGGAATACAGGAAGACGCCCGTTGCCGCGTCAAAATTCGATTCCGCTTCCTTTTCCAGCGGGTAGCGGAACAGCCGTTCGACAAGAATCATGGCGAGCAGTTCGTTCGCATAAGGCATTGATGTCGAGTGAGCCAAGAGGATTGCTTTGGCATCAACCTTGATCTCTTCAAGGACCCCGATGAACCAATTCATCTTCAGCAGTGTGTAATCGCCAATAGGCCATTTGCCGCTGAAGTGTGCCCTGTCGTGCAGGTACCCCCAGAGGCTGCGGGCTTCGTAGCACCCGTAGGGGTCCATGCCCTCGGAATCGAGGATGACGGATTCGGGCGTCATCACCTCGCGGGCAGCTGCCACCCCGATTTCCTCATGGATGGCTTGGAACTTGCTGAAGAAGAACACGGCATAGTTCTGCTCCTTGATCTTTTCTGCCGCGGCAATATTTTCCGGGAAGAAGACAAGGCAGTTGCCGCGGGTAAAACCTTCGCTCCCTGCGAGGAGAATGACCTCCTGCACCACATTGTTCGGGTGGGGATATTCCTCGGCTATCGACGTCACAAAGGTGGGCTCGTGGCGCTGCGCGTAGAAGTAGTCCAACCGGTGGCCGCAGGGCTGTTCGCTGTTGGTGGCGTAAACAGCCCCCAGGAAGAACATCTCAGCATTGTTCGGGACCACGGTGAAGGTGTCCCGGCTGCGGTCAAAGGCGGGTTTGGCGTCGAGGCCAGCGTCAATCCAGGCGTCGATGTCCTCGCGGAGGGCACGTGCCTGCTGGTCCCTTCCCATTTCGAAAAGGAATGTACTTGCCACGTCCGCGATCTCCCGAAGGAGCGTTACATCGCTGTCAGCGGGCCGTTCGATGCGTCCGTCAAGTTCCTGCCGGCGCCGGAACCTGTCCACGAGGGGGGACAGCACACGCCGCAGATAGTCGGCTCGGCCTTTGTTCGCGTCTTCGACAAAACTCCCGAGAGTCTTGGGGGTTGTTGTTGTCGGGTTCATTTTTTCTTCCTCAGTTCCAAGTCTTTTCCAGCAGTCTCTGATGCGGTGCGATGGCTAGGGCGCGGCATGCAGCGTAAAGGCCATGGGCACCGGCCCGAAGTCACGAATCACGGACATTCCATGGCGCCGGGCGGAGACATCGGTGGTTATGCACGCATCTGCCGATCCGCTCAGGCAGTCCAGTGCTGCCTGCGAGTTGCTGGTGCTTTCGATCCAGCGCACGCCTTCTGGCAGGAGGGAACTGGGCGCGCGGTGACTGGCGCAGGTCGATATGGCACTGCTGCCGACGGCGGCCAGAACCATGTTGTGCGTCGGCATAATGAAGCTGTCGACGATTTCCAGGGTCGAGAGGTTCCGGAACACAATGTCGTGAAACTTTGGATAGGCGGCGCACGCCATGATTGCTTCGTCTTTGCCATCGGTCTTTTCGATGGCGTCCTCAACGCTTGGATGCAGCACAACAGTTCCGGCGATGCCATTTCTGCGGAACCATTCATGTGCAGCGGCCTCGAGATTTGATCCCTCCGGACCGAGAGTTCGTACAGTTTTATAGTCCAGATTCCCCAATTTGGTCCCATTTCAATCAGCCGGAGCCCACGCGAAAAGTGCCACCAAATACTGTCACCTTTGGTGCCGAGATAATCGCGAGGTCCGGAAAGTCTTTGGCGGTGGATGGCGTTGCATCCATGCTTATCCAACGAGTGGACATATTGCATCGGGATCGACCCTACGGAAACAGGCCCGGGCTTGCAGTTTGTTACGGACCAGCCCACATCTGTATGACGCGCGGTTGCCAGCACTGAGCAGGGCCGGTCAGCGACCGGCCCTGCTCAGTGTCAGTGCCCCAGGGCTACTTGTCCGGGTTGGGATTACGGACGTCCTTTTCGCCGATATCGGCCGCCCCCAGGGCTGCAGCCGCGGGGCTATGGCTGGTGTCGTGCTCGCGCACACGAAGCTCCGGGTGATGCAGGTCAAGGGCCGGACGCTCGGAGCGGATCCTTGGCAGGGACGTGAAGTTGTGGCGTGGCGGCGGGCAGGACGTGGCCCACTCGAGCGAGGCGCCGAAGCCCCACGGATCGTCCACTTCGACCTTTTCGCTCGAGCGCGCCGTGATGTAGACGTTCCAGAAGAACGGGATCATCGAGGCGCCCAGGAGGTAGGACCCGAAGCTGGAAAACTGGTTCATCCACATGAAGTTGTCTTCGACCAGATAGTCCGCGTACCGGCGGGGCATGCCCATGACGCCCAGCCAGTGCTGAATGAGGAACGTCCCGTGGAACCCGAGGAACAGCATCCAGAAGTGGATCTTGCCGAGCCGCTCGTTGAGCATCTTGCCAGTCCACTTGGGCCACCAGAAGTAGAAGCCGGCGAACATCGCGAACACCACGGTGCCGAACACGACGTAGTGGAAGTGCGCCACCACGAAGTAGGAATCAGAGACGTGGAAGTCCAACGGCGGCGAGGCCAGGATGATGCCGGTCAGGCCACCGAAAAGGAAGGTGATCAGGAAGCCGAGACTCCACAGCATGGGCGTTTCAAAGGTCAGGGAACCGCGCCACATGGTGCCGATCCAGTTGAAGAACTTCACTCCGGTGGGCACCGCGATCAGCATGGTCATGAAGGCGAAGAACGGCAGGAGCACCGAACCGGTCACGTACATGTGGTGCGCCCACACGGTCATGGACAGGGCGGCGATGGCGATGGTGGCATAGACCAGGCCCTTGTAGCCGAAGATTGGTTTCCGGCTGAAGACCGGGAAAATCTCGGAGACGATGCCGAAGAACGGCAGGGCGATGATGTACACCTCGGGGTGGCCGAAGAACCAGAAGAGGTGCTGCCACAGGACGGCGCCGCCGTTCTCCGGGTCGTAGATGTGGGCGCCGAATTTGCGGTCCGCACCGAGGGCGAACAGTGCAGCGGCGAGCGGCGGAAAGGCCATGATCACCAGGATTGCCGTGACCAGCGTGTTCCAGGTGAAGATCGGCATCCGCCACATGGTCAGGCCCGGGGCACGCATGCAGATGATGGTGGTGATGAAGTTGACGGCACCGAGGATGGTGCCGAAACCGGACAGCGCAAGGCCAAAGACCCACAGGTCGCCTCCCACGCCCGGGGTGAACGTGGTGTTGTTCAACGGTGCGTAGGCGAACCAGCCGAATGCCGCCGCGCCCTGCGGGGTGATGAAGCCTGCGACGGCGATAGTGGAGCCGAAGAGGAAGAACCAGAAAGCCAGTGCGTTCAGCCGCGGGAACGCGACGTCAGGTGCACCAATCTGCAGGGGCATGATGACGTTGGCGAAGCCGGCGAACAGCGGGGTGGCGAACATCAGCAGCATCATGGTGCCGTGCATCGTGAACAGCTGGTTGTACTGCTCCTTGGTCTGCAGGATCTGCATGCCGGGCTCGAACAGCTCGGCCCGGATCAGCAGGGCCATCACCCCGGCCATCATGAAGAACACAAACGAGGCGATCAGGTACATGTACCCGATGATCTTGTGGTCTGTGGACGTGATCCATCTGACCACCATGCTGCCTTTGCGCCGCGGTACTGTTGCGGGCACGGAAGCGGCTGTCCTTTGTGAATGTCCGGCGATGGCCATTTTCCACCTCACAGAATTCCTGTATGGCGCGACAGGGTCCCTAGTTTGAGTCCCTAATTGCAGGCTACTCAGGAACGCGGCCTCCGGGAAGAGGACAGGCTAGTGCAGGCCCATCGCGTTCCGGACCTCGTCCAGGATGTGGTGCATGGCGGACTCAGCGGTGACGGCGTCCCCACCGGCCACCGCGGCAGCCACATCCTCATGCGCCTGCAGCGCTTCGTTCCGCGGCTTGAACGGCATGAGCCCCTGCTTGGTTCGGCTGGTCAAGACCTCGGCCACCATGCCTTCCAGCGCCGTGAACATCTCGTTGCCGCAGCTATGGAGCAGCATCCGATGGAACTCGATGTCCGCGGCCAGGAAGGCCTCGAGGTCGCCGGCCTCACCTAGCCGGCGAAGGTCGCCCGCCAACGAAAGCAGTTTGGCGCGCTCGGCGGCGCTCGCCCGGCGCGCGGCCCCGGCCGCGGCAATGGGTTCGACGGCGATGCGCAGCTCCGTGAGGCTGCTGTACTGCTCGGCGCTGTTGTCCGAGGCGAGGCGCCAGCGCACCAGCTTGGGGTCGTAGACGTTCCACAGTGCGCGCTCCTGCACCACGATGCCCACCCGGCGGCGGGAATACACGAGGTTCATGGATTCGAGGACCTTCATCGTGTCGCGGGCCACGGTGCGGGAGATCCCGTACTCCTGCTGGAGCAAGTCCAGCGTGAGCCGGCTTCCGGGCGGAAGGCTCCCGGACGCGATGGCTATGCCAACCGCCTCCAGAACGCGTTCATGCATCGCGGGGGAGGCCCCGCCGTCGTCCGCGGTTTCCGCGTCCTGTGGTGTCGCCGTCGACATCTGGCCTACCTTCCTCTGCGCCTGCGCGCCCTGCAATGGTACCGAGAAAGTCGTAAAGGTATGACTTGTGACACCAAAAGATAGTATCTGTGGGACGAAATGGTGATACCTTATCTCCAGCGCACCTCACTGTGAGATGCGCAACGAGCTTTCTTCACTAAGCCAACGGCGTCTTCTTCGGAGGTAAAAACATGCAGTATCCAGCCACGCACCTGGTGGTAATGGGCGTTGCCGGTTCCGGCAAGTCCACCATTGCGGCAGCTCTTTCCCGGCAGCTTGGCTGGGCCTGTGCCGAAGCGGACGAGTTCCACCCGCAGTCCAACATCGACAAGATGACCCAGGGCATTCCGCTGCAGGACGAGGACCGCTGGCCCTGGCTGCGGGAGATCCAGGACTGGATGACCACTCAGGCCACCGCCGGGAAAAGCACCGTGCTCACCTGCTCAGCGCTCAAACAGAGCTACCGACGGCTGCTCTCCGATGCGCAGGGCCGGGTCCTGTTCCTGCACTTGCACGGCGGGGCCGACCTGATCGGCCAGCGCATGCAGGGCCGCGAAGGCCACTTCATGCCGCCCACGCTCCTGCCCAGCCAACTGGCCACCCTGGAACCGCTGACCGACGGCGAACTCGCCGCTGGAAGCCTCCGGCTGGACATCTCCCTCTCCCCGGAGGAGATCGTCGCCGCCGTGATCGCAGCGCTCAAGCTGCCCGCACAGCCGGCGGCTAGCTGACCCCCTCAATTTTGATCGGTCCTTGAGCCCTGGGCTCGCCGGACCGCCGATTTCCCCCCAATAAATTCTGTTTCAAAGGAGAACCATGGTCATCGAAGGATGGACCCAAACGCTGGGCGCAGGCCCCCTGCTGCTCATTGCCGCGGCAGCGATTGTTGTGCTGCTGTTCCTGATCATCAAGCTGCGGATGCACGCGCTCGTCGCCCTGATCGTGATCAGCCTCGCCACAGCATTTGCCACCGGAATCCCCGCCAACCAGGTGGTACCGGTATTGATCAACGGGTTCGGCACCACCCTGGGCACCGTGGCGCTCCTCGTCGGCCTCGGCGCAATGCTCGGCCGCATCGTTGAAACGTCCGGCGGAGCGAAAGTCCTTGCCGAGTACCTGATTGGTGTCTTCGGCGAGAAGCGGGCCCCGTTCGCCCTGGGCCTCGCATCGCTGATCTTCGGTTTCCCCATCTTCTTCGACGCCGGCCTGGTAGTCATGCTGCCCGTCGTCTTCGCCGTCGCCCACCGCCTGGGCGGGGGAGTGCTGCGCTACGGCCTCCCGGCTGCCGGTGCGTTCTCCGTGATGCACATCTTCCTGCCGCCGCACCCGGGCCCGGTTTCCGCCGCAGCCTTCTTCGACGCCAACATCGGCCTGGTCATGATCGCCGGCCTTATCACCGCCATCCCCACCTGGTACGTCACCGCCTACCTGTTCGGCCTCTGGACCGGCAAGAAGCTGGTCCTGCCCGTTCCGGAAATCCTCGGCCACGCCACCGCTGAAGCCGAGTCCCACCCACCGCGTTTCCGCACCATCGTTGGCCTGCTGCTGCTGCCGCTCGTCCTGATCTTCCTCAACACCGGGCTGAACACCCTGGCCTCATCCGGCGCGCTGTCGGAAGGCGTCAAGAACGAGCAGTGGTTCCAGATCCTGCGCACCATCGGCGAAACCCCGGTGGCCCTGCTGATCGCCGTGCTCGTGGCTGTGTTTGTCCTGGGCGCCCGCCGTGGCAAGGATGCCGGCGCCATCGAGAAGTTGCTCGAATCCTCACTCGGCCCGGTCTGCTCGGTCATCCTGATCACCGGCGCCGGCGGCATGTTCGGCGGCGTTCTGCGCACATCGGGCATCGGCGCGGCCCTGGCGGACGTGCTGGGCAACCTGGGCATCCCGCTGATCCTTGCCGGCTTCCTGATCTCCGCCATCCTGCGCATCGCCCAGGGCTCGGCCACCGTGGCACTGACCACCACCGCAGGCCTGATCGCCCCGGCTGTGGCACTGGCCGGCCTGACCGGTATGCAGGTTGCCGCGCTGGTCATCGCCGTGGCCGCTGGCTCCGTGGTTGTCTCACACGTCAACGACTCCGGCTTCTGGCTGGTGGGCCGCTTCTTCGGCATGGACGTCAAAACCACGCTGAAGACCTGGACCGTGATGGAAACCCTGATCGGTGTGATGGGCTTCGCCATCGCGGCGGCCCTGTTCTTCCTCGCCGGGGTGGCTGGCTAACTTCCCCCGCTCCAGCCCAACTAAGTAGCAGCAGATGTCGTTCTGAGCCCTCAAAACGACATCTGCTGCTACTTACTTGGGGGGACAGGGGGAACACCGGCCGGCCCGCCGTCGTTGTGCCCAGAGGCAGCGTGTTCTACCCGAGCGCTGAATCCCGATCAAAGGACACCCCTTGACCCAACGCACTATCGTGATCACCGGCGCCAGCGACGGCATCGGCGCAGCAGCCGCGCGGACGCTGGCGGAGGCAGGGGACCGGGTTGTCGTCGTCGGCCGTTCCGAGGAAAAGACCCAGGCCCTCGCGAAGGAACTGAACGCGGACTACTTCGTCACCGACTTCGCCGAACTCGCCCAGGTCCGCACCCTCGCCGCGCAGCTCAGGGACGATTACGACCGGATCGACGTCCTGGCCAACAATGCCGGCGGCATCCGGAGCGGGCACCAGCTCACGGTGGACGGCAACGAATCCACCTTCCAGATCAATCACCTGGCACCGTTCCTGCTCACCACCGAGCTCATGGACGTCCTCACCGCCAGCAACGCCAAGGTCATCAACACCGCCAGCGGCGCCAACAACTTCGGCAAACTGGACCTCTTCGACCTCAACGCCGAGCACAGCTACTCCACGCACCGTGCCTACGGCACCGCCAAGCTCGCCAACATCCTCTTCACTTCAGAACTGCACCGCCGGTTCGGCGAGCAGGGAATCACGACGGCGGCATTCCACCCGGGCGTGGTCCGCACCAACTTCGCGGCAGACTCCTCCAGCCCGTGGCGGCACGCCTACAAGACCCTGCTCAACCGCTTTATGCTCAGTCCGGACCAGGGTGCCGACACCATGCTGTGGCTCATCAACGGCACCGCGGGCACTGACTGGGTCTCCGGCGCCTACTATGCCAAGCGCGCACTGGCCAAGGCCAACCCGCAGGCGTACGACGCCGGGCTGGCGCAGGGGCTGTGGGAGGCCAGCGAAGCGTTGGTGGCACCCTAGATCTCCAGGGGGCGGGTCACCCGAGGTAACAAGTGTGCAATATGAACAAGTTCGCATGATTTTAACGATCGTAATTCGGTGATTGTGCTAATTTCTCTCTGTTGACGTGCATATCTTCGTTACCCGGGACGGGACTGGAGTGCGCGCATCTGCCGCACACCTGCTGACCACCCCTCCTGGAGACGATCGTGGAATCCCCATCACCCCTCACGCTGGACGCTACGACGCCGACCGGGCTGGCACCTGTTCAACCCGGACTCCGCAGATCCATGGGCTCCCGGCACCTGGTGATGATCGCGATGGGCGGCGTTATCGGCTCCGGCCTGTTCCTCAGCTCGGGGTACACCATCTCCCAGGCCGGTCCGCTGGGCGCGGTGCTCGCCTACCTGGTGGGCGCGTTTGTGGTGTACCTCGTGATGGCCTGTCTGGGGGAGCTGGCCATCGCGTATCCGGTCTCCGGGGCATTCCACATCTACGCCGCGCGCTCCATCGGCCCAGCCACCGGCTTCGCCACGGCGTGGCTGTACTGGCTCTGCTGGGCCGTGGCCATCGGCTCCGAGTTCACTGCGTCCGGGCTCCTCATGCAACGCTGGTTCCCGGACGTTGACGTGTGGGTCTGGTGCCTGGTGTTCGCCGCCGTGCTGTTCGGCTTCAACGCTGTGTCCGCCAAGTTCTTCGGCGAGTCCGAGTTCTGGTTCGCCATCGTCAAGGTAGGCGCCATCATTGGCCTCATCGTCCTCGGCGGCGCCGCGTTGTTCGGTTTCCGCCCACTCAGCGACGGCGGCAGCCACCCCAGTCTGTTCGAGAACTTCGCCACTGAGGGCGGACTGTTCCCCAACGGCTTCACCGGCGTGCTGGTCACCGTGCTCGCCGTGTTCTACGCCTTCTCCGGCTCCGAGCTCATCGGCGTGGCGGCCGGCGAAACCAAGGACCCCGCCACCAGCATCCCCAAAGCCATGCGCACCACCGTGATACGCCTGCTGATCTTCTTCGTCGGGGCCATAGCCGTCATCGCCGCCACCATCCCGTACACCGAAGTGGGGCTGGACGAGAGCCCGTTCGTCACGGTCTTCTCCGCCGTCGGGATCCCTTTCGCCGCCGACATCATGAACTTTGTGATCATCACCGCGCTCCTGTCCGCCGGTAACAGCGGCCTCTTCTCCTGTGCCAGGATGCTCTACTCCCTGGCGGACGAGGGGCACGCACCCCGGGCCCTAAAGAAGCTGACCCGCCGCGGCATCCCGCTGATCGCACTCTCGGTGAGCATGGTGGGCGGCATCGCCTCGCTGGTCAGCAGCGTGGTGGCCCCGGAAACGGTGTACCTGGTGTTGGTCTCCGTAGCCGGCTTCGCTGTGGTGGGCGTATGGATGTCCATTACCGCCTCGCACTTCTTCCACCGGCGCGCTTTTGTGCGGAACGGCGGAGACGTTGCGGCCCTCGCCTATAAGGCTCCGTGGTTCCCCGTGGTGCCCATCCTGGCGTTCACGCTGTGCGTCATCTCGCTGGTGGGCATCGCGCTGGACCCCAACCAGGTGGCCGCACTCTATTTCGGCGTCCCGTTTGTCGCTGCCTGCTACGGCTACTTCTACTTCCGGCACGGCCGCCAAACGCCGGTCAGGCCCTCACTGGGGAGCTGAATCCACGATTCGGTAGTCGATGGCGGTGTGTCCGGTCACCTCATTGGACCCGAAGCCAAAGGCAGCGTAGGTCATGATGGTCCGTTCGCCGATGACCAGCCCGTTCGCGGGGTCGATGATCATTTCTGCCCGTTGTCCGGCGCGAAGGGGCTCCGTCCGCCCGATCGCCACGCCAACCTTGCCATCGAAGTTGGCCTGCTCGCTGGCGGTGACTCCGGGGATCAGGGCCAGCGCCTGGTAGAGGCCAGCACGCAGGTCCGCAGGAATGAGCCCCATCCTGAGGATGTCGGTGATCCGGACGAAGTTGTTCTCATCCCGTGAGGCTGATCCGCCCTGGTAGCTGGAGTTGAAGTGGTCATACAAGGCTTGCCCGTCCCTCGGCAGGGCAGCCAGCTCGTCGTCTGACATCAGCGTCCAAGGGCCGCCATAGAAATGTCCGTCCTTCGCCCGGATGACCTCAATTTCCATGGGCACCGGGTGTCCGTCGCCCCAGTCGCGCCTGAGGACCCAGTCGTCGTCGGGGTTGGCCGGACGGTAGACGTCGATGGTCTGGGCGTTCATGCCGTGATTCATGTTTCCTGCCTCGTCGATTCCGGTGACGGACCAGTTGGCGTGCGTGTGCACCAGCAGGTACTGCCCCGGCCCCGGCACGGGATCGACGAAGGTCATGGACTGGTCCGCTACGGCCCGCAGGACGCCTGCTGCGTGCGCGCTTTGGGCGGTGACGCTGATCTGCCCTACCACGAGCGCACCGACGAGGGCTGCCGCTGCCGTGAGCAGGATCCGTCGCGTCGGGCGGGGACGGGCCGGCGGGACGACCACGGCGAGACCGGGGAGCTCGACGAGCTGCCTGCGCAGGGCTTCACGCCGGTCGGACTGGAACTGGGAAGTGTTCATGGTGTTCTCCGTCCAAGGATTGCCTGGGCATCAGGCTCGTATTCCTGCACTATCTGGCTGTAAAGGGTCCCCAGCCGGGACTTTGCCCGGTGGAGTCGTGACTTCACCGTTCCGTCCGCGATGCCCAGGGCGGCGCCAGCGGCCCTGGCTCCAAGGCCCTCGATGATGCAAAGGGTGAGCACGTCCCGCTCCGGTGGCCTCAGCCGGGTGAAAGCCTCCCTCAGCACAGTAGTTTTGAAGGTGGACTCGTCGGCTTCGGCGATACTCTCGGCGATGTCGGATTCATCCGCGGGCGGGGGAAGCTGGCTGAGGAAGTGCCTGTAGCGGCGTTGCTGGCGGACATGGTTGCGAAGGGTGTTGTTCGTCGTCACCAGGAGCCAGGGCAGTATTGAGTCATTCACCATGCGGATGCTGGCCCGCCGTCGCCATGCTTCGTAGAAGACCACGGCAGTGACGTCCTCAGCCACATGCGGCTGGCCCAGCACTTTTGTCGCGTGACGCCAGACCCGGTCATGGTGGCGGTCAAAAAGTATCCCGAAGGCGTCGCCATCACCGTTGACCACCTGGCACCACAAAACCTCGTCCGAGACATCCGATGGATCGCCCATACCTCATAGTGTCCGGTCGCCGGCGCCGGTTCCATGATGAGGGGGACCATTTTGAACCGGGTCATGCAGGAAGCCCCGGATATCAGGGCCCGGAAGTGAACGTACGACGTCGGCAGTTCCGTAACCAGCGCACGTCACCTCCGCGACCGCGGGGGATTGCCGTGGAACAATAGTGCGGGCACCGGCAGTAAGGGGTAACAGGCGTGGATTCGTCCGCAGAGGCGTCATCGTTGGCGCAGGGGCTCCGCATTCTCCGGCTGGTGGTGGACCGGGAAAAACGCGGTCGGCAGCAGCCCGGCGTATCCCAGCTGGCGGCGGAACTGGACATGGACCAGGGCCGCGTGTCACGGCTCGCACAGGAGCTCTGCGATCTGGGCCTGCTGGAACGGGCGGACCGGGGACCGTTCCTGACCGGGCCGCGGTTCTTCAGCCTGGCCGCTTCGCTCAACACCGGCTGGGTACGTGCAGCGAAGCCAGAACTGGAGTCGCTGGTTTCCGCCTTGGGGTTGCGGGCACGGCTCTCTATTCGGGACGGCGTCCGGGCGATCCTGTTGCGCACTTCCAGCAACGACGCCGGACTGGGCAGCTTCGTAGCGCCGGGGATGGTGACGCCGGTGTGGTGTACTGGTGCCGGCCGGGCCTTGCTCTGGGACCACGACCGGTCCGCCCTGGACCAGTTGCTGCACGAGGTGAACTTCATCGGAGTGGGTGGCCCCGGCGCCGCACATTCCATTGATGAAGTGTGGGACCTGATGGCCCGCGACGTGCCCAGGGGCTACGTCACTTCCGACGAGGAATTCGAGCACGACATTGTGGAAGTCGCCGTCCCTGTGCGGAAGACCGACGGCGCCATCCTCGCCTCGCTCAGCGTGCTGGGAAGCCGTGCCCAAATGGGAACGGATGCCGCGGGAGTTGCCACCGTTCTGCGTGGGGCAGCGGAGCGGCTGGGTTCCCTTGCCGCCAGCTAGTCCTGTACCCGCCTAGTCCTGGCTGCTTAGCGGCTGCCGGTACCCCAGCCGGGCCTCAAGCCATGTTCCCTGTGCCACCAAAGCCGCGGCGCACTCAGTCCGCCGCGCTTCCAGGCGGGCTTTCGTGCCGACGATCTGCAGCGCTGCCGCCACCTCGCCCTTGAAGTCCCGGACGGGCACGGCCAGCGAATAGAGTCCCGGCTCCGCTTCCTCATCCACCACTGAGTAACCCCGCACGCGCGCCGCGGCCAGCCGCGCAAGGAAGTCGTCGACGTCGGACGGGGTATTGGGGCCGTGCCGCACAAAGTCGACGCCGGCAAACACCGTCCGCACCTCGGTGTCCGATGACTCCCACAGTGCAGCCTGCCCGGCGTCGCTGCAGTACGCGGGGTAGGGCCTGCCCAGCCACGAGCCCACCAGGTTGCTGCTGGCCGGAACGCTTTCGCCGATGGTCACCGTGCCCGCGCCGTGCAGCACCCCAAGGAAGCAGGCCTCGTCGGTGTCTCGGGCCAAGTGCTCCAGAGCCACGGCACCGTCTGTATACAGCCTCCGGGCGGTCAACTGCTGCGCATCGGTCAGGAGGGACCAATCCAGGGTGTACGACGTGCGCTCGCCAGTCCGGCTGAGGAATCCCTCCTGCTCACCGGTGCGGAGGTTCCGCGAGACCTGGCTGCGGTCTTTGTCCAGATCGGCGGCGATCCCTGCCACAGTGCCGCCGGGAAGTCCTGCGCCCTGCCGTGCACCCAATGCCAGGATGGCCAGCATGCCGCGGCCCATGCTGGAGGATTTCGACATAGGCCAGAGTCTAACGGAGGTGCCGCCAGCCACCCCGGTCATAGTTCGCCATGATCATTAAACACATCTTGAATTGTTTATGATGAACAACGGACCCTTCCGCAAACCTCCGGAGTTCATGCCATGCCCCGCAATACCACGCTGTCCCAGCTTCTCGATGCCCGGGCGTACCTCACGGCCGACGGCGCCCTTGCCACCGAGCTGGAGGCGCGCGGCTGCAGCCTGGATGACCCGCTGTGGTCGGCCAAAGTCCTTTTGGAGCAGCCGCAGCTGATCCGCGATGTGCACCGCGACTACTTCGAGGCCGGCGCAAATGTGGCAACGACCGCCAGCTACCAGGCCACGCCGCTCGGGTTTTCGCAGCGCGGGCTTTCAGAAGACGCGGCGCTGGACCTCGTCAGGCTTTCGGTCCGCCTGGCCGATGAGGCCCGGCTCGAACACCTTGCCCGGAATCCGCAAGCCGGGCCGCTGCTTGTCGCCGGGTCGGTGGGCCCCTATGGCGCCTACCTCGCGGACGGCTCGGAGTACCGCGGGGATTATGTCCTGGACGCCGAAGCCTTCAAGGATTTCCACCGCCCACGCATCGCGGCGCTGGTGGACGCCGGCGCCGACTTCCTGGCGTGCGAGACGCTACCGTCCTTTGCCGAAGCAGAGGCGCTGCTGGCACTGACGGGGGAGTTCGACGTCGAATCCTGGTTCTCCTTCTCGCTGCGGGACGGTGCGCACATCAGTGACGGCACACCGCTGGCTGCGGTAGCGGAACTCTGCGGGTCCGATGATCGCGTGGTGGCCGTAGGTGTGAACTGCGTGCCGCTGCACCTGGTCCCGGCCGCCCTGGGAGCCCTCGGCGAGGCCGGCACCAAGCCGCTGGTCACGTACCCGAACTCCGGCGAATCCTATGACGCCGCCACGAAGACCTGGGCCGCCGGATCGGGCGCTGAAGGCGAAGGCGGGGCTTCCGGAGCAGACGGCGTGCCAACAGGGCTTGCGGCAGGAGCCGGTGCCTGGCGGGAGCTCGGTGCCCGCATTCTGGGCGGCTGCTGCCGCACCACGCCGAGGGACATCGCTGCCCTCGCCGCCGCCCTTCCGCCCACCCCAAGTAGGTAGCAGCAGATGTCGTTATGAGGCTCCATAACGACATCTACTGCTACTTAGTTGGGCGGCCGGGCACCCAAGTTAGGGGCGCGTCGGACGGGCCCGCTCGACGTCGGCAGCGCTCTCCGACTGCCCCCGGGCGCTGAGCCCATTGATCACCCCGTCGATGTCGGCGTCGGGCCGGTTCTGGCTCAGCTTGGCCTTCGCCTCAATCCTGGAGATCACTAGCTCGATGCCCACGATCGCGCGCAACTGGCCGGCGATGTAGCGCTCCGGCGCGTCGTCCACGCTCCATGGATGGTCAAAGCCGGCCTCATGGGCGCCGGTAAGGCGCCTGACCTGGCCCGCGAGCCATGCCGGATCCTCGTGGACCACCAGGGTGCCGTACACGTGGGCCGTGGAGTAGTTCCAGGTGGGCACCACGCGGCCGTGCTCAGCCTTGGATGCGTACCAGGAAGGCGAAACGTACGCGTCCGCGCCTTGGATGATCATGAGCGCTTCGCCGATGGCAGGCTCAGACCACTGCGCGTTGTTCCGTGCCAGATGCCCTTGCAGCCCGCCGTGCTCGCCCACCGCAGCATCGTAGACAAACGGCATCAGCGTAGCCAGCAGGCCCTGCGAGGTCATGGTGACCAGGTTGGCCGCCCCGGGGTGGTTGAGCAGGTCCTGGACGGCCTCGGGGCCAGGTTCGAAATGGGCAGGAACGTACATGATGCTAATCCTTTGCAGGTTGGAGGGTTCGGGGAGTGGGGAGGAAGGCGGGCTGGGCGGCAGGCGGCTTGAGCCGGACCCGGACGGCGGCCCCCGCGCAGAGGATGACGGCAAGGCCGCCCACCATGGTGGCCCAGGTCAGGGTTTCGCCCAGCAGCAGCCCGGCCCAGCAAATGGTCAGCACCGGCTGGATGAGCTGGACCTGGCTGACCTGGGCGATGGGGCCGATGGCCAGCCCGCGGTACCAGGCGAAAAAGCCCAGGAACATGCTCACCACGCCGAGGTAGGCAAAGGCGGCCCACTGGACCGGCGTCGCGGAAGGCGGCTGCAGCGAGACGGAGACGGCCGTCAGTGCCACCATCAGCGGCGAAGCCAGCACCAAAGCCCAGGACACGGTTTGCCACGCACCGAGCTCACGGGCCAGCAAACCGCCTTCGGCATAACCGACAGCGGCAGCCACCACCGCGCCGAGGAGCAGTACGTCAGCCCAGTGCAGTTGTCCGAAGCCGCCGGACTGCAGGGCGGCGAAAGCGACGGCGGCGAGGACTCCTACGGCGGTGATGAGCCAGAATGCCAGCGGCGGACGTTCGCGGCCGCGGAGGACAGCCGCCGTCGCGGTCGCGGCGGGGAGCAGGGCGATCACCACGGCGCCGTGGCTGGCGGGGGTGCTTGTCAGGGCGAAGGACGTGAGCAGCGGAAACCCGACGACGACGCCGGCGGCCACGACTGCCAGGCGCGCCCATTGCGCGCCGCGGGGGAGCCGCTGCCGGGTAAGTGCGAGGGCGAAGGCTGCGAGGAGGGCGGCCACCACTGCGCGGCCGGAACCGATGAACAGCGGGGACAGGCCGGCGACGGCGACCTTGGTGAACGGAACGGTGAAGGAAAAGGCCGCTACTCCGATGAGGCCCAACCAGAGCCCGGTCGGCGGTGATGGGGATAGCACTATGCGTCCCGATTGAGTAGCGCTACTATTGTCTCTCATGAACTACGATAGCAGTTCCCGGATTGTGGCGAACTTGAAAAAATGGATCGCCGCAGCGGCGCCCGGTGCGAAACTGCCATCCACCCGTTCCCTGGTGGCCGAGTACCAAGCAAGTCCCGTCACAGTGCAGAAGGCCCTGCAGACCCTCACGGCACAGGGCCTGATTGAGAGTAGACCCGGCGTCGGGACGTTCGTGCGGGCGGTCCGGACCGCGCGTCCGTCCGACTACGGCTGGCAGAGCGCGGCCCTCCGGTCACCGCTGGCGCCGCTTCCCCCTGCCTCCAGCACCATGCGCACGGTGGCCAACGATGCCATCTCCTTCCACTCCGGCTACCCGGACCGCGAACTCCTGCCGGAACGGCTGGTCCGTGCCGCCCTCGCCAGGGCAGCCCGCGGCGACGCAGCGCTGTCCCGCCCGCCCGCAGCCGGCATGCCGGAACTGCAGTCGTGGTTCGCGCAGGAGCTTGGCGCCTTGACGCCTGCCGGGACCACACCGCCGAACCCGAGTGACGTCGTCGTACTTCCCGGCAGCCAAAGTGGGCTGAGTTCCATCTTCAGCGCACTCGCTGGCCGCGGACAGCCGCTGCTGATGGAATCGCCGTCCTATTGGGGTGCCATCCTGGCTGCGGCCCAGGCCGGCGTGCGCGTCGTTCCGGTGCCCAGCGGGCCGGACGGTCCGGACACCGCGGAATTGGCCCGCGCCTTCGAGGAGACCGGCGCGCGGCTGTTCTACGCCCAGCCCAACTACGCAAATCCCACTGGTGCCCAGTGGTCAGCCGAACGGCGCGAACAGGTCCTGGACGTAGTGCGCGCGAAGGGCGCATTCCTTGTGGAGGACGACTGGGCCCACGACTTCGGCATCACCTCCAACCCGGTTCCAATCGCCTCCCGCGACGACTCTGGGCATGTGGTCTACCTGCGCTCGCTGACCAAGAGCGTTTCTCCGTCGATCCGCGTGGCCGCGGTGATCGCCCGCGGCCCGGCGCGAGAGCGCATCCTGGCGGACCGGGCGGCCGAGTCGATGTACGTCAGCGGCCTGCTGCAGGCGGCAGCGCTCGACGTCGTCACGCAGCCCGGGTGGCAGACGCACCTTCGCAGCCTCCGCCACCAGCTCGAAGCCCGACGCGACCTGCTGGTCACCAGCCTGCGCCGGCACGCGCCGCAGGCACACATCGAGCAGGTGCCCAAGGGTGGCCTGAACCTCTGGGCACGGCTTCCCGACGGGACCGACCTCGAACGCCTGACCCGCGATTGTGAAGCGGCCGGAGTGATCATCGCAGGCGGCAACGAGTGGTTTCCCGCCGAACCGGCCGGCCCGTTTATCCGCCTCAACTACTCGGGAACGAACCCGGGCGCCTTTCCCGAAGGCGCCCAGATCATCGGCCAGTCATTGGAGCGGAACAGGGGTTAGGGCTTCAGGGCGGCGCTCCATGCACACCAGCCCGGGCCGTGCGTCCCACGAGGGGACGGTGACGAACCCCCTTGATTCGTATAGCCGCGCGGCCTGTGTCCGCCAATCCCAAACTGAGAGGCGCACAACGCCGGTGCTCTCCCGCAGGACAGCATCAAGGAGCGCGGAGCCGATGCCTCGGCCGCGTACCTGCGGGTCAGCCCAAAGCCGCTTGATTTCGGTGGCACCGCGGGCCTTTGAGGCGATGGCGACTCCAACCGCTTCGGCGTCGATCTCCGCCAGGTACACCGACGCCGTTTTGAATACCGTTTCGGGGCAGTCGACCTCGGCTTGGTAATTTGGCGGGAGTTCCTCATCCGGCCCCAGCGACGGAAGCGACAGGTTCACGGCCTTCTCATGCTCCGTTTGTCGCAAGTAAGTCCCAATAAGGCGTCCTACTTGCCTGGAATCCGGCCCGGTGAGGAGGGCACGTCGAACCGTGGGTTGAGACGGGGAAGCTGGCATGTATCCACTATTGCGCACCGGTCCGCCCGCGCCAACCGTCCAGCGGCCGAAAACCAGCCAGCGGAAGGCTGGCTGGAAGTCAGTAGGCTTAGGCCAGCAAGCCGAAGGACGATGGGTGGGGGTTGAACCGGTGACGGAGTTGGTTCGGTGGGCCCGGGCCTATTTTGGCGTCCAGGCGGTAGCCGGTGCCTGCTGGTGGGTTGCGGTCTTCATGTCGCCAGCAGTGCGTGAAGCGACCCTCGGAAATCTCGACCCGATTACCGTGGCCATTTTAGACATTCCACTGTTCGTCATTGCCTCAGCTATGGCCGCAGCAGGCGTCCGGGCTGCCGCGGTGGTGGGTGCCGGCTGGACGTGTGCCGTCGCCATCGGCATGGCGGTTTACGCCACGGTCACAACCGAAGCGGGTTGGGGCGTGCTCACCATGGGTGCCGCCGCCGGAGCTTCGCTGGCCTCGCTCGGCGTCATCCTGCGCGGGCGCGTACCGACCTCGTGGATCATCCGTGGTCCGTTCGCATTCCGTCCCGCCACTGTTCGCTCCAGCGCGGCAATCCACGTGCTTTCAACTTTCGGTCAAATCGTCCTTTTCTGGGGGTTTTTCCTGGCGATGATTCCGCTTGGCATCGCGTTTTTCGAACAGCGCTGGGCGGTGGCAATCCCCTTTCCCTCAGTGGCAGGCCCTGTGGGCGTGGGGGTTCTTGTACTCGCCAGCGCCCTGGGCATCTGGTCCGCAGTGGTGATGTCGGCCGTGGGAAATGGCACGCCGCTGCCGGCGGCGATGCCCAACCGCTTGGTGATCGCAGGCCCGTATCGCTGGATCCGTAATCCGATGGCCGTCGCAGGCATCGTCCAGGGCGCCGCGGTTGGCATCATCCTGCAGTCGTGGCTTGTCATCGCCTACGCGGTGGTTGGCTCCCTGGTGTGGAACTATGTTGTCCGGCCGCTTGAGGAAGCTGACCTCCTGGACCGCTTCGGCGAAGACTTCGAGCGATACCGGGATAGGGTGCGTTGCTGGGTGCCCCGGATGCCGAAGGCCCCGCGCTCACCGTCCCTGCTGTAGGCCTCCTGTAGGCCGCCCGCTCGAAGACCGTGGCTCAGCCGCCCAGCAGGCTGTACGTGCTGATGACGTTGCCTTTGCTGGTCCTGTACTCATCCTTCAGGGTGAGGCGGGTGACGGGGTCGCCGTCCTCAAACAGGCGCCTGCCGCTGCCGGCCACTACCGGATGAGTCATCAGGGTGAGCTCGTCCAGCAGCCCTGCGAACAACAGTTGACGCGTGACGGAAATGCTGCCGAACACGGCGATCTCGCCGCCGTCGCGCTGTTTCAGCTCCGCGACAAAGTCTTCCAGCGGGCCCTGGATCAGGTGCGAGTTCTGCCACTCCAGCGGCTCAGGCAGAGTCCTGGAGGCCACAAACTTTTCCATCGGGTTGATGAAGCCGGCGAAGTCGTCGTCCACGGTCGCGTTGGGCCAGTAGCCCGCCCACTCCTGGTAGCTCACCCTGCCCAGGACTCCGGTGTCCACGCGCTCCATCATCTCCGTCATGCCCTTGCCCAGGTCTTCGTCGAAGCTGTCGAACTGCCAGAGGTTCGGGTCCGACACCACTCCATCAACGGAGTGGAACAGGCCAGCAGTTACTTTGCGCATGAGGACCTCCAAAAAGGGTGCGTATCGGTGCGTATCGGTCCGGCGGCATGGCCGGACAAATCCACCGTATTCGGTGCCTCCTTGGCAGGGAAGGGCCGCGGAACCGGCCACTGTTCCGGCAGCTCGACCGGAATGCTTAACTTTAGGCCCAGTGGGCACCCGCCACCGGCGTAAATCCGAGGCCGGCGGCTTCGCAGGCGTCCGTAAATGACGCATTTTGGGCAGCCTTGCCTGGCCCGGAAATAGCTCCCCGACACGGCCTGGAGTTAGGTTCGTCACCACTGCCTGCGTGTTGCCCGAATCCGCGCTCCGGCAGCCCCATACTGGTGTTGATGCGGCCTGTCGCCGCAGCCCCCGGCCAGGCAGGAGGAAATGCGTGGAAACCCTGAAGAAGATTGTAAAGAACGAGTATTTTCCTGCTGCCGCGGTTCTCGTGGCAGTGGTGCTGTTTTGGGTCATCGCCATGCTCGGCGGGCTCTCGCTCCTGAACAATAACCAGCCGCCGATGGCCACCCTGACATGGCTGCTGTTCGTCTACGCGGCCGCAGTGCTGACACCGCTCGCCGGCGTCCTGGCCGCCATCAACCTGGTCCGCCGCTGGCAGCGCAACCGTCAGTACGCGCAGGCTGTGGCAGGCGTGCAGGATGATGTTGACCTGGCGGATGAGCCGGAAACTGCAGCGGAGCCTGCCGCTGTGCCGTCAGCCGAGCCCGAGCCCAAGCCTGTGCCGGTCCAGCGTGAGCAGGGCCGCCTCGAACCGCAGAGCCGTCCTGTGCCCAAGCAGCCGGCACCGAACCACCAGCCAACGAACCACCAGCCAGCGCAGAGCCGCCCGGCCAAGAGCCAGCCGCTCAAGAAGCCGGCCCAGTCGAAACAGCGCAAGAAAGCCGCGTAGCCCAGCCGCCAGCCAGGACTGGTGGTGAAAGCGCCTACACCGCCAGCTCCACCCGGTTCCGCCCGGCCGCCTTGGCCGCATAGAGCGCCGCATCGGCTTCACCCAGGAGGGTCTCGGTGTCGGCCTGGTGATCCGCACTGTAGGCGGCGATGCCGGCGCTCAGCGTCAGCTGCCCACGGGGGTCGCCGGAGTGGGCCAGTTCCAGGTCGCGCACGCTGACCAGCGCCCGCTCCATAAAAGCCTTGGCGCCCAGCTGCGACTGGTTCGGCAGGACCAGCAGGAACTCTTCGCCCCCATACCGGTAGACGCCGTCGCTTTTGCGCGCCGCGCCCACCAAAGCCGCAGCCACGGCCCGGAGCGCGAGGTCGCCCGCCTGGTGCCCGTAGATATCGTTGTAGCTTTTGAAGTTGTCCACATCGCACATGGCCAAGCAGTAGACCTCCGCGTACCGCTGGCTACGGGCGTGCAGCTGCTCCAGGTCCTCTGCCAGCTTCAGTCGGTTGTGCAGGCCGGTGAGGGGGTCCGTCCTCGCCTGCTGCGACAGCACCTTACGGTAGTGGGCCAGGTCGGCGTGAAGCGTAGTCACTCGCAGCGCCACCAGCAGCCGCGCGTGCAGAACGAAAGGGTCCAGGGGTTTGGTGACGTAGTCGTCCGCGCCGGCCTCCAGCCCGGCGAGAACGTCGTCGCGGGACCCCTGCGAGGTCAGCAGCACCACGTAGGTGTAAAGGTCCGCGTCCCGCGCCCGGATGGCCCGGCACAGCGCCAGCCCATCCATCCCCGGCATCATCCAGTCCGTGACCACCACGTCCGGCTGGTGTTCCAGGTACAGCGCCCACGCCTCGTCGCCGTCGGCCGCCGCCAGGCAGTCATGCCCGTAGCGTTCGACGGCGGCCCTGGCCACTAAGAGCGAGCCCGGGTCGTCATCTGCCACCAGGACTTTCACTGCGCCACCTCCAGTGCTTGATCGAGTTCGAAGTTCACCCGCGCGAGCTCAGCCTCCAGCCTGCTGACCAGTTGCGGGCCGCCGTCGTGATTTCCGTTGCGCCCCATCTCTTCCAGCTGGCCGCACAGGCTGGCCACGGCCGTTGCTCCAATGTTGGCCGCCGCGCCCTTCAACGTGTGCGCGGCCTGCGCCAGGGCCAGGCCGCCGCCATTGTGCACGGACTCCCGCAACACTGCGAGCCGGGCCGGAACGTCCTTCCGGAACGCCGCCGCGGCGGCCGGCAGCAGGCCCAGGCCATCCTCCGGGCCGAGGCCCCGCAGCATGGCCAGCCGGTCCGGATCCACCGACGGCGGTCCGCCGCCCGTGACAGCCAGCAGCTGGGGAGCCAGATCGGGTACCCAACGGGCCAGCGCGGCCTCCAGTTCCGCAGCGTCCACGGGCTTGGAGAGATAATCGTCCATGCCCGCAGCCAGACAGCGTTCCCGGTCGCCGTCGAGGGCGCCGGCAGTCATGGCGATGATGGGAAGGCGGCTCCGCTTGCCCTCGCGTTCCCTGATGACCCGGGTAGCCTCGAAGCCGTCCATGACCGGCATGTGGCAGTCCATCAAAATGGCGGCGTACTGGCTTCGGGCGGTGGCTGCGACCGCCTCGGCGCCGTCTGCCACTACGTCCACGGCATAGCCGAATTTGGTCACGGTGGCCCGGGCCACCAGCTGGTTCACCGCGTTGTCCTCCACCACCAGGATGCGGCCGCGGGAGGGCGCCTCCGCCATGGTCAGCTCAGCGGAGGACTGCTCCGGGACCGACCCGGCAGGCGCAGCGGGGACCGCGGCGAGTTCCCGGGTGGACATCAGGCGTACCAGGCGGTTATAGAACTCGGAGCTGCGTACCGGCTTCATGAGCCATTCGCGCACCCCTGCGGCGGCGATCTCCGCTGCGTTGACCTGCATCGTAGAGGTCAGCATGATCAGTTGGATGCCCGCCAGGTCGGCGTCGGCCTTCATGGTGCGGGCGAGCTCCAGGCCATCGGTGTCCGGCATGCAGAGGTCAAGCACGGCGAGGTCGAACGGCTTCCCCGCGGCTGATGCCTCGCGTGCCCGGGCGAGGGCAGCTTTGGCGTCGGGAACCGCTTCCGGCTGGAGCTTCCAGCCGCGGAGCTGGGATTCCAGCACCAGGCGGTTGGTGGCGTTGTCGTCCACCACCAGCACCCTCAGCCCCGTGAGGAAGCCGGCTGCGGGAACAGGATCGGTCGACGGCGGTGCCACCGGCAGTGGGATCCGGAACCAGAACCTGCTGCCTTCCCCGGGCACGCTTTCCAGCGCGATCTCGCCACCCATGGCCTCAGTCAGCCGACGGCAGATTGCCAGGCCCAGGCCGGTGCCCCCGTAGCGGCGGGTAGTGGAGGCGTCCGCCTGCGAGAAGGACTCGAACAGCCTCGCATGATGGGCGGGATCAATGCCGATACCGGTATCACGGACTTCGAAGCAGACCATTGCGGTGGTGCCGGGCTTGGTGTCAGGCTTCTCCACCTTCACCTGGATGGACACCTCCCCGGCCGCGGTGAACTTCACGGCGTTGGAAGCGAGGTTCAGCAGGATCTGGCGGATCCGCCCGGAATCCCCGTTCAGCCTGGCGGGAACATCGGCTTGGCAGTAGGCGATGAGTTCCAAGTTCTTGGCCTGCGCCGGCTCTGTCAGCAGGCCTGCCACTTCCTCCACGAGCATGCGGGGATCGAACGGCCGGACGTCCAAATCCACCTTGCCGGCCTCCAGTTTGGAGAAGTCCAGGATGTCGTTGATGAGGGCAAGCAGCGCTTCACCGGCACCCTTGACGCCTTGGGCATATTGCTTCTGTGTCTCGTCCAGGGGCGTCTCAAGGAGTAGGGCGGTCAGTCCCACCACCCCGTTCATGGGTGTGCGGATCTCGTGGCTCATGGTGGCCAGGAACTCTGATTTGAGCCGGCTTGATTCCAGCGCGGCTTCCCGCGCCGCCTGCAGCTCCTGTTCGGCGGCCCGGCGCAGGGTGATGTCCCTGGCAATAACGGCGACCCCGCGCACGTTCCCGGCCTCACGGATGGGGGAGATGGTCAGCGACACCGGGATGATTGTCCCGTCCTTGCGTAGGTGCTCGATCTCGAAGCTCATGGCTTCGCCGCTGTCGCGAAGCTGCTCGAACACTTCATCATCCGCGGCTGTGCTGTCGGGCGGCAGCAGGAACCGGGCGTCGCGGCCCAGCGCTTCCGCGGCCATGTAGCCGTACTGCCGCTCCGCCCCCGGGTTCCAGCTGGTGATGATGCCCTCCGGCGTAGTGCTGAAGATGGCGTCCGAGGAGGACTTGACGATCGCGCCCAGTCCCTCGAGTTCCGCCGTCCGGGCAGCAACTTCCTGCTCCAGTCCGGTGGTGAGGGTGAGGTTTTCTATGATGATCAGGACCTGGCGGATCAGGATGCAGGCGACGGTGATTCTTGCCACCACCAGCAGGAAGGCGCTCATTTCGCTGACGTGCGGGGCCGCAACCATGATCACGGCCACCAGGATCGGAACGTAGGGCAGCAGCTCCAGGGCCAGCGCAAAGGCCTTGCGGTCCGGCCGCGGTTTTTCCGCGTAGGGGAGCAGCGGTGCGAGCGCAATCAGGAGGAAGGCACCAATCCATCCCAAGGCCAGCGGTGATCCGGTGACGCCTGCGACGCCTTCGAACGTCAGCCGCACATAGATGCTGTCCGTGATGGTGAGGACCAGCAGGCCGCCGCCGAAACACAGCCACGGCAGGCGCTCACCGGGCTGCCTGCGCATTCCGAGGACCAGCACCAGGGACGTCATGACCACGTCCACCACAGGGTAGCCCATGGACGTGAGCCGGGTCAGGAAGTCGCCTTCCGCGCTGAAGGCCGGGCCCAACGCCGTATACCAGCTGACCACCAGGACGGAGCCAGCGATCACAGCGGCGTCCAAGGCAGTCCGGACCATCCCCACCCGGGTGGTGCCGCCGGGACGCTTAAAGCTGAAGAGGGCGATGGCGGCCGGCACGGAATAGGACAGGAACAAGGCGTCCGCCAGGGAGGGGAAGGGGTAGACGTGGTTGTTGGTGAGGCCGAAGTACGTCCAAACGAGCATGCCGGCCGCCCAAACGTAGGCGGCCACCGACATAAGGGTCCAGGCCCGGGCATTCACGCCGCCGCGGCGTGCGGCGTGTGCGCAGCTTCGACCAGCCAGGATCGCGGCCAGGAGGATGGAGAAATCACCCGCCACGATGGCGGTTGCAGTGCTGCTGTTGGCAGCAAAATATAGCCCAAGAACCGCCATCACCACGGCACCAAGCGCAATCAGCCAACCCAGTTTGGCCGTGCGCCTGCCAGTGGCGGGACGATGTTCCAGGAGACCTGTCTGAGACACGCGGATCCCTCCCCATAGGTGCGCCCTTTACCCATAAAAACGTGAGACCTGGGCCCGCCCGAGACCTGGGCGGAGACGCACCCCTATGATATCCCTCACACCTCAAGAGCGCCGTACTTTGCGTCCACGTGGACCACGTCCCGGCCGGCGCGCTGGAGCAGGCTGGCAGCCACCCCGGAGCGGTACCCGGTGGCGCAGTGCACCCACACCCTGCCGTCTGGAATCTCGGCCATCCGCCCCAGCAGCTCATGCAGCGGGATGTTGACCGCCCCGGCCACGTGGCCGCCGTCGTACTCGTCCGTCCGCCGCACATCCAGCACCACATCTCCGGCGGCTCGCCCGTGCTCCAGTTCGGCCCAGCCCACCAGTGGATAGTGCGCGACGGCGGTGCCCGGCGCGAGTGCCGACGGCTCGGTTCCGATGGCGGCGTCGGGGGAGTCGATGCCGATCCGGGAGAGGTCCCGGATGGCCTTTTCGACGTCGTCGCGGGCTCCCACCAGCGTCAGTTGCCGGTTCCACGGCAGGACCCAGCCCAGGTAGGCGGTGAAGCTGGAGCCGCGGCCGTACTCAAAGCTGACAGAACCCTGCAGGTGGCTGCTGGCGAAGGCCACCCGGTGGCGGAGGTCCACCACCCATTCACCGTCTGCCAGCCGATGGGTGAGCTCGTCCGGATCCAACGACTCCGGTACGGCAAGGTCCGCGGCGTCCGGGCCCCTCCGGTTGGCCGGGGCCATGTGCGCGTAATAGGACGGGTAGGCGGTGAGGTTGTTGATGAGCTCCCGTACAAAGTGCTCCTCGTCAGGATCCGTGAAGGCGTGGTTGGTTCCCTGCTGTTCGCCGATGGTGGAGCCGTAAACGCCCGACGCCGGCCCGGACGAACAGAAGGAGCCGAACCCGTGCGTGGGGTAGAGGGCTGCGTCCGGCCTGGCCTCGGCGGCGAGGCGGCGGACCGAGGAATACTGCGCGTGGGTCAGCTGTTCGGTGTCGCCATCATTGACCAGATCCGTCCTGCCCACCGATCCGTACAGCAGGCTGCCGCCCGAAAACACCGCCTGTTCCCGGCCGTCCGTCACCACATAGCTGAGGTGATGGTGGGTGTGGCCCGGCGTGGCCACTGCCTTCACGGTGAGCCGGCCCACCTGGACCGTGCCGCCGTCGGCCATCTCCACGCGTTCAAACTCGACGGCGTCCGCTCCGTTCACGAGGTAGGCGGCGCCGTGGGCGCGGGCCAGGATGAGCCCGCCCGTGAGGTAGTCGTTGTGCAGGTGGGTTTCGGCAACGTGCGTGATCCTGACGTTGGCTTCCGCGGCAGCGGCCTCCACCCGGTCCGTGTCCCGCTGCGGATCGATGACCAGCGCCACCTGCCCGTCATGGACCAGGTAGCTGCGGTCCCCGAGCGGCCGGGTTTCGATGACAACGACGTCCATAGATTCATTGTCCTCGCATGCGGGATTCGCGGCTGTGCCTTGCTGGGGGTGGGCGTGGTGCCCTCGTTCAGGCGCGGTCCGTGCGGGCATCGAGCGCGTCGATTGCCTGTTTGGCCTGCCGAACGGCCAGCTCCAGCCGGCTCCCATTTTCCGGCAGTGAGAACAGGTAGCCCTGCAGCGAATCGCACTCCAGCGCCGTCAGGTAGTCGGCCTGCGTCGCCGTCTCAACGCCCTCGGCGGTGACGGTCAGGCCCAGGCTGTGGGCCATATTGATCATCGAGCTGAGGATGGGCAGCCGTTCCTCGCCGGTCCGTACCATGGACACAAAGGTCCGGTCGATTTTGACGGTGTCTACGGGGAGCTCCTGCAGCCGGCCCAGCGAGGAGTAGCCGGTGCCGAAGTCATCCAGTGCCACCCGAACGCCGGCCTCGCGCAGGCTGCTCAGCTGCCTGATCAGGCTTTGGTCGGCGTCGAAAAATACACTCTCGGTCACTTCCAGGACCAGCTGGTAGGCGCCCACACCGGCGGCCTCGGTGAGGCGGAGGACGCCGTCGGCAAAGTGGGCGTCCTGCAGCTGCACTCCGGAAACGTTCACCGCGAGCGAGCGTGTGGGGTCCTCGCTCAGCCACGACGCCAGCTGCACCAGGCCGAGCGCCATCACTTCCTCACCGATCTCGCTGATCAGCCCACTGCGTTCCGCCAAGGGGATAAAGACCGACGGCGGGACGCGCTCGCCGCCGCGGTCCCACCTGGCCAGCGCCTCGAACTGCACTACCTGCCCCATCCGCGGGGACACGATGGGCTGGAAGGCGACGGAGATTTCGCCGCGCGGCACGGCCAACTGGAGCCCGGCCTCCATGTCCGTGCGCTGCACGAGGGCTGTCATCATCTCGGGGTGGAACCGCAGGAAACGGTTCTTGCCCGCGGCCTTGGCCGCATACATGGCAATGTCGGCCTGGCGCAGCAGTTCAGACGGGCCAATGGCATCCGCGCTGGCCGATGCCAGCCCAAGGCTCAGGCTGGGGCGGAACACGGTGCCGCTGATGGTCACAGGAACGTGCAGGCACCTGACGATGCACGCCGCGATGGCATCGGCGTCGGGGCAGGCGGTCAGCAGCACCACGAACTCGTCCCCGCCCAGCCTGGCCACCACATCCGCGGTGGGGACGCAGCCACGGAGCCTGCGGGCCACTTCCACCAACATGTCGTCGCCGGCCTGATGGCCCAGGATGTCGTTGACTTCCTTGAAATCGTCCAGGTCGATCAGGAGCACGTCCACGGTCTTGAGGCGGGGTTCGCGCAGGGCTGTGGCCACTCCATCGTTGAAGACTGCCCGGTTGGCCAGCCCAGTCAAGGGATCCTGGAAGGCCAGCGCCCGGAGTTTCTCGGCCTGGGCGGCGAGGTCCAGCATGGCCTGCTGTGCCTGTTCCTGGGCTTTCCGGCGCGGGGTGACGTCGCGGAAGCTCCACACCCTGCCGACGATCTTTTCGCCCACGCGGCGCGGCCGGGAGTATCGTTCAAAGGTCCGGCCGTCCTTGAAATCCAGCACGTCATGGCTTTCCGTATCCGGGCTGGACGCTACTTCGTTGAGCCGCGCGATGAAGGCCTCAGGATTCTCAATCTGGGAGACGATCAGCCGCATGACGGGCTCTTCACTTTCGCCTTCCAGAAGCTCGGGCGAGATGCCCCACATCTTCAGAAACTGGTCATTGAACCCCGCCACACTGCCGTCCGAGCTGATCACCAGGATGCCGTCCGCGGTGGATTCGAGGGTTGCCGTCAGCAGCGACATGGCCTCGCGCAGGTCTGCGTCAGCAGCCTTCCGGTGGGAGGTGCTGCGGATCGACACCAGCAGCTGGGGACCATCGTCGGTTTCCAGCAATGCGCCGGCCATCTCCGCGGCGAACTCGGTGCCGTCACTGTGAAGGCCAAAAACTTCACGTGGCGGGATCGGCTCCAGGTCCCTGAGGCGCCGGAAGATCTGCTCGATCTCGTTCCGGAAGCCCTCCGACAGCAACGTCCGGTGGTCACTTCCCACGAGCTCATCGGCCGCGACGCCGAACAGCCGGGACGCTGCGGCGTTGGCGATCCGGATGCTGCCGTCTTTGGCTATCGCCAGGAGGGCATCGGGACTGGCCTCGAACATGGCGTGGCTCCCCGTTGGGTCACCGGCAACGCGCGGCGAACCGCCCGCCTGGGAAGTCCCCGGCGCGGCAGCGTCATCGCCAAAAGCTCCTACCGGCAAATCTTCGCTGTGCCGTCCCGAACCCCCCATGACCCAATCACCCCCACGCACATCATAAAGTGCGAATCCGGGATATCAATGCGGCAGGTGGAATCGGTTTCCTGTTCTGTGCGCAATTTGGCGGGCATGGCAAAGGCGCCGTCCCCTGGCCGGGGGAGCGGCGCCTTTTCGCCTCAAGGACGTACGTGTCAGACGCGGCTGCCGCGCCTTGTGACTGCGCCGTAGATGAGCAGGACAATGATGGAGCCCAGGATGGCCAGCAGCCAGGTGCGCAGGTCGAAGAATTCGGCCAGTCCGCCCCCAAAGATCAGGGAGCCGATCCAGCCGCCCAGGATAGCGCCGACCACACCCAGGACGAGGGTGATGAGCCAGCCTCCTCCTTGCCTGCCGGGCAGGATTGCCTTGGCAATCGCTCCAGCTATCAGGCCCAAAATGAGAAATCCAAGAATTCCCATGATCACACTTCCTTGTCGATTTAATTGGTGCCGACGCCTCACCCCGTGATCCAATTCAATCAGTGTGCTTACTACTCCGCAAGGACTCCCCGATATCAAAAAGGCGACAATTAGCCCGTTGGCGCCCCAGTTTGCGGGACTATTGGCTCCGGCGGGGCGCGAAAAGCCCGAAATCGCGCGGCGGCCGGCCCAAGAATCCTTCAATAGTTACGCATTTTAGGTCAGGGCCGTGGCACTCCGCTCCGTGGACTGCCGTCCCAGGCCGCGGACTACCCAACCTTTGGCCTGCCACTCCACGGCATCCAGTACATTCCGGGCATCCAGAATGATCTTCCGTCGGACCAGTCCGCCCGCCTCAGCCGGGCTCAGGCGCCGATACTCCTCCCACTCGGTGAGCAGCAGCACCAGTTCGGCGTCCTCAAGCGCGCGCCGGGTGGACACCTCGAACCGCAGCTGGGGGTAGCGCATCCAGGCGTTGTTGATGGCTTTCGGGTCCGTCACCGTCACGTGGGCGCCTGCCGCGGCGAGCCGAGCCGCGACGTCGAGCGCGGGGGAGTCACGGATGTCGTCCGTGTCCGGCTTGAACGCGGCACCGAGGACAGTGACAGTACGGCCCGCCAGGTCACCGGAGAGTTCACGGGCCAGGTCCACGGTGCGGGAACGCTGGCCCACATTGATGCCGTCCACCAATCCCATCCAGTCGTCCACAGAATCCACCTGCAAAGCGGCCGCCTGTGCCCGAAAGCTGCGGATGTCCTTGGGCAGGCACCCTCCGCCGAAGCCCAGGCCAGCGTGCAGGTACCGGCCGCCGATCCGAGGATCCAGCCCCATCGCCTCGCCGAGTTCGGTCACGTCGGCGCCGGAGGCATCGCACAGCTCGGACATTGCATTGATGAAGCTGACCTTGGTGGCCAGGTAGGCATTGGCTGCCGACTTGATCAGCTCCGCAGTGGCAAAGTTGGAGACCAGCCTCGGAATGCCTGCGCGCAGCAGGGGTTCGTAGACAGCATCCAGTGCGGCGGTCACTCCGCGCGGAGCACCCGTCCCGCGATGAAAGGCGGAGGCCCGCCCGCCTGACACGCCGTAGACCAGCCGGTCCGGAACCAGCGAGTCCTTGACGGCAGTCCCCTGCCGCAGGAACTCAGGGTTCCAGCCCAGCAGCACATCTGGCCGGCTCGCCAGAATGTCGCGAAGCATATCCACGGTTCCCACCGGCACCGTGGATTTGCCAACGACGGCGGCGCCCCTTGCCAGGTGTGGAAGCAGCGCCTTGGTGGCGGACACCAGGAAGGTGAGGTCGGCGCCGTCGGACGTCTTGGACTGCGGCGTCCCCACACACAGGAAGTGGACCTGCGCACGGTCGGCTTCGGAGAAGGCCGTGGAGAATGTAAGCCGGCCCGTAGCCTTCCCGTCCCGGAGCAGTTCGTCCAGGCCTGGTTCAAAGAAGGGCGCGTGCCCGCGCCTGAGGTGGTCCACCCTCGCGGCGTCGATGTCGATGCCTACTACCGTGTGGCCCATCGAGGCGAGCGTGGCGGCATGGACAGCACCGAGGTAGCCGCAGCCGATGACCGAGATCCTCACAGTACCCACCCGCGCCCTAACTTCGCAGGCTCGGCCACGGAACCCGGCGGGGGTGGGCCCAGCTCAACCACCGGTGGGCGGTGCACAGGCTCAACCACCGGCTCACCACTGATCACTGAGCGATAATGCCGTACCAGTTCAGCGCTGAGCGCAGGCCACGTCCGGTCCTGGACCGAGGCATGGGCCGCCTCTGCGAACGCGCGGCGCTTGGCGTCATCGCCAATCAGGTCCATGACATGTCCGCGCAGTCCAGCCAAATCACCGGGCTGGTACAGCCACCCGGTGCGGGAGTTCTCCACCAGGTCCAGGGGACCGCCGCGTCCGGTGGCAACCACAGGAACGCCCGATGCCATGGCCTCCTGGATGGTTTGGCAGAACGTCTCAAACTCACCGGGATGGACAAAAAGATCGAAGGAGGCCACCGCGCGTGCAAGCTGTTCGCCGCCGAGGAATCCTGTGAACGTGGCGTTCGGCAGGGCTTCCTCGAGGGTTGCCCGCTGCGGGCCGTCGCCCACGATCACCAGCTTCGTATTGGGCACATTGGCCAGCGCGGCCAGGTCCTCGACCTGCTTCTCGATGGCCAGCCGGCCCACATACCCGATGATCCGCTCACCGCCGGGCGCCACGGTAGCCCGCCACCCGTCGTCGCGCTTTCCAGGCGAAAACCGGGCCGTGTCCACACCACGCCGCCACATGTCCACGCGCGGAATGCCGCGGCCGCGGAGCTGGTTCAGGGCGAAGGTGGATGGGACCAGCGTCCGGGTGGCCAGCAGGTGGATGTTCTCCACCCGGTTCCAGGCCCAGTTCTCCAGGAACGGCACCCCGTACCGGGCGGCGTAACTGGGGACTTCGGTCTGGTAGATGGCGACGGTGGGGATGCCCAGCTGGTGCGCCGCCTGCACCGCGCGCCAGCCCAGGACAAAGGGTGATGCCAGGTGGACGACGTCGGGTGCGTAGTCGGCAAGGATTCGCTTGACCCGGTACACACCGCCCATCGCCACGCGCACATTGGTGTACCCGGCCAGCGGCACCGAGGGAAGCCGGTGCACCAATGCACCGTTCACAGCCTCGGGGACCGCGGTGTCCCTGGCGTCCAGTGTTGAGGGGGCAATCACCAGGACCTCGTGGCCCCGTTCCTCCAGGTGCTCCAGCACCCGCAGGATGGAGTGGGTCACCCCGTTCATCAGTGGCAGGAATGATTCAGCGACAATTGCGATCCTCACCCCTCCACGGTGGGTGCCCGGGCTGACGGTCCGGGGTCGCGGGAGTAGAGCGCAGGGAAAGCTTGGGTTAACAGATCAGAGGCGCCTGGTGGCACCGGGCGCACGGCCCGGGCCCGGGATCCTTATTCAGCCTGTTGGCCAAGGATCTCGCGGGCAATCCGCTGGGCCTCAAGCTCTTCGGGGCCAACGGTGTTTCCCCGCAGGTATCCGGCGCTGGCGATGATGTGCCGCAGCTCAGCTTCTGTCCTCGGTGAGCCAACGCCGTGGTGGGCCATGGCATGGCAGTTGGCGCACAGCGGAACGAGGTCCGTGAGCGGGTCCAGCACGTAGTCGTTCCCCAGTTGGGAAGCGGGTACCACGTGGTGGACCTGGATGAAGTCCGCGCCAATTTCGCCGTAGGCCATCTCGAAGGAGAACCCGCAGGCCGCGCAGTTGATGCCACGATGCGCGATGCAGGCCCGCCGTGCCTCGGGGTCGCGTTCGTGCCGGTTGACCGCGACGCGTGCGACAGCATTGTCGGGGTAGGTGCCGGGAACAGGTTGTGTCGGGTCAGTTCCCTGCGACGGGCCGTAGCTGGTCCAGACGGCCCGGATGGCCGCAGCATCGCCGGGCCCGAGTTCCAGGCCGGCGACGTCGGCGGTATCCCACGCGACATCAGGCATCGCCTCCCGGAGAAGTCCTGCAGGAACCTGGTCGCCCAGGGGCAGCAGCGCGTCGAAGGCAACCTGCACCGTAAATCCGGGATGGTCCGGGGCGGCGTCGGGTTCGGGCGGCCCTGGTTCTGCCAGGGGCTCCCGCTGCTGGGATAGCACCACGCCGTGACCGATCAGCCCGGGAGCGTGGTCTCCCACGACGAGCAGCCACACGTCGGTGCCGATGGCAATGCCGCGGCCCACGCTCCAGTGCTCAAGGTGCAGCCCTGCATAGGCGACTTGTTCAACAACCGCCGCGTAGTTCCAGCGGTTCCAGCGGACCGGGTCCCAGCCCAGGATGATGGTGCTCATGCGCCCATTGTTCCAGTGCCCGGCCTGTGGAGCGGCTGGAATGTTCCATTAGTCCTGCCGGCTCGTGTTGGGTGGGGCGGCCCCCAGCACCGCCCCACCCAACATGGCCCTTAGCCGAGCTTGCGCATCGGGTCTGGCCAGTTGCCCACAGTCGAGATGACGCAGGCGCGGTTGATCACAGTGATGGTGATGGACATGACGGTGACTCCTGACTGAATGTGGTTTCCGCGCACCGATGGTGGGCGGTGGTCATGTTCTGCCGCGAAATGGGCAGGGGTGACCTGTTCAGTCGGGTGAGGACCCCGGATCGAAGGAAGGGCCGGCCGGCAACGTTTCGGCGCCGGACATCTTTGGTCCGTTTACGGCAGCGGGGAGTGCTGTCCAGGACCCACCAAGGTCGGCCGCGCCGTCGGCGCCTCCGGCCGACCCGGAGCTGGCCGTCCCCGCTGCATTAGCCGCGGCCGGCAGATCAAGCCTGCCGGGAATGTGGTCCCGGTCTTCCGGCCCGGAAGGGCTGGCCGTTGCCGCGGCAGGCGAGGCCACTCCGGGGCGGTCCTGGGCGGGGGTGAACCCGAAGCCCAAGGTATTGGATTCGACGGCGACATTCGCCGGTTCCGTTGGTGTCGCGATGATGTTGGCAGCCGCCGAGCCCTGGGTGCCAACGCCATCAGCCGCGACAGCGTCCGACGCCGGGAGGCTGGGAGCCGCGGTGGGCGCACGGCCGGGTGCCGGCGTCGGGAGCGGTGGCGGGCTGGGCAACGGAGCTATCCCTGGAACGGGCGCCAGGTCCGGGAGCGGCAAAGGCAGGGGCGCGGGCAGGGGTTCCGGCAGCAGCGGCGGCAACTGGTCGGGCAAAGGCAGGACGTCGGTCAGGGGAAGCGGAAGGGGCGCCTGCACCAGGGGCAACTCTGGAAGCGAGGGCGCGAGGTCGGTGACTGTATCGACAGTGCCGGAGACCACCGGCAGGGCGGGTGCGGCCAACGGAGTGACGACGCCTGTTGCTGAATTCGTGACCGAGGTTGCGGTGGCCTCTGCAAGTTCGCCGGCGCTGACAACGGGGGGAGGCTCAATGGCCGGGAGCGGCTCGGCAAGAGGGGACGCCGCGGGCTTAAGGAGATCCCCGGCGTCCGGGGCGAGGCTGGATGCGGTGGCTGCTCCGGCTCCCCACACAAGCCAAGCCACCGCGGCAAGGAGGGCAAGCAGAAGGGGCCGGACGGCGGAGCGGCATCGGGCTTTCGGTGTCGCTCCCATCCCATCCCCCCTCTCGATGTGGACAACAGGCTACGCCGAGTGGCGCCGTCCGTCGACCCCCTAAATGCCCCTTCTTAGCGGTCCCGCAAAGAAGGGGAGGAAAAAATACTAAGTAGGCTTTTCTTTCGATGATAAGCATGCTTATCGTATAGGGGCAGTTATAGCGGAAACCTCAAGAAGATGGGGCGGATGCCAGCCTTTCCGGACACCGATGTAGTTCGGGTTGGTGGATCAACCGCAAGCCAGGAAACCATCCAAAGGAGAAGTCATGCTCACGAGGGAAAGCATCGAAAACCTGCTCAACCGGGGAGGAAACGTCATCGGAGCCGACGGCGAGAAGATCGGCTCGATCGGCCAGTTGTACGCCGACGACGACACGGGCGAGCCCACCTGGGTCACCGTCAAGACCGGGCTCTTCGGCACACACGAGTCGTTCGTTCCGGTGGAAGGCGCCCGGGCCGAAGGCGATGACCTCGTGGTCCCTTACACGAAAGACCACATTAGAGACGCCCCGCGGGTGGATACGGACGGGCACCTTGAACCCGAGGAAGAGGACCGTCTCTACGCCCACTACGAACGCGAGGCCCGAACATACTCCGAGACGCGCTCCAATACCGACAGGGACACCGACTATGCAGGCGATGCCGACCTGAATGCGGGCACCCGGGCTGCCGGCGCCGTCGGCCACGACACGTCGGGTCCCACGACGGACGACGCCATGACCCGCTCCGAAGAGCGCCTGCGCGTCGGCACAGAGCGGCAGGCCGCAGGCCGCGTCCGGCTTCGGAAGTACGTCACCACGGAGAATGTCACCAAGACTGTGCCCGTGCAGCGCGAGGAAGTCCGCTTGGAGCGCGAGCCGATCACGGAAGCCAACCGTGGAGCGGCCATGTCCGGTCCGGACATCAGTGAAGAGGAACACGAGGTGACCCTCCACGAGGAACGCCCCGTGGTCGAGAAGGAAACCGTTCCGGTGGAGCGGGTACGCCTCGACAAGGACGTGGTCACGGATGACGTTACGGTCAATGACGAAGTCCGCAAGGAGCGCATCGAGACGGACGGTCTTGAGGGCAAGCGCGACATCGACGACATGCGCCGCTGACGCACCTCCGGGGGCCGTCGGCTGACAGCCGCTGACTTCCGGGTCTCTGGTACGCGATCGACGCCGGGAGCCGCCGTGAGCGGCCCCGGCGTCTTCGTGCCGCCGTCGTGATTGCCGTTACTTGCCGTTACTTGCCGCAGAAACTTTAGGAGGCACAAGGAAAGCCGGTGCAGCTGTCCGCGTCACCGCGCCAACTGCACCAGCCCTTAGGACGAATATTCAGAATTTATTGAACTAACCTCATACGCGGCTCCTATTTCCCGGGTTCGGTTCCGGGTTACCTTCTGTCGCTGGCCATGTTGCGGGACAACAGCCAGCCACCAGCAATCATCGCAACGCCCAGCACCAGGTGCGCCCAGTTGTCAGCCATGTTGAACGACAGGAAATTGGCTGCCGAATCAACACCCACACTGAGCCCAAAAATGGCAAGGACGATGTACAGCGCGCCGGCGCCCAAGAGGAAATTACGCGCGCCATGTTCGGTCCGGGACATCGCCCAGCCCGTTGCGCCGATGGCCAGTTGCACAATATTGAGCAGCATGGACACCTGGAACAAACCAAGGAACATGGCGTGGGAATCAGGCCCAAGGAACATCAATTCGCTGTACTGCGTGGTGACGCCCGGGACAAAGCCCAGGATGCCCACCACGACCAAGAGAATACCTACACCCATGCCGGCATTCTGGACGTCTGCGCGCCCGAAATGAACGCCGTGTGCATGTGGGGATGCGGTAGTCATTTTTCTGCCTCCAACCACTGATTGCGGACATTCCAATTTTACGGCTGACGTGTGAAAAAAGCGCTGTAGGGCCATGGCGCGGGCCAACTGGCGCACTGCAGCTACGAACTCTGGTGAGCCGGGTCTCGTAGGCGCGTTAAGCCTGTCGCAGACCCGTGGGAAGGCCGCTCCGTGACACCATGGAACACGATGAAACTGCGCGCTGATCAGACCGGAGACCGAGGCCTTCCCATGCCCTTATGGCTGCAGGGGGCGCTTGAAACGGCGCAGGCAGCCATCATTTCGGCCCTCGTGGTGATCGCGCCGATCATCGCCGTCTGGGCTACCGCCGGTTTCCAGAACGCCGAGTTCGACGTCCTGGCCAGGCTTGCGGGCCAGGCGTGGCTGCTGATCCACGGCGTTCCCCTGGTACTGGCCGACGTCGGGTCTGGCGCGGCCGGCAGCGCAGGGTCCGGCATGCTGACCCTGGTTCCCCTCGGACTGACACTGATCCCGTTCCTGCTCGCGTGGCGGGCAGGGCGGCGGCTGGCGCGCGCTTCGTACACTGACCAGCTATGGCAGGCCCTGCTGGGGTCCTGGATGGTCTATGCCGCCTTCGGCGCGGCCACCGGATTCGTGTGCCGTACCGCCGACGTTGTCATCAACCTCTGGTACGCCATGCTGGTCCCGCTGATCCCTTACGCACTGGGGATGGTGGTGGGTGCCCGGCGCGAGGCAGGGTCGTGGAGCCGGCTGATCGGTGTGGACGCCGTGGCCTGGATCTCCCGCACCAGCCAGCATTCCCGCTGGGCTGGTTCCTATCTGGCCTCCGCAGCCAAGGCCGGATTCGTGGCGTTGGCATCGGCGCTGGCGCTCGCGTGCGTGTTACTTGCTGCGGACCTGTTTATTCATTGGAACCTGGTGGTGGCGGTCTATGAAGGGCTCGACGCCGGCGCCCTGGGAGGTGCGGCGCTGACCATCGCGCAACTCGGGTACCTCCCCAACCTCGCCGTCTTTGCCCTCGCCTGGACATCCGGAGCCGGGTTTGCCATGGGCGTTGGTTCGCAGGTGGGCCCGCTCGGAACCGCCACCGGGCCCCTGCCGTCCATTCCCGTCTTCGCTGCCATCCCTGCAGGTTCGCTGGACTACGGGTTTGTGGCGCTGGTGGTGCCGGTTCTGGCGGGCTTGCTGGCGGGCTGGTGGTTCCTGCGCGAAGGGGAGAACCACTTCGACGAGTGGCTTTCCATCAAGATCCACGCCCGCTGGTTCACAGCGACCGTGTCGACGCTGGCGCTCGGCGTGCTGGTCGGTGTAGTCGCCGGGTTGCTGTCCGCGGCACTGGCTTGGCTGGCACGCGGCTCAGCAGGCCTGGGACGCCTAACGGATATCGGGCCGGACCCGCTGTGGACCGCAGCCTGGGTGGCCGCTGAGGTGGGCATCGGCGTCGTGATCGGGTACGCGGCAGGACCGTGGTTGGAACGCCAGCAGCAGGTGGAAGAGGAAGCGGAGTTGACGCTCTAGCTGCCGGCCTCAGGGCAGGCGCGGCAGCGAGTTCTCCATCTGGACCCTGCAGGAGGACATCGCCTGGTCCGTGATGGCCTGTCGGATGCACTGCTGGTAATCGCGGAACTCATCGAAGAACACGGACGCCGCCAGGATGACCACCACCATGACCAGCGAAACCACCAGCCCGGAGATGGTGCCGACCAGCACTAGCTTGGACTCCTTGAGCCGGACCGCGCGGATCAGCAGCAGGATGCCCAGGACAAAGCTCGCTGCCGTCAGGATGCCGGTGAGCCAGAGGTAGCTGACGTCGAGCTGGAAGACGAAAAAGGCTCCCAGCACGGTGACGATGAACGCCCGGAACAGATTGTGCGTGGTGCTCAGCGAGCTCTTGGCTGCCTCGCTGAGCGGTGGTTTGGTCCGCTGCCGACCAGCGGGTTCCGGGAGGGAGTTCATGTTTTCAAGCCTACGCGAGCCTGCCCATAAGCTAGACCCATGCGCATCGTAGTCCTCGTATCCGGTACTGGCTCCAATCTCCAGGCAGTCATCGACGCCGTCAAATCCGGGGAGCTGGACGTGGAGATCGCTGCCGTGGGCTCCGACCGTGAGGGGACATACGGCGTCGAACGCGCTTCCGAGGCGGGACTGGAGACATTCGTGGTCAACTTCAACTCGTTCCCCACGCGCGCCGAATGGGATGAAGCGCTGACCGCGAGGGTGGCGTCCTACGCCCCGGACGTGGTGGTCTCCTCCGGCTTCATGCGCATTGTCAGCGCCGAGTTCATCGATGCATTCCACGGCAGATACCTCAACACGCATCCGGCGCTGCTGCCTTCATTCCCGGGCGCCCACGGTGTCCGCGACGCCCTGGCCTACGGCGTGAAGGTCACCGGCTGCACGGTGCACTGGGCCGATGCAGGGGTGGACACAGGGCCCATCATTGCCCAGGAAGCTGTGACGGTCGAGGACTCCGACACCGAGGAATCCTTGCACGAACGCATCAAAGTGGTGGAGCGCCGCCTCCTGGTCTCCACGCTCGCAGCCCTCGCCGCGGCTCCTGTGTCCTAACCGCCTTCCCCGCCCCGACACCCCTCGCCGCCTTCCCCACCCAACTAGGTAGCAGCTGATGTCGTTTTGGGCCTTCAAAACGACATCAGCTGCTACCTAGTTGGGCCAGTGGGGCGTACCTGTGGATAACTTATGCGGCCCGGCGCAAAATTTGCCACGATGGCCCCATGAAAACTCCGCAGCCACTGCCGGGACAGCTGCGTGCGGCGGCATTTACTTTCCAGGAAGCGGTCGACGCCGGTGCAACGGTTGCGCGTCTGCGGCACCGTTCGTTGGTCGTACCGAGCCGAGGGGTCAGGCAGCCAGCGCACCACACGTTCGCCGAACAAGCGTCGGTAGTCCGGCCGCTGACGTTGGTCACGGAATTTTCGGCTGCTTCCCATGCGACGGCGTTCAATTTGTGGGAGTTTCCGGGCTTCCTTCCGGGCGCGGACGAATCCCTCACCCACATCTCCAGGCCGGACAACTTGGCCATGCCCCGCCGGACCGGAGTCCGGGGGCATCGAGGCCAGTTCTTTGCCGATGAAATCGTCAGACACAACGGCCTCCTGATCACCTCGCGAACCAGGACCTGGCTGGACTGCTCCCGAAAGATGAGCATCGAGGAACTGACCGTTGTTGCCGATCACTTGCTGAGGATTCCGAGGCCGGACTTCGAAGCGAGATCGGAACCGTTCGCAACGCGCGAGGACCTTGCTGACATGCTCGACCGGCACAAGGGGACGCCCGGTATCCAGAAGGCACGCGTTGCCCTGGACCTGGCGCGCGTGGGCTCGGATTCCGCCCCGGAAACGAGGCTTCGGCTGGAACTCGTGTATGCCGGCCTGCCCGAAGCACAACTGAACGTGCCCACAGCCCTGAGCGCCGGCGTCGTGCGTGAACCGGACCTGGCCTATCCGGAACAAAAGGTGGCCGTGGAGTACGACGGCGAAGTCCATTCCGAGGCGGCGCAGATCGTCCGGGACATCGCAAGGGAGGAAGATTTTGTGCGGGCCGGCTGGTTGCTGGTCCGAATTTCCAAACGCCACATGCTGAATGATGCCAGGGCCGCCGTCGCCAAAGTCCGCTCAGCGCTTACGAGCCGCGGCTGGTCACCCAAGTAGGTAGCAGCAGATGTCGTTTTGAGCCCCCAAAACGACATCTGCTGCTACTTAGTTGGGGAGGGGAGGGAGGACCTACTCGAGGCGGCGCTGTTTGGTCTCCGGGGAGAAGAACGCCATCCACAGCACGGCCACCAGGACCAGCCCGCCGGCAAGAGCGAAGGAGGTGGCAAGGCCCAGCTCCGGCCAGAAATAGTTCGCGAAAATGAGCGGGCCGAAGCCTGCGCCCAACCTGGAGAACGTCGACGCCCAGCCGAACCCGGTGCCGCGTAGCTCCGTCGGGTAGAGCTCGGAAACGTAGGCGTAGAGCACCGGGATGGCCACCTGGACCACGAAGCCGAACACCAGCAGCCAGAACACCGCGGCCGTGGGGATGTCCACCACAATCGCCACGATCACCAGGGTCAGGGCTGAAAGCGGCCCTGTGATTGCCAGGATCCACTTGCGGCCCACCCGTTCCACCAGCAGCGCGGCTACGATCACACCCAGAAGTCCGACGGCGGCCATGGACGCCGTGGTCACGAACGCCTTGTACTCAGCGAAGCCGGCACCGATGAGGATCCGCGGCATCCACGTCAGCGACAGGTAATACACCAGCAGGATGCTGAAGAACAGGGCCCAGGCCGTGGCCGTGATCTTCCAGTTGAACTGCCACACCAGCCGCAGCTGGTGCCAGGCGCTGCCGGCGGAAAGCCGCGGAACTTCCTGGGCATCGGGCAGGCTGTAGGCGCGGGGTTCGGCACCGGTGGCGGCCACCAGGCCGTCGATGACCTTCGCGGCTTCCTCGCGCCGTCCCTTGCGGATGAGGAACAGTGGGGATTCCGGGACGCTCCGGCGGACCCAGAACACCAGGAGCGCCGGCAACACCATGACCAGCATGGTCAGACGCCAATCGCCGAACACGGCCACCAGTCCCGCGGAGACAAATCCTGCCAGGGCGGCGCCGACAGGCCACCAGCCGTCCATGGCAGTGAGGACCTTCCCACGCTGTTTCCGCGGAGTGAACTCACCCACCAGCGCGTAGTCCACCGGAATACAGCCACCCAGTCCAAAGCCGGCCATGAAGCGGAAAACGCAGAACCAAACAAAGTCGGGGGAGAAAGCACCGAGGACCGTGAAAAGCGAGAAAATCAGCAGCGTGGCTGTGAAGGCCTTCTTGCGCCCGATGGTGTCCGCTATGGTGCCCCACACAAAGGCACCCAGCGCCATCCCGATCAGGTTCGCCGTACCCACCCACGCAACCTCGCCCGGGGCCAGGGCCCAGTGTGTGGACAGCAGGGGAATGAGGATGCCGTTCAGCGTCACGTCCCAGGCATCGAACATGAAACCCAGCCCCCCGATGAGGAAAATCCGCCCCTGGACCTTCCACCGCCACGGCAGTTCCTGGACCACCTGTTCGCCGCTGGGCACAGTGGTGTAAGTATTCATTTTGGCCTCCTGTGAAAACTCTATCCGTGCCCACAGACCTTCACACTCCGCCGGGCAAACGGGGGAAGTCCGGCAACGCGATAAACTGGCCGTATCCCCACCAACCGCGGCACTGTTCCGCGAGATAAGACGGAGACTTTTGTGAGCTTCACGCAGCTTGACCGTGTTCCCATCCGCCGGGCCCTCATCTCGGTATACGACAAGACCGGTCTGGAGGAGCTCGCCAAGGGCCTGCACGCAGCGGGCGTGAAGATCGTATCCACCGGCTCCACGGCCAAGAAGATCGCCGAGGCCGGCATCCCGGTCCAGGAAGTCGAGGAAGTCACCGGCTCCCCGGAGATGCTTGACGGCCGCGTCAAGACCCTGCACCCCCGGGTGCACGGCGGCATCCTGGCCGACCGTCGCGTCCCGGCACACATGGAAACCCTCGCCGGCATGGAGATCGAAACCTTCGACCTCGTGGTAGTGAACCTCTACCCGTTCGTGGAAACCGTCAAGTCCGGTGCCGCGCAGGACGACGTCGTCGAGCAGATCGACATCGGCGGGCCCGCCATGGTGCGCTCCGCTGCGAAGAACCACGCCGCCGTCGCCATTGTTGTTGACCCCGGTTTCTACGGCGAAGTGGTCACAGCCGCGGCCGAGGGCGGCTTTGACCTGAAAACGCGACGCCGGCTCGCAGCCAAGGCTTTCGCCCACACCGCCACGTACGACAACGCCGTGGCCACGTGGACCGCCAGCCAGTTCCTGGACGAGGACGGCGACGGCGTCATCGACTGGCCTGCCTACGCAGGCGTTGCGCTGGAGCGCTCAGAGGTCCTCCGCTACGGCGAAAATCCCCACCAGCAGGCCGCACTGTACGTTGATAAGGCCGCTCCCGCAGGCATTGCGCAGGCGGATCAGCTGCACGGCAAGGCGATGAGCTACAACAACTTCGTCGACGCCGATGCCGCCCTCCGCGCTGCATTCGACTTCGCCGAGCCGGCTGTCGCCGTTATCAAGCACGCCAACCCGTGCGGTGTGGCCGTCGGTGCAGCCGATGCTGAAGACCCGATCGCCGACGCCCACGCCAAGGCCCACGCCTGCGATCCCGTCTCGGCCTTCGGTGGTGTCATTGCCGCCAACCGCACGGTCTCCGCCGGCATGGCCCGCACCGTGGCCAACATCTTCACCGAGGTGGTCATCGCGCCGGCTTTCGAGCCGGAAGCTGTGGAGATCCTGTCCAAGAAGAAGAACATCCGCCTCCTCGCCCTGCCCGAAGGCTACGGCCGCTACCCGGCGGAAATGCGTCAGGTTTCCGGTGGTGTCCTGGTGCAGATGTCGGACAAGGTGGACGCCGACGGCGACAACCCCGCCAACTGGACTCTCGCCGCCGGTGACGCCGCAGATGAGAAGACTCTGGCAGACCTCGCCTTCGCCTGGACCGCCTGCCGCGCTGCCAAGTCGAATGCCATCCTGATCGCCGCGGACGGTGCAGCCGTGGGTATCGGGATGGGCCAGGTCAACCGCCTGGACTCCTGCCGCCTCGCCGTCGAGCGTGCCAACACTCTGGGCGTGAAAGTGGAGTCCGACGTCGAAGGTGCCGGCGGTGCCTCGAACGCCGCCGCGAGCGGCGCCCCTGAGCGGGCCCGCGGTGCAGTGGCTGCCTCGGATGCGTTCTTCCCGTTCGCCGACGGCCTGCAGATCCTGATCGACGCCGGCGTCCGCGCCGTGGTCCAGCCCGGCGGTTCCGTCCGGGACGATGAAGTCATCGCCGCCGCCAACGCGGCCGGCATCACCATGTACTTCACGGGTGCCCGCCACTTCTTCCACTAGTCCCCACCGGCACCCTCGCCTCGCAGGCTCGGCCAGGGAACCCCGCCGGCGTGGGCCCAGTTAAAGCCCGACGGCGTCCGTCCCCTTTGAGGGGGACGGACGC